>DASSBN010000068.1:0-89705 GCA_035698665.1 Gaiellaceae bacterium
CGATCTGGTTCTCGTACCAGGTGTTGACCGTGTCACGCAGGAACGGCCAGGTTGCAGAGTCCGGCTTCGTGTTCGAGCCGTAGTCGGCAGCCGTCCCGGGCACCTGCGCCCAGTCGGTCACGTCGCCGTTCACCGTGTAGCGGTTGGACGACTGCTCGATGTAGAAGTTCCGCATCGAGTTGGCGCCGGGACTGTCGTTGAAGAGCAGGTTCTTGTAGTAGCTCTGGCTGAAGTCCGGCTCCCAGATCGTGGTGTTGTCCTCCGTGCGATCGGGCTCCGCGATCTGGTTGTGCGCGAAGTCGCTGAACTCGCCGAGGACCGTCCAGATCGAGTCCTCGCCCGTGCGGGCGAGCTCAACGTACTGGCCCTTGGCGACCTTGCCGACCTTCGCGCTCTTGGCGATCTTGCCCTTCGCCTGCAGCTCGAGAGCCTGGGCGCGCAGGGCGCGCTGCTTCTCGCTCAGCGGGCTCGGCAAGTCGTGCTGTCTGACCTGCGGATCGGCGCTGTGACTTGTGCCAGCGCCCGCGGCACCCGCAACCGCCGTCGCCAGGACAACTGCCAAGGCGACAAAGACGGCCATGGAGACGCGTCTCCTCATGTACTCCCCCCTTATCGGTTTCCCCTACCTGCCTCGGCGGCAAGTCCGCCGGAAGCGCGCACAGGGTAGCGCGGATCCACTAGATCGCAAGGCGAACCATCGCAGCGGGCCGGCTAGGCGTCGTGCGGTTTCGCCATCGCGCGGTAGTCGAGCGCCTCGTCGAGCACGCTTTCTTCGACGCCCGCATCCCTCGCCACGTCACGAAGGGAACGACCCGAGGCCGCCGCCTCCTTGACGATCTCGCCGGCCTTGTCGTAGCCGATGTAAGGATTGAGTGCGGTTGCGGCCGAGAGCGTGAGCTCGGCGTAGCGCTCACAGGTCTCGCGGTTGGCGACGATCCCCTCCACGCACTTCTCCGCGAACAGGTTGGCGGCGCTCGTGAGCAGCCGGACCGACTGGAGGAGATTCCGCGCGAGCAGCGGCACGAAGACGTTCAGCTCGAAGTGCCCCTGCATCCCTCCAACCGTGATCGCCGCGTCGTTTCCGATCACCTGCGCGGAAACCTGGGTCACGACTTCCGGGATGACCGGGTTGACCTTGCCGGGCATGATCGAGCTCCCCTTCTGGAGCTCCGGCAGCGCGATCTCGGCGAGGCCCGCGCGCGGTCCCGACCCCATGAGGCGGATGTCGTTCGCGATCTTCGTCAACGAGACCGCGACGGTCTTGAGCGCGCCCGAGGCCTCGACGAGGGCGTCGCGCGCCGCCTGCGCCTCGAACGGATCGGCCGGCGCCGAGATCGTGAGTCCGGTCTCGCCGGAGAGGTGCGCGCGGACTCGCTCGGCGAATTCCGGATGCGTGTTCAGGCCCGTGCCCGTCGCGGTCCCGCCGAGCGGGATCTGGCCGACCCGCTCGAGGGTCGCCTCGACGCGTGCGTACCCCTGCCGCACCTGAGCCGCGTAGCCGCCGAATTCCTGGCCCAGCGTGACGGGAACGGCGTCCATCAGATGCGTCCGGCCCGACTTGACCACGTCGTCGAACTCGCGCGCCTTCGCCTCGAGTGAGGCGGCCAGCCGGTCGAGCCCAGGCAGAAGCCCGTGGACGAGGTCGTCGAGCGCGGCCAGATGGACGGCTGAGGGGAAGACGTCGTTCGACGACTGGCCCATGTTGACGTCGTCGTTCGCGTGGACGTCCTCGCCGGCGAGCGCGGCGATCACCTCGTTCGCGTTCATGTTGGATGAGGTGCCCGAGCCGGTCTGGAAGACGTCGATCGGGAACTGGTCGTCGAACTCGCCGTTCGCGATTCGGTCGCCCGCGGCGGCGATCCGCTCGGCCTTCTCCTTGTCGAGAAGCCCGAGATCCGCGTTCACGCGCGCCGCGGCGGCCTTGATCCGCCCGAGCCAGCGCGCGACCGAAACCGGGATGGGCTCACCGGAGACCGGAAAGTTCTCGACAGCCTTCTTCGTCTCGGTGCCCCACAGCTCCGTCGGCGTGGTCGCCACGCCTTGGACTCTAGACGACGCGCAGTCGCCGGAACCGCAGCTCCGGCGGGCGCTCGCGCAGCCCCTTGCGAACCGGCTCGGCCAGGTCGGCGACCAGGGCCCAGCCCAGGTAGCCGCACCGGCCGCACTCGCCGGGATCGAGGCGCTGCGTTCGCTCGCGCGTGACCGTCCTGAACGTGCCGCAGTGGAGGCACTCGACAGCGTGCTTCTCGCTCACGCTGTTCTTTTCGGCCTCGGCGACCCTCCGGCTCTCCCCCTTCCGGGGATTTCCAGCTAATCCGTCGAGTACTTCGGCTGGACCTTCTCGCCGCGGATGCAGGCGATGGCGTTGTTCGCCGCGACCGCGGCCTCGCCGAAGCCGATCGAGATCAGCGTGATCTTGCCGTCGTAGCCGGCGACGTCGCCCGCGGCATAGACCCCCGGGATCGACGTGTCCATCGTCATCGGGTTCACGAGAATCTGCCGCTTGCCGTGCAGGTCGAGCCCCCAGTCGGCGATCGAGCCGAGGTGCGAGTGGAAGCCGAGGAGGAGGATGAGCGCGTCGCAGTCGAGCTCGTGGGTCTCTCCGGTTCCGGTGTCCTCGACGGTCACGGCCTGGATCGACCCGTCGCCGCGGATCTCGCGCACCTCGGCGGGGGCGCAGATGCGCACGTTGCCCTCGCCTTCGAGCCGGCGAGCCTCGTTCACGGAGGTCTCGAGCGCCCGGAAGCGGTCGCGCCGGTGGACGAGCGTGATCGGGAGATCCGCGGTGTCCTGCAGGCCGAGCGTCCAGTCGAGGGCCGAGTCGCCGCCGCCCACGATGACGCAGTTCTTGCCCTTGAAGACGTCCTTGCGCTTGACGAAGTAGTGGAGCCCGCGTCCCTCCCAGTCGTCCAGCCCCTCGAGCTCCAGCTTCCTGGGCTCGAACGCGCCGTGACCGGCAGTCACGATGAGCGCGCGCGAGAGGAACTGCTGGCCCGACTTCGTCGTCAGCGAGAGGAGCTCCTCGCCGTTCTGCGCGATCCGCGTGAGATCTGCGACCTCCTCGTCGAGATGCACGTCGGCGCCGAACTGCAGCCCCTGCTCGACGCAGAGGTCGACGAGGTCCTGGCCTTTGATCTTCGGGTGGCCGGCGACGTCGTAGACGTGCTTCTCCGGATAGACCGCGGCGACCTGACCGCCGAGCTGGCCGAGGCTTTCGACGATGCGGACGCTCGCGTCGCGGTGACCCGCGTAGTACGCGGCAGCGAGGCCCACCGGGCCCGCGCCGATGACGGTGATGTCGCAGACGCCTTCGCTCACGCCTGACTCGATGCTACCCGGGGCGAGGAAACGCTAGTGCGCGCAGCCGGAGCCGCAACCGCCGCCGGCGTGCGTCTGCACGGCCTCGCCCTCGACCGCGCCTTCCTTTGCCTGGAAGGACGAGCCGCACCCGCATGCCGCCTGGACGTTCGGGTTGTTGATCGCGAAGCCCGCGCCCATCAGCGCGTCTACGTAGTCGATCTCGGCACCCGCAAGGTACGGGGCGCTGAACGGGTCGATGACGACGCGAACGCCGTTCATCTCGATCTCGTTGTCACCGTCCTGGGGCCCGCGGTCGAAGCCGAGGGCGTACTGGAAACCCGAGCAGCCGCCGCCCTGGATCGCGATCCTGAGAACGGAGACCTCGCCCTCGGGCTCCTCGGCCATGAGGGAGCGGATTTTCGTAGCCGCAGACTCGGTAACGGTGACCATCGATCTCAGTGTACCAACGGCCTGAGCGGTCAAACACCCCCCGACCTTGTGACACGAAAGCGCCGGAAAAACGCTGGAAAGATCGCGCAGTTCGTGACAAGTCTCACTGGCCCGAGGACGGTTAGTATGCGGGCGTGCCGCTGGCCGTCCTGGACGACTGGTTTCCGTTCCTCGTCTACGGCTTTTTCGCCCTGGCGATCCCGGCCTCCTTGATCGCGGCGTCGTTCATGCTCGCGACGCGCCCGAAAGCGAGAGCGCGGCAGCGCACGATCCCCTTCGAGTCGGGCGTCTCGGTCGGCCCGCCGACCCGGCAGCGCTTCACGATCAGCTTCTACCTGACGGCGATGCTCTTCATCGTCTTCGACATCGAGATCGTCTTCCTGTATCCGGTCGCGATCTGGCTCGATGCGCTCGGGAGCTTCGCGCTCGCCGAGTTCGGCTTCTTCATCGCGATCCTCGCCATCGCGTACGTCTACGTCTGGAAGAAGGGGGCGCTCGAGTGGCGGACGTAGGACGCAAGAAGCGCCTCGCCGACTACGGGATCAACTCCGAGCGGACGCTCATGCGCCGGAAGGGGCCGGGCGTCTTCGAGCAGGAGCTCGGCGACCTCGAGTCAAAGCTCGGTCTCACGACCGTCGAGAAGGCGGTCGCCTGGGCGCAGGGGCATTCGATCTGGCCGGACACCTTCGGGCTCGCATGCTGCGCGATGGAGATGATCGCGATCGTCGGCTCGCGCTACGACGTCGCGCGCTTCGGAGCCGAGGTCTTCCGCTCCTCTCCGCGCCAGGCCGACCTGATGATCGTCTCGGGCCGCGTTTCCCACAAGATGGCCGCACCGCTTCGGCAGATCTACGACCAGATGCTCGAGCCGAAATGGGTTATCGCCATGGGCGCCTGCGCGAGCTCCGGCGGAATGTTCGCCAACTACGCCGTCCTCCAGGGCGTGGACAAGGTTGTCCCGGTGGACGTGCACGTCCCCGGCTGCCCACCGCGCCCGGAGGCGCTGCTCGAAGGCATCGTTCGGCTCCAGGAGAAGATCCTCGCCGGCGTGCCGCCCGCGTACGAGATCCGCGAAGTGGCGTCGTGAAATTCGCGGACGTACCGGGTTTCGCCTCCGTGACAGAGGGCCGCGGCGAGACCACCGTGGTCGTCGAGACGGCCCGGCTGCGCGAGGCGGCCGAGTTCCTGCGCGACGAGCGCGGGTTCAACTTTCTCTCGGACATCGCCGCGACGGATTACCTCGGCTGGAACGAGCGCACTGTCGCCGGTTACTGGGGCCATCGCGCCGGCCGTGACATCAACCTGCCCGGGTCCTGGGGACTCGCGAAGAAGCCCGAGCCCAAGGCGAAGCGCTTCTCGCTCTCCTACCAGCTGCTCGCGGTCGTCTCCGGCGCGCGCGAGGCGCCGCGCGTTCGGCTGCAGATCTGGTGCGAGGACGGCGAGCCCGTACAGAGCGTCGTCTCGGTCTGGCCGACGGCCGACTGGCACGAGCGCGAGGCCTACGACCTCATGGGCATCGTCTTCGAGGGCCATCCAAACCTGAAGCGGATTCTCATGGACGACGACTGGGAGGGCCACCCCCTCCGCAAGGACTACCCGATCGGCGGCGAGCCGGTGCGCTTCTCGGGAGCGGAGTAGTGGCGACCACGGCCCCTCGGCGAAGCCGGCAGGCCCCGATCTATGCGGGCACGCGGATCCCGAGCCCGATCCCCTCGGTGCTGCAGGTCGATCCGATCCTTCGGGAAGAGGGGGACATCCTCCAGGTCAACTTCGGCCCGAACCATCCGTCGACGCACGGAGTCCTCCGCCTGATCGTGGAGCTGAACGGCGAGCGGGTCGAGGGCGTCGAGGCGGTGATCGGCTACCTGCACACCGGCTTCGAGAAGAACATGGAGCAGAAGACGTGGTGGAAGGCGATCACGTACCCGGAGCGGATCGACTACCTCTCCTTCCAGATCAACGAGCTCGCCTTCGTCCTCGCGATCGAGAAGCTCCTCGGCGTCGAACCGCCGCCGAAGGCCACCTGGATGCGCACGCTCCTCTGCGAGCTTTCCCGCATCCACTCCCACCTCATCTGGCTCGGCACCGGGGCGCTCGAGCTCGGCGCGATCTCGCTCCTCTGGTACTGCTTCCGCGAGCGCGACGCCGTCCTCGACCTGTTCGAGCTCGTCACCGGCGTGCGCATGCACACGCGCTACTTCCAGGCCGGCGGGCTCGCCGAGGACATCCCGCCCGGCTTCTTCACGGAGTGCCGCAAGTTCGCGGACATGTTCCCGGGCAAGGTCGACGAGTACGAAGCGCTCCTCGACCGGCAGGCGATCTGGCTCGAGCGGACGAAGGGGATCGGCCTTCTCTCCGCCGAGGACGCGATCGCGCTCGGCCAGTCCGGCCCGGTTCTGCGCGCGTCCGGGGTCGACTGGGATCTCCGCAAGGTCGAGCCGTATCTCGCCTACGACGAGGTCGACTTCAACGTGCCCGTCTACTTCAACGGGGACGTCTACGACCGCTACAAGGTGCGCATGGACGAGATGCGCGAGTCGACGCGCATCGTCCAGCAATGCCTCGACGGCATGCCCGAGGGGCCGTGGATCGTGGACGACCGCAAGATCGTCCTCCCGCCCAGGCACGAGCTGCACACGTCAATGGAGAGCCTGATTCACCACTTCAAGCTCGTGACCGAGGGCTACCGCGTGCCCGCGGGCGAGGTCTACGTCGCCGTCGAGTCGGCTCGCGGTGAGCTCGGCTGCTACCTAGTCTCCGACGGCGGCTCGAAGCCGTGGCGGGTCAAGTTCCGTGCGCCCTCGTTCGTGGCGCTCGAGGCGACCGCGACGACGGTCAGGGGCTCCCTCGTCGCCGACCTGATCGCGATCCTCGGCTCCCTCGACACGGTCATGGGGGACTGCGACCGCTGATGGCTTCGAACGCGCTCTACGGCGAGATCCAGGAGCTCGCGGCGCGCTACCCCGAGCCGCGCTCGGCGGTCATGCCCGCCCTCCGGCTCGCCCAGGAGCGCTACGGCTGGCTCCCTCCCGACGCCTTCCGCGAGGTGGGCGAGGCGCTCGACCTCACGCCGGCCTACTGCAAGGCGGTCGCGAGCTTCTACGACATGTTCCACCTCGAGCCGGTCGGCCGGCACATGATCGAGGTCTGCACCAACATTTCCTGCGCGCTCGTCGGCGCACAGCAGGTGCTCGAGGCCTTCGAGTCCGAGCTCGGCGTCGAGGCCGGCGAGACGACCGAGGACGGGGGGTTCACCTTGCGCACCATCGAGTGCGCGGGCGGGTGCGGCTGGGGAACCGTCGTCTCGGTCGACCACCGCTACCGGGAGCCCGTCCGGCCCGAGGACGTGCCCGGCATCGTCGAGGAGCTGCGCGATGGCGCTGAGTAAGGAGGCGCAGACGAAGCTCCTCTTCGCCAAGGCCGAGGGGCGCGACCTGACCAAGCTCGCCGAATACCAGAAGGTCGGCGGCTACAAGTCCCTCAAGAAGGCCCTGAAGATGAAGCGGGAGGCGGTCCTCGACGAGCTCCTCACCGCCGACATTCGCGGCCGCGGCGGCGCCGGGTTCCCGATGGGCCGCAAGGCGAGCTTCCTGCCCAAGCCGGCGGAGAGCGCCAAGCCGATCTACCTCGTCTCGAACGCAGACGAGTCGGAGCCCGGCACGTTCAAGGACCGCGAGATCATCGCCCGCCTCCCGCACATGTACATCGAGGGGTGCGCGATCGCTTCACGGGTGATCGGCGCGAACACGGCGTTCATCTACCTCCGCGGCGAGTACCTGACCGAGTTCGAGATCCTGCGCGACGCCCTCGAGGAGGCGCGTGAGGCAGGGTTCGTCGGCCCGAACGTCCTCGGCTCGGGCTGGGACCTCACGGTCGTCGTCCACCGCGGCGCCGGCGCCTACATCTGCGGAGAGGAGACCGCGCTCCTCGAGTCGCTCGAGGGTAAGCGCGGCCAGCCGCGCTCCAAGCCTCCGTTCCCGGCGATCTCCGGCGTGTACGCCTCGCCGACCCTGATCAACAACGTCGAGACCCTCGCCACCGTCCCCAAGATCCTCGAGCTCGGAGGCGCCGAGTACGCGAAGCTCGGCGTCGAGAACTCGCGCGGCACGCGGCTCTTCTCGCTCTCCGGCAACGTGGTGAACGGCGGGAACTACGAGGTCGAGCTCGGCACGAGCCTGCGCGAGCTCGTCTACGACATCGGCGGCGGGATCCCCGACGGTCGCGAGCTGAAGGCGATCATCCCCGGCGGCTCGTCGGTGCCGGTCCTGACCGCCGACGAGGTCGACACGGCCCTCGACTTCGACTCGATGGCCGCGCGCGGCACGATGCTCGGCTCCGGTGCGGTCATCGTCATGGACGACCGCTGCTGCATGGTGCAGCTCGGCCTGCGCGTCGCGCAGTTCTACATGCACGAGTCGTGCGGCAAGTGCACGCCGTGCCGCGAGGGGACGCGCTGGATGGTCTCCATCCTGCGGAAGATCGAAGAGGGCGAGGCCTCCCAGGGCGAGCTCGACCTGCTCCTGAACGTCTGCGACCGGATTCTCGGCAACTGCCTGTGTCCGCTCGGGGACGCAGCCGCGATGCCGGTGGCGAGCTACGTGGCGAAGTTCCGGGACGAGTACCAGCGCCACATCGACGAGGGCGGCTGTCCGTTCCAGGGCGACTCGACGCTCGACCGGGTGATGGCGCCGGTCGACCAGCACCACGCGCGGATCCGAGCCGAGATCGAGGTCCCCGCATGACGTGGCCGTTCGAGGCAGGCGCCCTGGGGCCACCCCGGACCACCACCCGCTTTCAGCGTAACCACCTTCGGCGCACACGTTGCGCGCGCTTTGACAAGGGACTGAGCCAATGAGCTCCCCCGAGCTCGTCAACGTCACCATCGACGGCCGCGAGATCCAGGTCCCGAAGGGCCAAGGGATGGTGGAGACCGCACTCGAGGCCGGCATCGAGATTCCCGTCTTCTGCTACGAGCCGCGGCTCGGCGCTCCCGTCGGGGCATGCCGGATGTGCCTTTGCGAGGTCGAGGGCATGCCGAAGCTCCAGGCCGCCTGCACGATGACGGCGCAGGACGGCCTCGTCCTCTCGACCGCGCAGACGAGCGCCAAGGCGGCCGAAGGCCAGAACGCCGTCCTCGAGTTCATCCTCCTGAACCACCCGCTCGACTGCCCGGACTGCGACAAGGGCGGCGAGTGCCCGCTCCAGGACCTGACCTTCCGCTGGGGACCGGGCGCGACGCGCATGCGATTCCCCAAGCGCACGTTCGACAAGCCGATCCCTGTCTCACCTCTGATCGCGCTCGACCGCGAGCGCTGCATCCTCTGCTACCGCTGCACGCGCTTCTCGGAGACCGTCGCCGAGGACGGTCAGCTCGTCGCGATCAACCGCGGAGCCGGATCGATCATCGCCACGTTCGAGGACGAGCCCTACCGAGCACACTTCTCGGGGAACGTCCTCGAGCTCTGCCCGGTCGGCGCGCTCACGTCGACGACCTACCGCTTCCGCGCGCGCCCGTGGGAGATCCAGAACGTGCCGACGGTGTGCGGCCTCTGCCCGGTCGGCTGCAACACCTGGGCGACGACGCGCGAGGGCAAGGTGCAGCGCATCCTCTCTCGCAACCACGCAGAGGTGGACGAGGGCTGGCTCTGCGACAAGGGCCGCTTCGCGTACTCGCACCTCCGCGCGGACGACCGGATCACGACCCCGCGGCGCCGCGTGCGCCGGCGCGGCTTCGAGCCGGTCTCCTGGGAGGAGGCCGTCGACGAGGCCGAGCGTGGCCTCAAGGAGGCAGGCGGGCCCGTCGTCGTCGCCTTCTCGGGCACTGAGACGGTGGAGCAGGCCGCAGCGATCAGCCGCCTCGTGAAAGAGGGACTCGGCGGGGGCAGCGCGCTCATGCCCGACACGTTCCATCCCGCGCTCGGCCGCTTCCGCGCTCCGATCTCAGCGATCCGCGACGCCGACGTCTGCCTCGTCTTCGGCGACGAGCCCGTCGTCGAACGCGCGCCGGTGCTCGACCTCTGGCTGCGCGCCGCGCGCCGAGGAGGCGCCCAGGTGATCACGCTGAACCCGGCCGGCTCGGTCGCCCTGCGGCCGGGAAGCGCCGCGTGGGCCGCAGCTCAGCTGCGAGCCGAGAGCCCCGCTGCCGAGCTCAGCGACGCCAAGGCCAGCCTCGACGGCGCCGACTCCGTCGCGATCGTCTGGTCGGAGGACGATCCCACCGGCGGGGCCCACGCCGTCGCCCTCGCGGAGAGCCTCGGCCCGAAGGCGTCCGTCTACGTCCTTCCTCGGACGCCGAACGGCCGCGGCGTCGCCTCCGCCTGGGGCGAGCCCGGCTCGGTGCCGGAAGGCGAGATCGGCGCGCTGATCGTCTCCGGTGACGAGGCCGCGGGAAGCCCGGCGGTTCGCGATCTGGCCGAGCGCGCGCGCTTCGTCCTCACGACGGCGATGTTCGAGTCGGAGGGAACGCTGTGGTCGCACCTCGTCGTCCCGGGCACGAGCTACCTCGAGCGCGACGGGACGACGGTGAACCTCGAAGGCAGGCCGCAGCGCCAGCGCCGCACCGTGGCTCCCCCGAGCGAGGACGAGCTCGTCTTCTTCGCCCGGCTCGCCGGTCGCTTCGGCGTCGACGTCGATCCCTGGCCGGGAATGCTGCCCGAGGATCACGCACCGCTCCCCGAGACCGAGGCCTCCGAGAGCGGCGCCGTGTCCGCGCCGAGGGCGTCGGCTCCCAAGGGCGGCGGCCCGGGTCTCGCGCTCATCCGCTACCGCTCGCTCTTCACCGGCCCGGCGGTCGAGCGCGTCGAGCAGCTCCAGTTCCAGCGCCCCGTCGCCGAGATCGAGCTCGCCTACGAGGACGCCGTCAAGCGGGGCATCGAGCCCGGCGCCGACGTCACCGTGCAGTCGAACGGCACGAGCCGGACGCTCCAGGCGCGCGTCAATCGCAAGCTGCGGGATGGAGTTGTCCGGGTCCCGTCGGAGCACGCCGAGGGCCTCGGAGACCGGGTTTCCATTTCACGAATGTCCGACGAAGGAGGACATTCGTGAATGACTTGAATCAGCCGTGGTGGATCGACGTGATCAAGGCGCTCGTCGTCATCAACCTCGTCATGGCCGCGTTCGCATATTCCACCTGGCTCGAGCGCAAGCTGCTCGGTCGGATGCAGCTCCGCTACGGCCCCAACCGCGCGGGCCCGTTCGGCCTGCTGCAGCCGATCGCCGACCTCGTGAAGCTCCTCCGCAAGGAGAGCTTCTTCCCTGCGAGCGCGGTGGACTTCCTCTACATCGCTGCACCTGCGGTCGCAGGCTTCACCGCGCTCGCCGCCTTCAGCGTCATCCCGTTCGGCGGCGTCTGGCACGTCGGCGACTACGACATCACGGGCTGGATCGCCAACGTCTCGATCGGCCTGCTCCTGATCTTCGCGCTCGGGGCGATCGGCATCTACGCCTTCCTCGTCGGCGGCTGGGCGAGCGAATCGAAGTACTCGCTGCTCGGCTCGATGCGTACGGCCGCGCAGCTCGTCTCCTACGAGGTCTCGCTCGCGCTCTCGGTGCTCGGCGTGGTGATCATGGGCCAGTCGCTCTCGCTCGTCGACATCGCCGAGAAGCAGCAGGAGACGATCTGGTTCGCCGCGCCGCAGTTCGTCGGGCTGCTCGTCTTCTTCGTCGCCGGAATCGCGGAGACGAACCGGCCGCCGTTCGACCTCCCCGAGGCCGAGCAGGAGCTCGTTGCCGGCTACCACACGGAGTACAGCGGCATGCGCTTCGGCCTCTACTCGACGGCTGAGTACATCAACATGATCACGCTCTCGGGCCTCGCCGTGACGCTCTTCTTCGGCGGCTGGGGCGGCCCGTGGCTGCCCGGGCCGATCTGGTTCCTGCTCAAGCTCGGCGCCTTCCTCTTCGTTTTCATCTGGCTGCGGGCGACGCTCCCACGCCTTCGCTACGACCAGCTGATGCGCTTCGGCTGGAAGGTGCTTCTCCCCGTCGCGACGCTGAACGCCCTTGTCACTGCCGTCCTGGTGGCGCTGGTATGAGCCCGCAGCCGTTCGACAGCCTCAAGGGGTTCGCCGTCACGTTCCGGCAGATCTTCAAGAAGCCGATCACGCAGCAGTACCCGGAGTACAAGCGGCCCGTCTATCCGCGCTTTCGAGGCCGGCACCGCCTCTGGCGGCACGAGAACGGCCTCGAGAAGTGCGTGGGCTGCTCGCTCTGCGCCGCGGCGTGCCCCGCCGACTGCATCCGTGTCGTTGCGGACGAGAACACCGCCGACAACCGGGTCTCGCCCGGCGAGCGCTACGCGCGGATCTACGAGATCAACCTCTCGCGCTGCATCTTCTGTGGCTACTGCGAGCTCGCGTGTCCCTTCGACGCGATCACGCTCGAAGCCGAGTACGAGCTCTCGGAGTACTCGCGCGACGACCTCATCTACACGAAGGACATGCTGCTCGCCCCGCCGGTGAAGCGCGTGCCGGTCGCCGACCGCGACCTCTACGACACGCCGATCCCGGTGTGGAGGTCGGACTCGTGACGAACTTCATCGTCTGGGTCGTGTGGGTGCTCGCTGCGCTCTCCCTCCTCACCTCCGGGATCGCGGTCGTCCTCTTCCAGAACCCCTTCTACAGCGCTCTCGCGCTGATCGGGAACCTCGCGTCGCTTGCCGTGCTCTACCTGCTGCTCGCCGCGGAGTTCGTCGCCGCCGCGCAGGTGCTCGTCTACGCCGGCGCGGTCGTGGTCATGTTCCTCTTCGTGATCGCCTACCTCGGCGGGCGCGCCGACGCACCGTGGGCGGGGAGGCCGGGCCCGCAGTCCTTGGCGGCGATCGTGGCCGCCGCGGCGATCGCCGTCGAGATCGTCGTCGTCATCGCCATGAAGGCGGGCGACCAGCTCTCGACGCCGGCCGAGATCGAGGACGGCTTCGGGTCGCCCGCGCAGATCGGGCAGCTCTTCCTCGGCGACCACCTGCTCGCCTTCGAGGTGACGTCCATCGTCCTGCTCGTCGCCGCGGTGGGAGGAGTCATCCTCGGCAGCGCGGTCCCGAGGGAGTCGAGAAGCTGATGCCCGGTCCCGGCGTCGCCGCCTATCTGATCCTCTCCGTGATCCTCTTCGCGACGGGCGCCTTCGGCGTGCTCATCCGCCGCAGCCCGCTCATCGTCCTCCTGGCGCTCGAGATCATGCTGAACGCGGGCAACCTCGCCCTCATCGCGTTCGCGCGCCAGACCGGCACGGGCAGCGGGCAGATCTTCGCGCTGACCGTGATGGTGGTCGCCGCCGCAGAGGCGGTCGTCGGCCTCGGGCTCATCGTCGCCATCTCGCGCCGGCAAGTCGATCTCGACGTCGACAAGCTGACCACGCTGCGCGGATGATCGCCGCCGCCTGGATCGCGCTCTTCGCCCCGGCGGCAGCCGTCGTCCTGATCGCCCTTGCGGGCACCGGTATCAGCCGCTCCGTGGCCGGCTTCGTGGCCGCCGGCTCCGCACTCGTCTCCTTCGTCTGCTCGGTGATCGTCTTCGCGGCGATGCTCGGCGAGAGCCCGGAGGAGCGAACGCACTCCTCGACGCTCTGGACGTGGCTCTCGGCGGGCAACCTGAAGATCGGCGCCGAGATCCAGGTCGATCCGCTCTCGGTCTTCATGATGCTGATCGTCTCAGGCGTCGGCTTCCTCATCCTGGCCTACGCCGTCGGCTACATGGCCGGGGACGCGGAGGAGCGCCGCTACCACGCCTACAAGGCGTTCTTCGTCTTCTCGATGCTCCTGCTCGTCGAGGCCGGGAACCTCGTGCTCCTGCTCGCGGGCTGGGGCATGGTCGGCCTCAGCTCCTACCTCCTGATCAACTTCTGGCACCACCGCGCATCGGCTGTGGCGGCCGGCAAGAAGGCGTTCATCATGAACGCGTTCGGCGACGCGACCTTCGTCCTCGCCATCTTCCTTCTCATCCAGCGCACCGGTTCGGTCGAGTTCGACGCGGTCTTCCGCACGGGCGTGGTCGAGAAAGGGAGCGCGGCGGCGGTGCTGGTCGCACTCGGCCTCCTCGGCGGCGCCGTGGCCAAGTCGGCGCAGGTGCCGCTCCACACCTGGCTTCCCGACGCAATGGAGGGCCCGACTCCGGTCTCTGCACTCATTCACGCGGCAACGATGGTGACTGCGGGCGTCTACCTGATCGCGCGCACGAACGTCCTCTTCGAGCTGGCCCCTGACATCCAGGACCTGGCGGGGATCCTGGGCGGAGTCACGATCCTCCTGGCCGGACTCATCGCGCTCGTGCAGACGGACATCAAGCGCGTCATCGCCTATTCCACGATGAGCCAGATCGGCTACATGTTCGTCGCCGTCGGCCTCGGGGCCTACGGCTCCGGGATGTTCCACCTGATGACGCACGCCTTCTTCAAGGCGCTCCTCTTCATGGCGGCCGGCATCGTCATCCACGCGCTCTCGGACGAGCAGGACATCCGCCGCATGGGCGGGCTTGGACGGGCGCTGCCCCTCACCTACCGCGTCTTCATCATCGGAGCCCTTGCGCTGGCCGCGATCCCGCCCTTCGCGGGCTTTTTCTCCAAGGACTCGATCCTCGGCGCGGCGGCCAACGGCGGCACGCTCGGTTGGTGGCTCTGGACCGCCGGCGCTATCGGTGCGTTCCTGACCGCGCTGTACACGTTCCGCCTGCTCTTCATCGTCTTCTGGGGCGAGATGACGCCCTTCGCCCGCGAGCACCTGCACACGAAGCGCTTCGAGGGTGGGCTGGCGATGGCCTGGCCCGTCGCGATCCTCGCCGTCCTCTCGGTCGTCGGCGGCTGGCTCCAGGTGCCGTGGGGCTGGGACCTCGTCAACCAGTGGCTCGAGCCCGTCGCGGAATCGGCGGAGGAGGCGACCGGGCTCACGTTCACGTTCTCGGTTGTCGCCTCGCTCGCGCTCGCCGTGGCAGGCATCTGGCTGGCTTGGCGCTGGTACGGGCGGGCCAGCGACGTGCCGGAAAGAGCACGGACGCGCTGGCCGTGGGCCGCGCGCACCCTCGAGCACAAGTTCTACTTCGACGAGGCCTACGACCTCGCGTTCTCCGAGCCCGCCTCGCGCACGGCGGTTTTCGTCACGCGCTACGTCGAGCAGCCGTTCTTCCTCTCCTCGCTCGGTGAGCTCGGCTCCGGCGCGCGCGCGGCTTCGCGCCGGCTCTCCTCGCTCCAGAGCGGCTACGTCCGCGAGTACGCCCTCGCCCTCGCCGCCGGCCTCGCCGTCCTCGCCATCGTCTTCATCCTCGTCACCTAATGCTGACCTCGCTCCTCATCTTCCTTCCGATGGCCGGCGCGCTCTTCGTCTGGATCGTGCCCTGGCCGACGGCGCGCGCCGCAGGAGGCACGGCACTCCTCGTCGCCCTCGCCGAGCTCGTCATCTGGGTGAACAGGGCGCTCAACTTCGACTACGGAAATGCGGGCCTCCAGGACTCGGCGTCGCACTCGTGGTTCTCCGACCTGGGCGTCTCCTACACCGTCGGCCTCTACGACTTCTCGCTCTGGCTCGTCGGGCTGACCATCGTCGTGTCGACTGCCGCGATCGCCTACGGCTTCTGGTCGGGACGCGAGCGCATGGGCGTTTACCTGGGCCTCCTGCTCTTCCTCGAGGGCGCAACGGTCGGCGTCTTCACCGCGCAGGACCTGCTCCTCTTCTACGTCTTCTGGGAAGCGATGATGATCCCGCTCTATATCGCCATCGGCGTCTGGGGCGGAGCGGGTCGCGTCGGCGCGACGATCAAGTTCGTCGTCTACACACTCGCGGGCTCGCTGCTCATGCTCGTCTCGGTGATCGCGCTCGGCCTCTCGGCCGGGACCTTCGACATGCGCGCGATCGGCGAGAACGGAAGCGCGTGGATCTTCCTCGGCTTCGCGGCCGCCTTTGCGGTGAAGGCGCCCCTCTGGCCCTTCCACGGCTGGCTGCCCGACGCCTACCGCGAATCGCCGCCGGAGGTCGCGGCGATCCTCTCCGGCGTCATCTCGAAGGCGGCGACGTACGGCTTCCTGCGGATCGGGCTCGTCTTCTTCCCCGCGGTCGTGGACGACTGGAGAACACCGGTGCTCGTGCTCGCGACGATCGGGCTCGTCTACGGCTCGCTCCTCGCCTTCCGCGCGCCGGACATCCGCGGTGTGGTCGCGTACTCGAGCCTCGCGCAGATGAACCTGATCGTCATCGGCCTCTTCGCCGTCAACGACTCCGGCATCTCCGGCGCGCTCCTGCAGATGGTCACGCACGGCCTCATCTCCGCTGCCCTCTTCCTGCTGGCCGGCGCGGTCGAGCGGCGCGCGGCGACGGGGAATCTCGCCCTCCTCGGCGGAATGGCTCGCGGTCGTCCCATCCTCGCCACGGTGCTGATCACGACAGGGGTGATCGCGCTCGCGGTGCCGGGGTCGAGCGCGTTCGCCGGCGAGTTCCTGATCCTGAACGGGATCTTCACGCGCGGCTGGGGCTGGGCGCTCGCGGGGGCCGTCGCGATCGTGCTCGCCGCCATGTACATGCTGCGGTTGATCTCGGCGATCCTGCACAGGAACCCGGGCCCGACGATCACCGAGGCGGCACTCGACCTCCGCCCGGCCGAGATCAGCATCATCGTCCCGCTCGTCGCCGTGCTGCTCGCGCTCTCCTTTTGGCCCGCGGCGATCACCGACCATTCCTTCGGCGGTAGACCGGCCGGGACGGTCGGTTCGCAGTTCGAGGCGGCACCGTGACGAAGTTCCCCACCCCGTCGATCGACTGGGCCGCGCTCTCGCCGGAGCTGGCCCTCCTCGGCGGCGCGGCGGTCTGCCTGCTCGTCCCACTCTTCCTGCCACACGGCTGGAGAAGGCATTTCTGCGCGTTCGTCTCGATCGCGTGCTTCATCGGCGCGGGTGCGGCCGCGATCGCACTCTTCCGAATGGACGAGACGGGCACCGCGATCGTCGCGAACGCCCTCCGCCGCGACCGGCTCGCGGAGCTCGGCCAGGTGCTCGTCATCGGCTCGGGCCTCCTCACCGTTGGCGTTTCCTACGCGTACGTCCTGCGCGAGCGGATGGGCGAGTACTACGCCCTGCTCCTGACCGCGGCCGCGGGAATGTGCTTCTTCGTCTCGGCCGACGACCTGATGACGATGTTCCTCGGGCTCGAGTGGTTCTCGATCTCGCTCTACATCCTCTGCGCGATCGCGATCGAGGAGGTGGCCTCGCTGGAAGCCGGGCTCAAGTACCTGATCGTCGGGAGCTTCAGCTCGGCGATCCTGCTCTTCGGAAGCGCGTTCGTCTACGGCGCGACCGGCGTGATCGGCTTCGAGGACATCGCCGACGCGTCGAGCGGCGCGGACAGCCTCTTCCTCGTCACGGGCCTCGCGATGATCATCGTCGGCCTTGCCTTCAAGGCCTCGGCCGCGCCGTTCCACATGTGGACGCCCGACGTCTACCAGGGCGCGCCGACGCCGGTGACTGCGTTCATGTCGGCCGCGACGAAGGTCGCGGCGCTCGTCCTGACGATGCGGCTCCTCGTGACCGCCTTCCCGGCCCAGGAGCACCTCTGGACGATCTCGCTCGCCGTCATCGTCTGCATGTCGCTCGCCTGGGGGAACGTCGGCGCGCTCGTGCAGACGGACGTCAAGCGGTTGCTCGCGTACTCGAGCATCTCGCACGCGGGCTTCCTGCTCATGCCCGTCGCCGTCGCGACGCCGCTCGGCGGGCGGGCGCTCATGTACTACCTGATCTCCTACGCCGCGATGAGCATCGGCGCCTTCGCGATCGTCGCAGCGCGGGAGCGTGAGCTCGCCCGGCCCGTCACGCTCGAAGGCCTGGCCGGGATGGGCTGGGAGCGCCCAGGCATGGGTGCCGCGATGACGCTCTTCATGTTCGGCTTCATCGGGCTCCCTCCCGCCGGCCTTTTCATCGGGAAGTTCTATGCCTTCTCGGCCGCGGTCGACCGGGGCTGGGCCTGGCTCGCCGTCGTGGGGGCGATCGCGACCGTCGTCTCCATCTACTACTACCTCGGCGTCGTCCGGGCGATGTACTTCCAGCCCGCGGTCAGGGTCGCGCCCGCCGGGGGCTCGCCGCCGCGTGAGCTCGCCCTCGGCACGTCCGTCGCGCTCGCCGTCGTGGTCACGGTCGGGAGCTTCATCGCGGCGCAGCCGCTCCTCGACATCGCCACCGACGCGGTCTCCTTCCTTCCCTTCCCGCACTGATGCCGCGGCATGTCGTCGTTTTGGGGGGAGGGGTGAGCGGCGAGGCGTTCATCGCCGCGCTGCGCCGGCTCGACGAGGAGATCGGCATCACGCTCGTCGAGGACGAGCTCGTCGGCGGGGAGTGCTCGTACTGGGCTTGCATCCCCTCGAAGACGCTTCTGCGGCCGGTCGAGATCGCCTTCCGCGCGAAGCACGCACACGGAGTCGAGGCGACGATCGACCCCGAGCAGATCTTCTGGTGGCGCGACAAGACCGCCGGCAAGGACGACTCGAGTCAGGTGAAGTGGGTCGAGGATCTCGGGGCGGAGGTCGTCCGCGGCAAAGGCGTGGTCACGGAGCCCGGGAGGATCGAGGTGGACGGCCGCGAGCTCGCCTACGACGAGCTGATGGTGTCCACCGGCTCGCTGCCGCAGGTCCCGCCCATCGAGGGCCTCGACTCCGTCGAGCCGTGGACGAGCCGCGACGGAACGAGCGCGAGCGAGGTCCCGGAGAGCCTGGTGGTGGTGGGCGGGGGCGCCGTCGGCTGCGAGCTGGCGCAGTTCTACTCGCGCCTGGGCGCGCACGTCACGATCGTGCAGAGCGGCGACTACCTCCTCCCTCGCATGGACCGGGACGCCGGGGACCTCCTCGGCGAGCTCTTCGCCGAGGAAGGAATCGGGCTCTGTCTCAACGGGCGCGCGAAGAAGGTCGAAGGCGGACCGGGCGCCTACCGGCTCGAGCTCGAGGGACGGGAGCCGCTCGAGTCGACGCACCTGATGGTCGCCACCGGCCGCAAGCCGAACGTCGAGGGCTTCGGCCTCGAGAAGCTCGGCGTCGAGCTCGGCCGGGGTGGGATCGAGGTCGACGACCGGCTGCGTGCGGGCGAGCACGTCTGGGCGTCCGGCGACGTCACCGGAATCGCGCAGTTCACCCATGTGGGCAAGTACCAGGGCCGCATCGCCGCGGCGAACATCGCCGGACGCGATCTCGTCGCGAACTACGACGCCGTTCCCGCCGCAGTCTTCACCGATCCCCAGGTCGCGGCGGTGGGCGACACGAGCGGCGAGAACGCGATCGTCGGGAAGTGGGCGGTCGAGAAGGTCTCGCGGATGTCCACGTACCAGGACCCCAAACGGCCGGGCTTCCTCAAGCTCTTCGCCGACCCCGAGCGCAAGGTGCTCGTGGGCGGAGTCGCGGTCGGGCCGGAGGCCGGCGAGTGGATCGGGCAGATCACCCTGGCCATCCGGGCCGCCGTCCCGGTGGCCACGCTGCGCGACACGATCCAGCCGTTCCCGACGTTCTCCGAGGTCGTCTACTTCGCCACGCGCGAGCTCGACTTGTAGAGTCGGGAGGCCATGGCAAACGGCGAAGACCTGGTCGAAACCCTCCGGCGCTTCAACCTTTTCGCCGACCTGGACCGCGCCCAGCTCGAGGCGATCGCCGATCCAGACAGTGAGCGAAGCTTCGCCGCCGGTGAGCGCATCCTCAGACGCGGAATGAGCGGGACGGGCTTCTACGTCATCCTCGACGGTGAGGCCTCGGTCATGTTGAGCGGGGAAGAGCTGAACCGCCTCCGGCCGGGCGACTTCTTCGGCGAGATCTCGACGCTCCTCGACGCGCCGCTCACCGCGGACGTGACGGCGGAGACGCCGATGCGGGTGCTCGAGATCCCGGGCCCTCGGCTCGAGGCGTTCCTCCTCAGCTACCCCAAGGTGATGCTGCGGATGCTGATCACGGAGGCGCGAAGGTTGCAGGAAGTCCTCGCTTGGCGGAGCTAGAGAGGCCCTTCCCGCCCGGCGAGTATCCGGTTGTCGTCGTCGGGAGCGGGCCCGGCGGCCTCCAGACCGCCTACGCGCTCTCCCGGCTCGGCGTCGAGCACGCCGTCATCTCGCAGGACGA
Source organism: Gaiellaceae bacterium (assembly GCA_035698665.1). GTDB lineage: Bacteria > Actinomycetota > Thermoleophilia > Gaiellales > Gaiellaceae > DATEOR01. The sequence goes on from DASSBN010000068.1 coordinate 19,806, forward strand.
TTCGCCCGGCGGCATGTTCCGCAAGTGGCCGATCTTCCAGCGGCTCCTCTCGTGGACGAAGCCCGACGCGCCGTACGAGCGCACGACGCGCGAATACGAGTGGTACGACCACAACAGCCTGATCGCCGACGAGCCGGAGCTCCGCGCAACCGTCGCCGCGGAGATGGACCGCAACTACCTGGTCCCGTCCTGCGCCGAGATGGCGCGAGGGCTCGCCGCCTTCGCCGAGCGCGGAGGCGTCCAGGTGCGCTACGGCTGCCGCTGGGAGTCGACGAGGCGCGAAGACGACGAATACGTGCTCGTCACCTCGGACGGCGAGTACCGCTGCCGCGCGGTCGTCTTCGCGATCGGCGTGACGGAGCCGTGGAAGTCGCCGATCCCGGGAATCGAGGACGTGCCCCATTACGCCGAGACACCGGCGCCGCAGGAGTTCCAGGGCAAAAGCGTCCTCATCATCGGGAAGCGCAACTCGGGCTTCGAGGTCGCCGACGGACTCGAACCGTGGGCCCGGTCGATCTTCCTCGTCTCTCCGCGGCCGGTTCAGACCGCCGTGCTCGCGAACGCCACGGTCCGCGTGCGCTATTTCGAGCCGCTCGAGGACGCCGCCTGGGGAGGCGGCACATTCGCGCTCGATGCGGCCGTCGAGCAGATCGAGCGCACGCAGAGCGGCGGTTTCAGGCTTCGGGCCCAGGGGACAACGCGTCCCGGCACGATCACCCTCGAAGCGGACGCGGCCGTTGCGGCAACGGGGTTTCGCACGCCGCTCCGGGACCTGCGGGAGCTCGGCATCGGGACGGTCGCCGACGGCCGGATTCCCGCGCTGACCCCGTACTGGGAGAGCACGACGCTGCCGGGGGTGTACTTCGCCGGGAACACGATGCAGGGCGCCGCGGGCCTACGGAAGAACGGCATCGGCAGCGCTTCCGGCACGGTCAGCGGCTTCCGCTACAACGCGCGCCTCCTTGCCGAGCAGATCGCCAAGCGGCTCGGCGCGAGGCGGGAGCTTCAGCAGCTCGACCGCGACGAGATCGCGCCCTTTCTCCTCTCGCAGATCCGCTCGGGGCCTGAGATCTGGACGCAGAAGGGATATCTCGCCCGGTCCGTCTACCCGGACGGGAGCACGCACATCCTTCCCTTGGCCCATTTCCTCGACCACTGCGAGCAGGGCTCGATCGCCGTCACGATCGAGATGAACCCCGAGGGCGAGATCTACCCGGTCTCGTATCTGCGGGCCGGCGAGGAGATCGTCGAGCGACCGCTGCCGCCGAACCACCTGAACGACTTCGGCGGCGACGAGTACAAGCGCGACCTGGAGAGCCTCTTGTGAGCCGGCTGACGGGCTGGGGCGCGCTCTGCGTCCTTCCGCTCGTCGGCCTCGCCGTCCTGCTCGCCTCGCCGGATCTGGATCTGATCTGGGAAAACCACCCGGCGCATTTCTGGCTCGTCGTCCTGGTGGGAGCGCTGTCGTTCGCGCTCGGCTTCCTGCTCGCCGAGGCGGCAGCGCGGCGCGCCGACGCTCGCCTCCTTCTCATCGGGATGGCGTTTCTCGCCACATCCGGCTACCTCGTGCTCCACGCCCTCGCGACGCCGGGCGTGCTCCTGGCGGGGAAGAACGCAGGCTTCCAGATCGCATCCGCGATCGGCCTGCTCGAGGCCGGTCTCTTCGCCGCTCTGTCGTCCGTGCGGTTCCATCCGGAGACGTCGGCCCTCGTCGTCCGCTATCGCGCCGTTCTCTACGGCCTCCTCTTCCTGCACATGGCCGCCTGGGCGGCCGTCTCGCTCACGACCCTGCCGCCGCTCGACGACCCGGTCACCCCCGAGGATGCGCGCGGGCCGCTCGCTGCGCTCGCAGTCGTCGGCCTCGTCGCCTACGGCTTCGGGATCTGGCGGTACGCCCAGCTCTACCGCGCCCGGCCCCGGCCCCTGCCGCTCGCAATCCTCGTCGCCCTCATCCTCCTCTGCGAGGCCATGTTCGCCGTGGCATTCGCACGCAACTGGAAGACCACGTGGTGGGAATGGCACCTGCTCATGCTCCTCGCCGTCGGCGTCGTGGCACTCGCCGCGCGGCGGGAATGGCGTCTCGAGGGCTCCTCGGCGGAGATCTTCAGCGACATCTACGAGGAGCAGACGCGTGGGCATCTCGAAGAGGTCAGCGTGCTCTTCGCCGACCTGCAGGGCTACACCGCCTTCTCCGAGCGAACGCCCGAGCCTGACATCAAGGCGATGCTGGACACGTACTTTCCCGCGGCCGCACCGATCCTCCAGGCGCATGGCGGCGAGCTCTACAACACCATCGGAGACGCCCTCATGGTCGTCTTCCGCGGGCCTGGCCACGAGCTCCGCGCCGGCCGGACCGGCCTCGAGTTCCAGCAGGAGATGACGCGGATCGCCGACGCTCACCCGGGCTGGCCGCGTTTCCGCGCCGGCGTCAACTCAGGGGAGGCTGTCCTCGGCGTCGTCGATGCTCCGGGAAAACGCGGCTACACGGCGACCGGCGACACCGTCAATGTCGCCTCGCGCCTCGAAGGCCAGGCAAGAGCGGGCGAGGTCCTCGTGTCGGAGACCACGCGTGCCGGCCTGGGCCCGGCGGTGGTCGAGGAGCTCGAGCCCCTCAGCGTGAAAGGGAAGAGTGGGGCCGTGCGCGCGTTCGTCCTTCGCGGCCTGGACGCCTAGAAGGCACGAGGGCGACCAGGGCCTGGAGGACGAGGAGGGCGAAGCAGAACGCAAGCACGCCGCTCGCCTCGGGCGGGATCGTGCCGGCGGCGATGAACGGCTCGCGCACGGCGGCCCCGATCACGATTCCGCCGACGAGTAGCGCGGAGAGGGTCGCCTGCAGACGGCCGAGGGCGTCCATCCGGCCGCCGTTCACTGCATCCACGACACGCGCGAAGCAGATGAGGCCAGCGGCCGCAGTCACCGGGACGCCGAGGACGAGCAGGTAGAAGGAAGCGGAGGCGAAGCCGAGCGCGTCGGAAACGGCGGTGGCGAGGATGAGCACGGCGGCGAGCTCCACCGCCATGGCCGAGGCGCCCGTGCGCGACTGCCACATCCCGTCAGGTTCGCGCCCGAGGCGGACAGTCCTTTCGTTACGCTCGGTGGAGCGACCGGAGGAGGAACATGGCGAACGGCACTTTGACCTGGCTCGGCCACGCGGCCTTCCGAATCGACACTCCAGGCGGCAAGCGCGTCTATGTCGATCCCTTCCTGGACAATCCCAAGTGCCCCGACTCGGAGAAGGAGCCCGAGCGCGTCGACCTGATCGCCCTGACGCACGGACACGGAGACCATGTCGGCTCGACGGTCGAGCTGGCCAAGCAGTTCGAGTGCCCGGTCATCGCGATGATCGAGCTCCGCGAGTGGCTCGCCGGGCAGGGGCTGCCCGACGACGCGACCGAGGGCGGCAACAAGGGCGGGACGATCGAGAAGGCCGGGATCAAGGTGACCCTCGTGAACGCCTTCCATTCGTCGAGCACGAACGACGGCACGTACGTCGGCGAGCCCGCCGGCCTCATCGTCGAGCTCGAGGACGGCAAGAAGATCTACTTCGCCGGAGACACCTGCGTGTTCGGCGACATGCAGCTCATCGGCCGGATCTACGAGCCCGACCTCGCGGTGCTCCCGATCGGCGACCACTACACGATGGGCCCGAAGGAGGCCGCGATCGCCATCGAGCTGCTCGGAGTCGGCCGAGCGGTTCCATGCCACTACGGGACCTTCCCCCTCCTCACCGGTACGCCGGAGGCCTGCCGCGAGGCGCTGACCACGAACTGCGAGGTCATCGCGATCGCCCCGGGCGACTCGTACGAGCTGTGAGGGAGCGCTGGTTCGGCGCCACCGGCCGGCGCGTCCCGGAGATCGCGGTCGAGGGCGAGGACGACATCGCGCTCGACGACGCGCTCGTCCTCGAGTCGGTCGAGGACGTCGGCCGCCTCGCGGAGGCGCACGCCCAGGGAGTCCCCGTCGTGGTGCGCGCCTCGAGCGCGGAGGCGGTCCGGGCCGCGCTCGAGCGCCCCGAGGTCGCGTGCGTCCTCGTCCCGCCCGAGCAGCGACAGCTCACGAAGCTCGACTTCAGACAGCTGAAGTATGGCTAGGCCTTCCACCTACTCGATCGCCGCCTGCGACCTCGAGGCGGCCGAGTGGGGTGTCGCCGTGCAGTCCAAGTTCCTCGCGGTCGGCGCCGGGGTGCCGGCCGCCGAGCCGCACGTCGGGGCGATCGCCACCCAGGCGCTCGCGAACATGCGCTACGGCCCCGATGGCCTCGCGCTGCTCCGCCAGGGGCTCTCCGCGGACGAGGTCGTCACCCGGCTGACGGAGGCCGACGAAGGCCGCGCCGACCGCCAGCTCGGCGTCGTCGACGCGCAAGGGCGAGCCGCCACGTATACCGGCGCGAGCTGCCTCGACTGGGCCGGCGGAATCACCGGCGAAGGCTACGCCGCGCAGGGCAACATCCTCGTATCGGAGGAAACCGTGGCCGCGCTCGGGCGCACCTTCGAGGAAACGGCGGGCAAGCCGCTCGCCGAGCGCCTGCTCGACGCGCTCGCCGCCGCGCAGGCTGCGGGCGGAGACCGGAGAGGCCAGCAGTCCGCCGCGCTTCTCGTCGTCCGCAAGGACGGCGGCTACATGGGAACGACCGACGCTGTCGCCGACCTGCGGGTCGACGACCATCCGGCGCCGATCGAGGAGCTCCGCCGCATCTACGCCATGCACGACCTTCTCTTCGGCGAGACGCCCGAGGACGAGTGGCTGGAGGTCGACGAGCAGCTCGCGCTCGAGCTCCGCGAGCGCCTCGACGCACTCGGCTACGAAAGCGAAGACCTCGAACGCGCCTTCCTCGACTGGGCGGGCACGGAGAACCTGGAAGAGCGGGTGCAGGGGATCGACCGCCTCGACCCTGTCGTCCTCGCCGAGCTCAGAAAGCTCTAAGCTCCTCCGCCGGCGTACGCGCCGTGGCGGATGAGGAGCTCGGCAAGGTCGAGATCGCCGCGCCCTTCAGCCTCCATGAGCGGCGTAAAGCCGCCGTGCTGGCGCGCGTTCGGGTCGGCGCCGGCGACGAGGAGCGCCTCGGCGTTGTCCATTCGGCCGGCGGCAGCTGCGCTGTGAAGCGGCGTCGCCTCGAGGGCGAACTCCTGGTTCGTGGACCTGGCCTCCAGATCGGCGCCCGCGGCGACCAGGGCGCGCACCGATTCCGGCGAGCCGAAGAAGGCCGCATAGTGGAGCGCGGTGAAGCCGTCCGGGGTCCGAGCGCCGGCGAGCGCGGCATCCTCCCGCAGGAGCTCCTCCAGGCGCGGCGCGTCACCCAGCGCGGCGGCCTCGAAGACGTCGAGACTCCCGCTCTCGGCGGCCAGCTCCTGCGCACGGTCGCGCTCGCCCTTGTACAGCGCCTCCAGGATGGGTGGCGGCCAGTCGCTCACGCAGGCTCGGGCTTCGTGAGCAACGTGATGCAGTCGCGGCGCACGACATCGGTGAGGGACTCGACCGGCTCGAGCCCCGCCCGCCGAGCGAGCTCGCCCATGATCTCGGGCGAGTTGAGCGTGAAGGTGAACGGCAGCTTGTGGCGGTTCAGCTGCTTCGGAACCTCGTTCTCGAAGACCTGCCAGCCCAGCTCCGAGAACGTGTTGGCGTGCTGGATGACCGCCTTGCCCCCCGGCTTGAGGACGCGGTGCAGCTCGCGGAGGTAGTTGTAGGTGTCCCAGTGCTGGAGATGGACGAAGACGCCGTACGAGAAGGCCGCGTCGACCGACGAGTCCGCCACCCCGCCGAGGCCCAGCCCGTCTCCGAGCCGATACTCGATGGGCGCGTCGGCGCCGAACCGCTCACGAAGGAGCTCGAGCATCGTCGGCGAGGTATCGACCGCGATCAGCCTCCGGCACTTCGGCAGCAGCAGCTCGGTGAAGCGCCCGCCGCCCGGGCCGATCTCCAGCAGGACATCGGTCGTCCCGAGGAAGGGCGAGAAGACGGCCCGGTCCAGGTACGGGAGGATCTCCTCGGGGGACTCGACGTCGATGCCGATCTCCTTCGGGTCGTTCCACTCGTCGCCGAGCCGTTTCTCTCCCCGGCGGCGGCGCGCGTAGCGGTCCCAGCCCTCGGCGACGGTCGCCGCCTTCGGCGACGTCGCCTCCCGGGCCGGCCGAAGCCAGTGGCGACGGCTCCTAGCCATCGCCGGGCAGTCTGACGCCTTCAGCGCGGGCGCGCAGAGCCGGAACGGGGTCGTGCTCGGGCCGGGCGACGAGCAGGACGGCCCCGTGCTCGTCTCCCGCCAGCGCGGAGACCAGCATATGCAGCCCGACAGCGATGGCGAACGCCTTGTGCGCCTGCTCCCCGCCGAAGGGAACGAGCTCCTCCGGCGGTGCCGCCCCGACGAGCACGTCGCCGTACGTCACCTTGCCCATGGAGACGTCCGCGACGAGCGGGGCTCCGTCGGAGCTCGGAACGGCGATCGCGAGTGGGTTCGTGCCGGCGAGCGGCTCTCCGCCGTCGGGGTGCGCGAGGCGGGGCGGCGACGTCGCGGTGAGCGCGGCGACGAGGCCTTGTTCGGCCAGCTTCCGCACCCAGTAACCCAGGTAGCCGGTCGGGAAGCACCGCGAGGCGACGATCAGCCTCGCCCGCTCGGGCGGATCGAAGCGCAGCGCAGCGACGATGCGGGCGAGCACGAGATAACCGAGCGCCCCGTTTCCCTCCCAGCGCTCGAAGCCGTGCTCGACGACAACGCGCTCGGGCGTCGCGCCCGGATCGAGTTCGGGAAGCTCCGCGAGCCAGTCGATACGGGACGCCCCGTGCCCAGGCCGCCTGCGCCTGTCGGCCTCTTCGAAATGATCTGCGAGCGTGCGCGCGTCGGCCTCGGAGAAGCCGAGCCCGCGAAGTCGGTCGAACGCGCTCAGGCCGAGACGAGCGGGAGGGGCTTCACGATTCCCACTCCCTGCTCGCGCTTGGTGGACGCGATCGCCTCGGCGAGCGCCACGATGGCCTGCGAGACCTCGGTCTCCGGGTCCGTCTGCACGATCGCCTCGCCCTCGTCGGAGCGAGCTCCGAGGCGCGGGTCGAACGGAATCCGGCCGAGAAGTGGCGCCTCGACCTCCCGGGAGAGGGCCTCGCCGCCGCCGGAGCCGAAGAGCTCGTCCCCCGACCCGGCCAGAAAGGACATGTTCTCGACGACGCCGAGCAGGCGCATGTTCGTCTTCCGCGCCATCTGGGCCGCCCGCACGGCAACCTGCTGCGCGGCGCGGTGGGGCGTCGTCACGACGACAGCCTCGGCTCGCGGCAAGAGCTGCCCGAGCGAAATGGCGACGTCGCCGGTGCCGGGCGGCATGTCGACCACGAGGGTGTCCAGGTCTCCCCAGTGCACGTCGGAGAGGAACTGCTCGAGCGCCCGGTGCAGCATCGGCCCGCGCCACATGATCGGCGTGTTCTCGTCGAGGAAGAAGCCGATGGACATGACCTTCAGGTCGCCCTTCACCGGCGGGACGATCATCTTGTCGACAGCGACAGGGCGCTGGCTGATCCCGAGCATCGTCGGGATGGAATAGCCGTAGACGTCCGCGTCGAGGACGCCCGTCTTGTGCCCGAGGTCCGAGAAGGCCGCGGCGAGGTTCGCAGTGAGGGAGGACTTGCCGACTCCACCCTTGCCGCTGGCGACGGCGATGACGCGCGTCGAGGCGCCGACGGAGATACCAGGCGTCCGCTCGGAGACGCCGCCGCGCAGTCGTTGCGTCAGGGCCGTCTTCTCCTCCGGCGTCATGACGTCGAAGCCGAGGCCGATGGACTCGACCCCCTCGAGGGGAGCCAAAGCGCCCTGGACCTGCTCCTCGAAACTCGCCCGCAGGGGACAGCCGGGGACGGTGAGAGCGATGGTGACGTCCACCCGCCCTCCGTCGATCTCGATGTCGCGCACCATGTCGAGCTCGACGACCGAGCGCCCCAGCTCAGGGTCGATGACGCCCTCGAGAGCTTTCAGGACCTCTTCGCGCGAAACGCCCACAAAACAAGGCTACCAATCGTTTCGAATACGAATCCGACCCTTCCGTCCGTCAGGATGAGGGCGTGGACGAACGCGTGCTGCTCGTCGAGGACGACCCGTCGATCCGCGAGGTGGCGAGCCTCGGGCTCTCCCAGGCCGGCTTCCGGGTCACAACCTCCGGCGACGGGCGCGACGGGCTGATCCAGTTCCGAAACCAGCGGTTCGACCTGGTCGTGCTCGACATCATGCTGCCCGAGCTCGACGGCTACGAGGTCTGCCGGCAAATCAGGGCGGAGAGCCGCGTGCCGATCATCATGCTCTCGGCCAAGAGCGACACCGTCGACATCGTGGTCGGGCTCGAGCTCGGCGCCGACGACTACGTCACCAAGCCGTTCGAGCTCCCCGAGCTCGTGGCGAGAGCACGGGCCGCGCTGCGGCGGGCGTCCGCGATTCCGGAGGACCCGGTGCTCACGCGTGGGGATCTCGAGATCGACCCGGCGGCCTTCGTGGCACGCAAAGGCGGCGAGGAGATCAACCTGACCGCGACCGAGTTCAAGCTGCTGCTCGAGCTGGCGCGCCGGCCCGGCCAGGTGTTCACGCGCGAGCTCCTCCTCGAGCGGGTCTGGAACTACGAATACCTCGGCGATTCGCGCCTCGTCGATGTCGCCGTGCAACGGCTGCGCGCGAAGGTCGAGGACGACGCGAAGGAGCCGAAGCACGTAAAGACGGTGCGCGGGGTCGGCTACCGCTTCGACGTGGAGTAGGCGTGGACCGGCCGGCGATCCGCCCGGGATCTCTACGACGGCGGCTCTCGATTGCATTCCTGCTCGTGGCCGGCCTGTCGGCCGCCGCCCTCGCCGTCGCGTCGTATGCGATCGTGCGCGAGGCGCGTCTCTCCGACTCGGTCGACCGCTCGCTCGAGCAGAGCCGCTTCAACCTCATCCTCGCGAACGAGACGCTGAGCCGGGAGCCGAGCGTCCAGGAGATCAATCAGCTCCTCGCCGCCTACGAGCGCCGCGGCGGCTTCGAGACCGTCGGGATGACCGGGGACCGCCGCTTCTCCTCGACCGTCTCCCTGGGCATGCAGGAGGTGCCGCCACCGCTCCGCGCGCTCGTCGCGACGGGAAAGCTCGGCTACGAGCGCGTCGACGTCGCCGGCACGAGGTACCTCGTCGTCGGCGGCCAGGTGAAGAACGCCGACACGGTCCTCTTTTACTTCTACACCGAAGACCGGCTCTGGGACGAGCTCGCCCAGCTCCGCAACGTGCTGCTCGCGGCGCTCGGCGTCGTCGCGCTCCTCGGCGCGCTCGTCGGCGCTGTCTTGGCGCGGCGGATTCTCGCGCCTGTCGGACGCGCGAGCCAGGCAGCGCATTCGCTCGCGGAGGGCCTCCTCGAGACGAGACTCCCGGTCGAGTCCGGCGACGAGTTCGGCGTCTGGGCGGCTTCGTTCAACGAGATGGCCGAGGCGCTCGAAGCCAAGATCCGCGCGCTGTCCGAGTCCCAGGCGCGGGAACGGCGCTTCACCTCGGATGTCTCGCACGAGCTCCGCACGCCGCTGACCGCCCTCGTGGCCGAGGCATCCCTCCTCGCCGAGCAGCTCGACAAGATGCCGCCGGACGCCCGGCGCCCCGCCGAGCTCCTGGTCGACGACGTCGCGCGGCTCCGGGATCTCGTCGAGGACCTGATGGAGATCTCCCGCCTCGATGCAGGCGAGGCGCGCGTACGCGACGAGCGGGTCGACCTCGGCTCACTCGTCCGCGCGGCGGTTCGCTCGCGCGGGTGGGACGATCGCGTACGCGTCAACGGGGGTGAGGTCGTCCTGCAATCCGACCACCGCCGCCTCGAGCGAATCGCGTCCAACCTGATCGGCAACGCCCTCGAGCACGGAGGCCGCGAGGTGACCGCGAGCGTCGGGCGCGACGGAGTCGGCCCGTTCCTCGAAGTCAGCGACCACGGCCCCGGTATCTCTCCCGACCGCCTCCCGCACGTCTTCGACCGCTTCTACAAGGCGGACACTGCTCGCGCAGGCCCGGGGAGCGGCCTCGGCCTCGCGATCGCCCTCGAAAACGCGCGCCTCCTCGGCGGCGACATCGAGGTGTGGAGCGAGGTCGGGACCGGCACCCGCTTCACGCTCCGCCTGCCTGCCTAACCCCTTTCGGTGGATGGCGCTTCTCCGCGCCGAGCCTACGCTCAGAAGATGCGCATCGCCCTCGTCGCACTCACCGTGGCGGCAGGCTTCCTCGGCAACGCCGCCGCCGCGCACGCGTATCAGTGTTACGACGTCAAGGCCACGATCGTGGGCACGAAGCACGCCGACAGGCTCCACGGGACGAGCGGCCGCGACGTCATCGTGGGGCTCGGCGGGGACGACGTCATCTGGGGGCTCGACGACTCCGACCGTCTCTGCGGGAACGGGGGCAACGACAGGCTGATCGCGGGTGGGGGTGTCGACCAGGTGGACGGAGGCACCGGCCGCAACGTCCTCAAGGGAGGGAGCGGCGACGACAGGCTCTACGGTGGCCCTTCGGTCGACTCGTTCTGGCCCGGACCCGGCAACGACGTCGTGGACGGCCAAGGGACCCCGGACCGTGAATGGGTGCACTACGACCACGCCCACGGCCCGGTGAGCCTCGACCTCGAAACGAGTCACGCGACGGGCGAGGGAACGGACATCCTCGTCGCCATCCGCGACATCGTCGGCTCGCGCTTTGCGGACGTCGTCAAGGGCAACGACTTCGACAACGTCTTCCGCCTCGGCAAGGGCAACGACCACAGTGTGGGCCGAGGGGGGAGCGACACGCTGCTGGGCGGGCCCGGCAATGACGATCTCGACGGCGGCAGCGGCACGAACACGTTGAACGGGGGCGACGGGTCGGATACCTGCGTCAACCCCCAGCCGAGCGCAGGCGCTCAGCACTGCGAATCCCCGTGACCTGATCGTTACCCGGCGGCAAGCGGGGGGTTGCGGAGGACGCAGACGATCCAGGGCGTACCCACCAAGGAGACGCCATGAAGTACGCGATCGGAACCCTCGCAGTCATCGTCGCAGCCCTCTGCGGCGTCCTCGTCGCGAGCTGCGGCGCCGGGAACGGAGCCGAGTCGGCCGGCCCGGTACCGACCGGCGCGGCGCCGGGCGGTGACGTCGCCGAGACTTCCGGAGAGACGTCGACCGTCGCGAGCTCGGGAAGCTCTTCGACCTCGAGCGGCTCCGCGACTCTCGTCCAGTACCAGGTCTGGTTCACGCGCGACGAATCGCTCTTCATGGTGAAACGTGACGTGGCCTCCACTCCCCGCGTCGGAACGGCCGCGATGGAGTCGCTGCTCGCCGGGCCAGCCCCAAGCGAGCAAGCCGCGGCGGTCGGCTCACAGATCCCGGCCGGAACGCAGCTCCTCGGCCTCTCCGTCGAGGACGGCGTCGCAACGGTCGACCTCACCTCCGAGTTCGAGTCCGGCGGCGGCTCCGCCTCGATGAACATGCGCATCGCGCAGGTCGTCTACACGCTGACGCAGTTCCCGACGGTCAAGGGCGTCCTCTTCGAGCTCGACGGCCAGCACGTCGACGTGCTCGGCGGTGAGGGCGTGGTCGTCGACGAGCCGGTCACCCGCAAGGACTACCGGAGCCTCGTGCCCGCCATCCTCGTCACGGACCCGCAGATCGGCGAGCGAGTCGACAACCCCGTCGTCGTCCAGGGAAGCGCGAACGTCTTCGAAGCCAACGTCACCGTCGAGATCGTGGACGCGAACGGCAAGGTCGTGGGGCACACCTTCACGACCGCATCGTGCGGTACCGGCTGCCGCGGAACCTTTTCGGTGGAAGTCCCGTATGAAGTTTCGTCCGCTACGCGCGGTCTAATCATCGTCCACGACGACGACGCGGCAGGAACCGGGATGCCTCCGCACGAAGTCCGGATTCCGGTCGTTCTGACGCCTTCCTCGTGATATGACCGAACACATGGGCTATCGCAAATACCGTGCGGGCCGACACTGGCTCCGAGCAGGGGCGCCCCTCTTCCTCGTGCTGGTCGGGCTCGTCGCGGCGGTCGCGGTGGCCCGCGCCGACGACCCGCTCGCGCGCGGCGCGAAGGGAAGCGGCGCGCGGCTCGTCCCCGACGGCGTCACCATCGCCGGAGTGCCGGTCGGCGGCTTCACGGCCCACCAGGCCACGTCGGCGACCGAGGACGTTTTTTCCAAGCGCCTCGTGCTCACGACAGACAGTCACATCAGGCTGATCTCCCCGGAGCGCCTCGGAGCCCACGCGCTCGTCGCCGATGCCGTCGCCGGCGCGCTCCGCGCGAAGCCGGGTGAGAACGTCGAGCTGACCGTGGACGTCGACCACGCAAAGCTTCAGCGGTACGTCGCCGCGCTGAACAGCCGCTATGCCCGCTCAGCCGAGAACGCGAAGGTCGTCCTCGTCAAGCTCCGCCCGGTGGTCGAGAAGGAAAGCGACGGGCTGTCGGTCCGGCAGCACGCACTCTCCTCCGAGCTCGATGCCGCGCTCACCGCCGGTGACCGCACGCCGATCAGGATCCCGTTCAAGAACACGAAGCCCGCGATCTCGTCGTCGGCGTTCACGTCCGTGATCGTGATCCAACGCAGCTCCAACCGGCTCGTCGTCTGGGACGGCAAGAAGCGTTGGGGAACGTTCGGGGTGGCCACGGGGCAAGCGATCTACCCGACTCCGCTCGGCCGGTTCTCGATCGTGACGAAACAGGAGAACCCGTGGTGGTACCCGCCCGACTCTCCATGGGCCCAAGGTCTCTCGCCGGTGCCGCCGGGCCCCGGGAACCCCCTCGGCACGCGCTGGATGGGAATCTCCGCGCCCGGCGTCGGGATCCACGGCACCCCGGACGCGGCCTCGATCGGCTACTCGGCCTCCCATGGGTGCATTCGCATGCGCATCCCGGACGCCGAGAGGGTCTTCGACCACGTCTCGGTCGGGACGCCGGTCTTCATCGTCCCGGCGTGAGCTGGGAGGAGCGGATCGCGCCGCGCCTCGAGGGCGAGATCGTCGTCGTCGAGCCGCTGGCACCGGCCCATGAGGAAGGTCTCTGGGAAGCCGCATCCGATTCGCGGATCTGGCGCTGGATGCCGCTCAATGCAATCGAGTCGCGTGAGACCTTCGGCGCCTGGTTCACGGAGGCTCTCGAGAGGACCGCTGCGGGCCTCGACCAGGCTTTCGCGGTCGTCGACGCTGGGAGCGGAGCTCCACTCGGGAGCACGCGCTATCTCGCCATCCGCCCCGAGCACCGGGGGCTCGAGATCGGCTGGACGTGGCTCTCGAGCGCGGCCTGGGGGAACGGCGCCAACGTCGAGGCCAAGCTCCTCCTCATGGGCCACGCGTTCGACGAGCTCGGCTGCATGCGGGTCGAGTTCAAGACCGACGCGCTGAACGAACGCTCACGCGCAGCGCTCGAGGCGCTCCCGGCCCGCTTCGAGGGCATCTTCCGGAAGCACATGGTCGTTCGCGACGGAGCCCTGCGCGATTCGGCCTGGTATGCCGTGACGGACGAAGACTGGCCCGCGGTGCGCCAGAACCTGCTCGACCGGCTCAGCCGCTCGCGCTGAGACGGCGATAGAGCTCGGCGCAGAGCTCCGGAGTCGCGGCCGCGACGACGCGCGAATACGGGCTGACATCGAGGGGCGCGTCCGCAAACGGCGGCCGGTCGGGCAGGTCGATCGCAAGGCCTCGCTCGACGAGGAGGAGCTGCGCAGCGGCGATGTCGACGCTCCGCGCGGGCTTGAGCGAGCACACGGCGTCCACCCGTCCGGCGGCGAGATGGCAGAGCGTGAGCGCAAGCGATCCCATCACGCGCGTGCGCGGCGCAAAGCCGACCATGTCTCCGATCTGCGCGGCGATCGAGTCCGTCTTGGTCGCCTCGAAGGAGAGGATCTCGACGTCCTCCTTCGGCCCGGGCCCTGTGAGCGCCACGTCGTCGAGAAACGCGCCTTGGCCGCGGCGCGCCACCCACTCCTCGCGCGCGCCGAAGTCGAAGACGTAGCCGAAGAAGACGTCGGCCATCGTCGAGCCGTCGGCGACGGCGAGTGAGACCGAGAAGAAGGGCACGCCGCGCTTGGCGTTCATGCTTCCGTCGATGGGGTCGAGCACGAGACGCGGAGTCTCGGCTCCGAACGAGCGCTCCCCGAGCTCTTCCGAGACGAGCGTGAACTCGGCGCCGCTCGCAGCGAGCTCCTCGAGGCGAGCAACGACGGCCCGCTCGGCGTCCGCGTCGATCGCCGTGGTCTCGTCGCCCCCCTCACCCGCCCCCACCACCGGCTCGCGTTCGAGCCTCGTCGGATGCTCCGCGAGCACGGCATCGAGGTCGTCCACGACCTGCCGGGAGAAGGCGAGCCAGTCCGTCATTCGTCGAAGGGCGAGAAGACGAGGCCGCTCGTCAGCTTGGGGAAGAAGTACGTCGTCTTCTCGGGCAGGAGCTCGCCCGCGCTTGCGACCTCGACGACCTGCTCCATCGTCGGAGCGCGCACGAGGAAGGCGGCTTCCGCACGCCCGCTGCGCACCGCTTCCTCCGCGGCGACGGCGCTCGGCGTGTAGCGCACGTCATGGAGCGGCAGCCGGTCGATGACCGCGGTGTCGAGCTCCGATCCTTGCCCCTCGGCGAGCTGCGCCGAGTCCTTGCGAAGGAGGACGAACGCGGGGTGGTCTCGCGGCAGCGCCGCGAGCGCGGCGGTCCCCGCCTCGCCGCTCGCCTCGACATCCCTGAGACGAAACGAGCCGTCGGGCTCGGGGACGTCGCCCGAGACGAGACGGTGCGTCGGAAGGATCTCGAGTCCCTCGTCGTCGCGGCTCACGAGGACGGCGAGGACATACGCCGACTCGTCGCCGCCGTCCTCCTGGTGGAAGGCGAGCGCGGTCTCGTAGCGATGGTGGCCGTCGGCGATGAGGAACCTGCCCTCGATGCGACCGAGGGCCTCGGCGACCGCCTCGCCCGACACGCGCCAGAGCCGGCTCGTGACCCCGTCGAGGGTCGCTTCGGCGTCGGGCTCTCGGTCCGGCACGAGGGGCGAGGAACCCTCATGGACGAGGAAGATCGGAGACAGCTTCGTCCGAACCGCGTGCAGGAGCTCGAGGCGCGCATCCTTCTGGCGCTCGAACGTGCGCTCGTGGGGGAGCACCTCACCCGCGGAGTAGGGCGTCAGCTCCACGCGGGCCACGAGGCCGCGCCGCGTTCTCGTTCCGCCGTCGATCCCCGGGAAGGTCTCCTCCAGAATCCAGACCGCCGGCTCGGTCTCGCGGACGAGGACGCCTTCGGCGCGCCAGGCAGCGAGAAGCCGCGCGGCTTCCTCGGGGCTCTCCGGATTGAGGAGTCGCACCGCGTTGTAGGGACTCGCGGTCACGAGCGCCTCGCGCCGGTCCGCCGTGATGACGTCGTGCGGCGGCGAGACGACCGCGTCCAGCGGCCCCACCGTTCCAGGGTCGTAGCGAAGCGCCCGAAACGGCTTCAAATGCGGCACGACGGGCCAGGTTACCATCCGTCCGCGGACCTAGAATCGACCCGTGATCGCCGAGCTCGCCGAGGATCGCGTGGTCGACGGCCTCTTCGCCGTCGCCCGCAAGCAACGCCTGCGAACGCGCGGGGGAAGCCCCTATCTCGCGCTCGAGCTCGTCGACTCGAGCGGGCGGATCGACGCGCGCGTCTGGAACGACGTCGACCTCCTCGACAAACGCTTCGGGGAGGGTGACGCCGTGCGCGTGCTCGGGCGCGTCGAGCGGTTCCGCGACCGGCTCCAGCTCGAAGTGCGCTCGCTCGAGCCTGCCGAGGCCGACCCTGCGACGCTCATACCCGAAGGGCGCCGCGACGCCGAGGAGGCGGACGGGTTCTTCGAGTTCCTCGCCGCCGAGATCTCCCATCCCGGGCTGCGGGCGCTCGTCGACGGCTTCGTCGGCGATGCGGTCTTCCGTGAGCGACTGCGAACCCTTCCCGCAACGCCGGACTCACACCACTCCTACTCGGGTGGGCTGCTCGAGCACACCGTCGCCGTGGCGACGCTCTGCCGGGAGTCGGCCCAGCTCCATCCCCGGCTGCGCACCGACCTCCTCGTCGCCGCTGCTCTCCTGCACGACGCCGGCCGCGTCCGCGAGCTCGACCGCGGCCCGCTCTTTCTTCCGACTCCCGAGGGAAAGCTGCTCGGTCACGTGCATCTCGGCCTGCGCCTGATCGAAGAGCGTGCCGAGGGGCTCGAAAACTCGGTTCTCGCGGAGCTCCTGCACGCCGTGGGCTCGCACCACGATGCGCGCGCCGCGCGAACGGCGGAAGCCGCCGTGCTCTACCACGCGAACCAGCTCGACGCAGTCGCGGCTACGCGCTCGGTCGACCCGGAGGCCTGAGCTCCGCCGCAACCCGGCCGCGGCAGGCCTCGGCCAAGAGGTCGCCGAGCACCGGAGCGAACTTGAACAGGTTGTGCCCGGCGAAGACGAGTACCGCGCCCGCTTCCCAGACTGCGAACGCATCGGGGTGCCACGGCAGGATCGTGAGCGGCCGCGTGATCGTGTCGATCGGCTCCGGCTCGAGGCCGGGCAGGGCGCGCTCCACGTAGGCGCGCACGCGAGCAAGGGAGCCGGCAGGGTCCGAATCCTCCGTCGCCAGGCCGACTGCGAAGGCGTCGAGGGCGGGCACGGGCCCCGAATAGACCGTCGCGCCGTAGGCGTTCGTGCGATCCATCCAGCACGCGAGGCGTCCGCGCTCCGACCGCGTCCTGAAGGTCGCGCGCGTGTGATCCCTGATCTCGAGGGGCACGTCGACCCCGAGCGGCGCGGCGAGCTCCGGGGTCCGCGCGCCCGCGCAGACGAGCACCCGGTCGAAGCGCCTGCTTCCGGAGGCGGTCTCGAGGATTCCGTCGCGGTCGAGGGCGAGCACCTCCTCCCGCACCAGCCAGTCCCCGAGCCCGGCGACGAGCGCACCGACCGTTTCGCGAACGCATATCGCCCCGCCGCGAACGTCGTAGAGAGCGGGACCGCCGGGCGGCTCCAGAACCGGCAGAAGGCGGCGCTGCTCGTCCTCGTCGACGAGCCGGTGCTCGACTCCCGCTTCGGCCAGCAGGCGACCCATCTCCTCCGCATCCGGAGACGCGAAGAGAACGCCTTCGTCTCCCACGAGCGGCTCGGCCGCGCGCTCGCTCCACTCGTCCCACCCGAGGCGGGCGCGGGCCACGAGCTCGACGAGGTCTGCGCGGTCGTGGACGTGGCGGAAGACCCGCGTGTAGCCGGCCGACTGCCCGCTTCCGGGCTCGGCCGCGTCGAAGCAACGGACATCCGCCCCGGCGCGCATGAGCGAGTCGGCCGCGGCCAGCCCGACGATCCCGGCGCCGACGACGGCGACCTTCACGCGCTGCCGAGCGCGCCGGCCAGAGCGGCGACGGTCTCCGGGACGAGGCGGTAATAGCCCCAGGTGCCCTTGCGGCGTGCTTCGACGAGGCCCGCCTCACGGAGGATCCGCAGATGGTGGGAGACCGTCGGCTGGGACAGGCCGAGCTCGGCGACGAACGCGCAGACGCAGACCTCCTCGGCGCCGGCGAGCCGGTTGACGATCGCCAGTCGCGTCGGGTCCGACAGAGCCTTGAAGCGAGCGGCGAGATCGTCGCGCGCCTCGATCGAAAGCGGAGGCGAGCCGGGAGCACAACACGACACGGGAATCTGCGCGATGGTCTTCATTGACATTCTTCAATATATACCGCTAGGGTGTCGGTGACGAAAGGAGGTCTCCATGGCGTGCGATTGTGATTGCTGCGAGTCCGGCTGCGACTGCGACTGCCCCGACTGCAAATAGACCGCGTCGCTCTCATCTCGGGCGGTAACCGCGGGATCGGCCGGGAGGTCGCCCGCCAGCTCGCCGGTCAGGGCTATCGGGTCGTGATCGGCTCCCGCGACCTCCCGAAGGGCGAGGAGGCGGCCCGCGAGCTCGGCGACGCCGTGAGCGCCGTCCAGCTCGACGTCACCGACGAGGACAGCATCGTCGCGGCCGTCGGTTCGGTCGCGAGTGAGCTCGGACGCCTCGACGTCCTCGTCAACAACGCCGGCATCACCGGTGGCGGCTGGAGCACGCATGCGGTCGACGCCGACCTCGACGAAGTGCGCCGCACCCTCGAGACGAATCTCTTCGGCGCGTGGAGGCTGACCGAGGAGGCGCTCCCGCTCATGCGCAGGAACGGCTACGGCCGGATCGTGAACATCTCGAGCGGCATGGGCCAGCTCTCCGACATGGGCGGCCACTCACCGGGATACCGAGTCTCGAAGACCGGCCTGAACGTGCTCACGCGGATGCTGACGGCCGAGCTCGGCGAGGAGAACATCCTCGTCAACTCGGTCTGCCCGGGCTGGGTGCGCACCGACATGGGCACCCAGTCGGCACGAGTCTCCGTGGAGGAGGGCGCCGATACGCCGGTCTGGCTGGCCACGCTCCCGGACGACGGTCCGCGCGGCGGCTTCTTCCGCAACCGCGAGCCGATTCCGTGGTAGACGGCCGGGCCGCGTTCTAGGATTACATCGTCAACCGATATTGGGAGGGGTCTAATGGGGTGGCTTCGGTCACGCTGGGATTACGTGAGCGGCATTCTGTTCGTTGTCCTGTTCCTCGTCGGGTTCGCGCTGTCGGGCGATTCGGGGGACTCCCCGGCCGAGATGACGAGCTTCTACACCGACTCCGGCAACCAGACGAAGCAGCTCGCCGCGTACTTCTTGTTTCTCGCGGCCATGCTCGCGTTTCTGTGGTTCCTCGGCACGTTGCGCGCGGAGCTCTTGCGGGCCGAAGGCGGTGACGCGCCGCTGACGGCCGTCGCGTTCGCCTCGGGCATGTCGTTCGTGGTGCTGATGATCGCCGGCTTGACGCTCTTTTCCTCACCGGCGTTCATGGCGAGCGACGACAAGTTCCAGTTCAACCCGAACACCGCCGACTTCGTGCTCGACGCGGGCTACGGGCTCTTCGTCGCAGCGCTCGTGCTGTCCTCGCTTCTCCTGCTCGCGGTTGCGCTGATCGCATACCGATCGCGCTTCATGCCGATCTGGGTGGCGTGGGTGAGCATTCCGGCCGGGATCGCGCTCCTCTTCAGCCTGTTCTTCTTCCCGGTCTTCGTCCTGCTGCTCTGGGTGCTGATCGTCAGCGTCGTCATGCTCCTCCGCGCCTGGCGGCCTGCGCGCACCCCCGAGCCGACGGTCGGACCCTCCGTCTAGACGTTGAAGCGGA
Source organism: Gaiellaceae bacterium (assembly GCA_035698665.1). Lineage (GTDB taxonomy): Bacteria > Actinomycetota > Thermoleophilia > Gaiellales > Gaiellaceae > DATEOR01. Next base: position 38,955 of record DASSBN010000068.1, read on the forward strand.
TGTTGAGCACGTCGCCGTCCTCGACGACATAGCTCTTGCCCTCGAGACGCTGGAGGCCGCGCTTCGCGGCCTCCGCGTGCGAGCCCGCCTCGACGAGGTCCGCCCAGTGGATCACCTCGGCGCGGATGAAGCCCTGGGCGATGTCGGAGTGGATGCTGGCGGCCGCGTCGAGCGCGGAGAGCCCCTCCTGCAAGGTCCACGCGCGCGTTTCCTTCTCGCCCGCGGTGAAGAAGGTCAGGAGGCCGGCAGCCTCGAAGACCCGGCGGGCGACGTCCTCGAGCGCCGAGGGCCCGTCGCGGAACTCGCGCGCCTCCTCGTCCGGCAGCTCCGCGAGCTCGGCCTCGAGCTTGACGTCCACACCCGAGGCTCCGTTTCGGATCTCGACGAGCGGCTTCGTCGTCAGCGGCTCGAGCTCCGGAGGAAGCTCCCCTGCGTAGCCGGAGAGCGGATTCCCGGCTTCCAGGTGGGCGAGAACGCGCTCCAGCTCGGCGACCTCGGCGCGGAGCCCGGAGTCGCCCGACTTCGCCTGCTTCTGCACGCGCTCCAGGCGACGCTCGACGTGGTCGCGGTCCGCGACGAGGAGCTCGAGTCGAAGCGTCTCGAGATCGGCCGCAGGATCGCGCGTGCCGGACCAGTCGTCGAGGACCGCGAGGAGCGCGTCGACCTGGCGGAGGTTCCCGAGCAGCTGAGCCCCCGTACCCGGCACGTCGACGACCCGGATCGAGGCCGGCGTGACCTTCTTCGCATGGACGACCTCGGCGAGCTGCGGCAACCGCTCGTCCGCGATCGGAGCCATCCCGACGTGCTCCTTCCCCGACACCCCCGCGCCGGCCTGCGTCAATGCGTTGAAGAGCGTCGTCTTGCCCGCGTTCTGCAGGCCGACGATTCCGACCTCGACCGGCATCAGCCCGCCTTGGCCAGTTGCCGCTGGAGCGAGCCGAGCGCACGGTGCTGGAGCGACTTCACGGCGCCCTCGCTCTTGCCGAGGATCGTGCCGACCTCCGCGTTCGAGAAGTCGAAGACGAACTTGAGCGTGAGGACCTGCTGCTGGTCCTCGGAAAGGTTCTCGATCAGCTCGAACATGCTCCGCTCGCCCATCGCGTGGAACGCCTGCTCCTCGGCCGAGCGCTCCGCGCTCCCCGGCGGTTCGGGCGGCTCCTCCTCGGGCTGCCAGCGGCGCCTGGAGCGGAAGTGGTCCATCGCGAGGTTGTGCGCGATCCGGAAGAGCCAGGCGGAGATAGGGACCTTGCGCCACTCGAAGCGGTCGATCGACTCGATCATCTTCACGAACGTCTGGTTCGTGAGGTCCTCCGCGTCGTGCTTGTTCCCGACGCTCAGCTGGAGGTAGCTGTAGATGCGGTCGAAATGGAGCAGGTAGAGCTCCTCGAACGCCTCGCGGTCACCCTCCTTCGCGCGCTCGACGAGCGCGCGCACGTCCTCGGTCTCCGGCGGCAAGCTAGGCCGTCGAGCCGAAGCCGATCTGCGTCTCGCGCGAGCTGCGCTTGACGTACACGACCTTTCCGAGCGCGACCAGGAAGTTGCCCTCGAGCGACTCGAGCTCGAACACCGGCCCGTTGCCGGCCATCGCCTCCTGGAAGGCCTTCGAGACGGCGGGCGACACCGTGCCGCCGATGATCTGACCGCCTTCGAAGGCGATCTCCAGCCGGATCTGGTCGTTGTCAGCCACCAATCACCTCCACGAGCACTCCGTGCACGGAGTCGGGATGGACGAACGAGACAGCGTGGCCGTCGAGCCCGGTGCGGGGCTCCGGATCGATCACGTCGGCGCCCTCCGCGGCCAGCTCGCCGACCGCAGCCGCGACGTCGGAAACCTCGTAGGCGACGTGGTGCATGCCGGGGCCGCGCTTGGCGAGGAACCGCCCGACGGGCGTGTCCTCCGCGAGGGCGCTCATGAGCTCGACCCGCCCGGACCCCACGCGAAGGTAGGCCGCCTCGACCCCCTGGTCCTCCATGCGACCGCGCAGCTCGACCTCGGCCCCGAAGAGGCGCTGGTACGTGCCGACGGCCTCGTCGAGGTCGGAGACGGCGAACGCGACGTGATGGACGGAGCGAACGTCCACGCCCCGATCCTATCGGGGAGAGGGGTCGCGCCAGGGCGGCTCTCGCTAAGAGTCGGCCGAGATGACCTGCGGGGTGCCGACGCGCTCCGACGCATCGGACTCCGGGCGCACGTCGGTGAGGAGCTCCTCGAGCTCCGGGCGCATGAGCGTCTCCTTCTCGAGGAGCGCGGCCGCGACGACGTCGAGGGAGCGGCGATGCTTGGTGAGCAGGCGGACAGCCTCCTCGAACGCGTGGTCGCAGAGGCGGGCCTGTTCCTCGTCGCGAACTCGCTTCGTGTGCTCGGAGAGCGCGTAGTTGTCGGCGCGCATCGTCCGTGAGGAGACCTCGTCGCCCATGCCGAATTCGAAGATCATCTCTCGGGCGAGATCCGTCACGCGCTCCAGGTCGTTGGCCGCTCCGTTGGTCACCGCACCGAAGACGATCTGCTCGGCCGCGCGGCCGGAGAGGAGCACCTTCATCAGGTCGAGGAGCTCTTCCTTCGTGTGCAGGTAGCGATCCTCCTGCGGGGTGTTCAGCGTGTAGCCGAGCGCGCGCCCGCGCGAGACGATGGTCACCTTCTGGACGGGCTGGGGGCTGCCGACGAGGTGCGACATGAGCGCGTGACCCGCCTCGTGGTAGGCGAGGATGCGCTTCTCCTTCTCGGTGACGACACGGCGCTGCTGCAGCCCTGCGACGACGCGCTCCATCGCGTTCTCGAAGTCGACCTGGCGGAGGTGTCCCATCTCCGCCCGGCCGGCGAAGATCGCGGCCTCGTTGCAGATGTTCGCGAGGTCGGCGCCGGTGAGGCCGGCGGTCTGGCGGGCGATCGTCTCGAGGTCGATGTCCGGGGCGAGCGGCTTCCCCCGGGTGTGCACCTTGAGAATGGCCTCGCGCCCGGCCAGGTCGGGCGGTCCGACGAGAACCTGGCGATCGAAGCGGCCGGGGCGCAGGAGGGCGGGGTCGAGGTCTTCGAGACGGTTGGAGGCGCCGATGATGACGACGCCGTCGGGCCCGCGGAAACCGTCGAGCTCGACGAGGAGCTGGTTCAGGGTCTGATCCTGCTCGCGGTTGAAGCTCGTGCCGGAGCGGCGCATGCCGACCGCGTCGAGCTCGTCGATGAAGACGATCGCGGGCGCGTTCTTGCGCGCCTTGTCGAAGAGCTTGCGGATGCGGGCGGCGCCCAGGCCGGCGAACATCTCGACGAAGGCGGAGGCGCTCTGCGAATAGAAGGTGGCACCCGAGGCGTGGGCGACCGCCTTGGCGAGCAGCGTCTTCCCGGTGCCCGGCGGCCCGTAGATGAGGATTCCCTTGGGAACGCGCGCGCCGAGGACGGAGAAGCGCTTCGGGTTCTGGAGAAAGTCGACGACCTCCTGGAGCTCGGCCGCGGCCTCGTCGACGCCCGCGATGTCGTTCCAGCCGACTGCCGACTTCGAGTCAGGCTCGACCTCGGTCGGCTTGACCCGCGGCATGAACGACATCATCCGCCAGAAGAAGTAGACGAGCAGCCCGAGGAAGATCAAGGGCAGCCATGTGAAGAGCTGGTCCTTGAGGTAACTCAGGAAGTCGACGATCAGCTCCACCCCGACCCTCATCGGCCGTGGGCTCGAAAACCTTAAGAGACGAGCTCGAGGCGCTCGTTCGGCTTGTAGCGACGTCCGACCTTGGCGGACGGGAGGCCGTCGGTGAGGACGATGTCGCCGGTGAAGTCGTTCTGCCCGCGGATGAGGGCGGAGCCGACCCCGTACGAGTCCACCGGTACGCCGCGCGCCTCGAACGCGCTGATCTTCTCGGCGTCGAAACCGCCGGAGGCGACGATCTTGATGCGCTCGAAGCCCGCCTCGTCGAGCGCCGCCCGCACCTTGCGCACGAGATGCTCGTTGACGCCGGTCGGCTTGAACTCGCCGAGCTCGTCCCAGAGCGAGCGGTCGACAAGCGTCTCGGACGTGTCGAGCCGCACGCCCCATAGACGGTCGCCGAGCGCGCGCGCGACCTCGAGGGCGGTCTCGACGGAGTTGTTCTCGAAGTCGACGAGCACCGTGACGTTGATGTCGGGAGCCTCGCGCGCAGCCCACTCGGCGAACTTCGTCGCCGCGAGGACGGTGTTGCCGCCGTAGGCCGAGATGAGCGCGTGCGGGACGGTGCCCACGCCCTTCCCGCCCCACCAGGAGGCCTGCGCGTCGGTCGTCATGCCGATCGGGAACCCGATCGTCGCTCCCGCGACGTAGGCGGCATACCCGTCGCCGGTCTGAATGCTGTGGTGGTCGTGCCGGGCAGGCATGAAGATGATCGGCTTCCGGTTCGCCGACTCGATGACGCTGCGCGTGTTCGTGGCGACGAGCGTCCGCCGCGCCAGGACACCGAGGTAGACGGTCTCGAGGTGTGCGAAGAGGGTGTAATCGCCTTCGATGGTCAGGACCGTCTCGCGGGGCGCGACCTCGTCACCGTCGTAGAGCGCGTGGACGGTCAGCGACTCCCAGTCGTGGGAGCAGAGCCTGAGGATCGCGATCGCCTCGTCCATCCCGCCGAGAACCGCTTGGTTCTTCTGGAAGACCTGCATGACGACACGCGGATGTCTCCCGTCGGCGAGGAGCGTGTCACGGGCGTGGTTGAAGTACGCGTCCGTGTACCAGCCCTCCCGCATCTTCTCGACCGGAAGGTCGAAGATCTCAGGCGGGAGGCGCTTCTTCCGCTCGGTGATCGCCATGGTCGGTCTCCAAGCGTAAGCATTCCTCCAGGGCGAGGTTGGCCACCTCGAGCTGCTCGGGCGTCGGCTCGGCCGTGACGAACCGGTGCTGGAGCTCGTGGCCCGGCATGGCGAGCGCGCGGGCGAGTGGGTTCTGCTGGTTTTGCACCATCCAGGAGAAGAGCTCGACGGAGGCTGCGAGCGCTCCCACGCCGGCGGCAGCTCGCGCTGCAGGACGAACCGAGGCCGGCGCGCGGGTGGCAAGCGCGTTCCCGATCGCCGAGGTGAGGAGGAGCGGGCCGAGAAGGTGAGAGCCGCAGCGCTCGTGCTCCTTCGCACGCTCCTCGCCGTGCTCGTACGTGCCGATCGAGATGTGTTCCGCGCCGTGGTAGGAGGCGAGATTCGAGCCGCGCATGGCGACGGCGGCGGGACCGACTGCAAGGGCCGCTGCAAAGACCTCCTGCGCCGCCGATGAGAGCCTGCTCCCGCGGACGAGACGAACAGCAGCCGCGCTTCCGACCATGGCGGCCGCGACGGCAGGGCGCTGGAAGGGAAGCTGGGCTTTGGGCAGCCGCCGGCGGATCTCCGGCAGGAGCGCGAAGATCTCCGCCATCCGCGCCGGGCCACGAATGAAGCGGTTCTCGATCTCGGAGGCGCGGAGAGGCTTGAGCCCCGAGGCGACCTCGAGGCCGCCGTCCTCCAGGCGGATCGCGCACGCCCAGTAGCGCGGCCCGTGGACGAGCACTCCATTAGCGAGAGCCATGCCCCCGAGGCGAACCTTGTCCCTGCTCACTCTCCGAGTGTACGTGCCACGTGCATGAGGAAGCGGGTCCCGAGCTCGAGATCGTCCACCGGGATGCGCTCGTCGGCCGAGTGGATCAACCCGGCCGCGACCTCGGAGTCCATCGCCCGCATCGGGAAGAATCCGTAGCAGACGGTACCGAACGCCTGGCGCATGAAGTGGCTGTCGGTGAAGCCGGCGTTGACGATCGGCGCGAGCGCCGCGCCGGGCTCCATCTCGTCGACGAAGCTCTCGATCGTCCGCCAGAGCGGCGTGTCGAGCGGCGACGCGGTGCCGCCGACTCCCTCGACCCAGTCGAAGCTGTAGTTGTCCTCGCCCAGCACGGCCCGGATCTCGGCTTCGGCCTCGGCCTGTGTCTCGCCCGGCAGGAGCCGGCAGTCGCAGACGACCGTGCAGAGCGCGGGGATGACGTTCGTCTGCTTCGACGCCTCGATGATGGTCGGCGAGATGGCGTGGGAGAGCATCGGCTCGACGACTGCGCGGAGAGGTGGGTCGAGCTTGGAGGGATCGTTCGTGCCGACGAGCTTCAGGAACGCCGCCGCCTCGGGAAGCTCCCGCCGTTTCGGCTGGTACTCGGCGAGCCGCTGGATCAGGCGCGCCGCCCGGACGAGCGCGTTGTCCGCAATCCCGGGCATCGACGCGTGACCGCTGCGCCCGTGGACGCGCAGGATGAACGGCGAGCTCATCTTCTCGGCCGTGCCGCAGAGGTAGGCGGGGCGGCCGTTGATCACGAGCCGGTCGCCGCCGCCCTCGTTGACGCAATAGTCCGCCCTGATCGCGTCTGGATGGTTGGCGCAGAGCCAGGAGAGACCGTAGTCCTCGCCGACCTCCTCGTCGGCCGAGGCGACGAAGATCACGTCGCCCGCGGGCACGAAGCCCTCACGGGCGAGCGTGGCGACCGCGACGGCCGCCGCCGCGACGTGGCTCTTCATGTCGAGGGCGCCCCGGCCCCAGATCTCGCCGTCGCGAAGCTCGCCGGACCACGGGTCGAGCGACCACTCCTCGGGGTCGGCGCGAACCGTGTCCGTGTGCGAGATGAGCGCGAGCGTCGGGCCCCCGCGTCCGGGGATGCGCGCGACGAGGTTCGCGCGCTCCGGGATCTTGGCGTAGAGCTCGCACTCGACCCCGGCGTCCTCGAGATAGGACCGCAGCAGTTCGGCCGCAAGCGTCTCGTTGCCCGGCGGATTGACCGTGTTGGCGCGCAGAAGCCCCTGGAGGAGCTCCGTCGCCTCGTCACGCAGGGAGACGGTCGCCATCGCGTGAGCATACTTCCCGGCGTGAGCGATCTCTTTTCCGATGCGGCCCACGGGCGCCTCGAGGACGTGGCCCCTCTGGCCACTCGTCTGCGCCCGCGCCGGCTCGACGACTTCGTCGGCCAGGAGCACGTCGTCGCCCCCGGCTCCGCCCTCGCCCTCGCGATCAGCGGCGACCGCATGGGGTCGGCGATCTTCTACGGGCCGCCGGGAAGCGGCAAGACCACGCTCGCGCGCATCGTGGCCGAGACGACGGGTGCGGAGTTCGAGGAGCTCTCGGCCGTCTCGGCATCCGTGTCCGACGTGCGCGCGGTGCTCCAGCGCGCGACCGAGCGGCTGGGCGCCGGCGGCACGCGCACGATCCTCTTCCTCGACGAGATCCACCGGTTCAACAAGGCGCAGCAGGACGCGCTCTTGCCCGCCGTCGAGTCCGGCCTCATCACCCTGATCGGAGCGACGACCGAGAACCCCTACTTCGAGGTCAACTCGGCGCTCCTCTCCCGCTCGCAGATCTACGAACTGGAACCTCTGTCGGACGACGAGCTGGCCGTGATCGTGCGCCGCGGAGCCGAGCACCTTGGGCTGGACTTGCCCGCTGAGCTCGTCGAACTCGTCGCCCGCCGCGCCGGCGGCGACGCCCGGGCGGCGCTGAACACGCTCGAGCTCGCCTCCCAAACCGCTGCCGCCGAGGGAGTCTCCCTCGAGGAGCGGCACGTCGAGGATGCCGCCCGCCGGCGCCCGGTCGTCTACGACAAAGGTGGAGACGCGCACTACGACTTCACGTCCGCGTTCATCAAGGCGATCCGCGGCTCGGATGCCGACGCGGCGCTCTACTACCTCGCCTCGATGCTCGAAGGTGGCGAGGATCCGCGCTTCATCGCGCGGCGCCTGATCGTCCATGCCTCCGAGGACATCGGCATGGCTGATTCCCGGGCCCTCCTCGTCGCCGTCGCAGCAGCACATGCGGTCGAGCACGTCGGACTCCCCGAGGCGCGGCTCAACCTCGCGCACGCGGCGATCTACCTCGCGCGCGCCCCGAAGTCGAATGCGGTGATCAAAGCGCTCGGAGCCGCCTCACAGGACGTCCGCGAGCACGGAGCGCTGCAGCCGCCCAAAGCTCTCCGGGACGCCCACTATCCCGGGGCGAAGAAGCTCGGACACGGGCAGGGCTACGTCTATCCGCCGAACGACCCGTCCGGCTACGAGGTCGACTACCTGCCGGAGGAGCTCAAGGGCCGCACCTACTACGAGCCCGGGGAAGAGGCGTGAGGCTCCACACCTACGAATGGGGCGATCCGGGATCGCCGCCGGTCGTCTGCCTGCACGGCGTCACGGGCCACGGTCTTCGCTTTCGGAAGCTCGCGGAGGAGCGGCTGGCGAGCCGGTTCCACGTCGTGGCGGCCGACCTGCGCGGGCACGGGCACTCGAGCTGGGACGAGCCGTGGGACATCGCCACCCACGTGGCCGACCTACTCGAGACCTTCGACGAGTCCGCGTACTGGATCGGGCACAGCTTCGGAGGCCGGCTGATCATGCAGGTCGCCGCGGTGCGGCCGGAGCTCGTCCGGCGCGCCGTCCTCCTCGACCCCGCCATCCTCATTCCGCCGCCGCACTCGCACCAGCTGGCGGCAGAGGCGCTGCAGCAGGAGTCGTACGGCTCGGTCGACGAGGGTATCGAGACGCGGATCGCTCGCAGCGGCCTTGCGCACACGCCGCGCGAGATCCTGGAGGAGGAGTTCGCCAATCACGCCTTCGTCGGCGACGACGGACGTCTACACCTCCGCTACTCGGCAAAAGCCGTGAGCGACGGGTACCTGGAGCTCGGGACACCGCCGCCGCCGTTCGAGACACTGGGCGTGCCGACGCTCGTCGTCGTCGGGGCGCTCTCGGTCGTCGTCCTCGCCGGGCAGCTCGAGCTCTATCGCCGAGCGCTCGGAAACCTCATCACGATCGAGGTCGTGCCGGGCGGCCACAGCGTTCTCTGGGACGCGTTCGACGAGACCGCGGCTGCCGTCGACGCGTTCCTCGAGCCCTAGAGGATCCTCTCTCCCAGAGCGCTCGCGACGAGCTCGACGGCGAGCTCGGCCGTCGCATTCTCGCGGTCGAGGATCGGGTTCACCTCGACGACGTCCATCGAGCCGAGGAGGCCCGACTCCGCCACCAGCTCCATGGCGAGGTGCGCCTCGCGGTAGGACAGCCCGCCGCGCACAGGGGTCCCCACTCCGGGAGCCACGTCGGGATCGACGACGTCCATGTCGAGGGAGACGTGGACGAAGGCTGCGCCGGCGACGCGCTCGAGCGCCTCGCGAACGACGGGCTCGACCCCGCGGCGGTCGAGGTCGGTCATGGTGTACACGGACACGCCGAGATCGCCGACGAGCTCGCGCTCGCCCTCGTCGAGCGAGCGGACGCCGATAAGGGAGACATGCTCGGGCTTCAAGGCCGGAAGCGGCCACGCGTCGCTCTCGAACTCGCCGTCGGCGAGCCCGAGGGCCGCGGCAAGGGGCATCCCGTGAACGTTTCCGCTCGGCGAGGTGTCCGGCGTGTTCAGGTCACCGTGCGCGTCGAACCAGAGCGCCCCACCGGCTCCATGGCTCGCGGCGAGCCCTCCGAGCGTCCCGAGCGCGATCGAATGGTCGCCGCCGAGGACGACCGGCACGTGCTCGTCCCGAAGAGCCGCCGAGACTTTCTCCGCGACCCCGGCGCAGGTCTCCTTGATCTGCGGTAGGAAGCGCGCCCGCGGATCGCCGCTCTCGGTCGCCTCGGGAGTCGCAGCCCGCACGTTGCCGACGTCGTCGCACTCGAAACCGAGGCGGGCAAGGCGATCGGCGAGGCCCGCGTAGCGAATGGCGGAGGGCCCCATGTCCACGCCGCGGCGCCCCGATCCGAGGTCGAGCGCAGCACCGATGACTGCCAGCTTTCGTGCCTTCACGCCGGCAAGGCTAGACTGTCTCGAGCCGGGCGAGGTAGCTCAGTTGGTAGAGCACACGGCTGAAAACCGTGGTGTCGCCGGTTCGATTCCGGCCCTCGCCACCTCTTCCTGAGCGCGAAAAACGACGTCCGGGCCGGTGCTACCGCGCCGCGGACGTCGCTTGGCCGGGGATCCTAACCGGGGTTCTCGCGAGCGGCAAGGACGGCGACGCCCTCGCCCGCCGCGAGCTCCTCGACGTCGCCGAAGCCGACCTCGCCGAGACGTGCGCGCAGTTTCTCCGGGGGGACCCAAATCGGCGTCTCGGAGCCGCGCGAAAAGGCGAAGATCACGCGGCCGCCCGGACGGACGATCCGTCCGAGCTCGTCGAAGAAGGGGATCATGTTCTGGAGGACGACGAGGTCGAACGCGCCGTCCGGAAACGGCAGCTGCGACCCGTCGGCGACCTGGAAGCGAACCCGGCCGGCGAGCTCCGCGGGGAGCACGCGCTTCGCCTCTTCCACCATCTCTGGCGCGAGGTCGACTCCGACGACGTCCGCGCCGGGGAACCGCTTGGCGACCACCCGCGCCGCCTTGCCTGTTCCGGTGCCGATGTCCAGCACCTTTCCCGGCGGCTCGGCGAGCCGATCGAGGGCCGCGCCGAGCGGGACGAGACCTTCGGGCCCGATCCGTCCCTCCCAGCTCGAAGCGAGCGAGCCGAACTGGCGGCGGGTTGGCCGGCGGAAGAGCCTCCAGAGCGCCGGCCGCGCGACGACGACCCGCGTGGTCAGACGGGCGAAACGCCGGCCGGCGGCCTCGAGCCTGGCTCTCATGCCGGCGTGAGGCGCAGCTCGTCCCCCACCTGGACGGCGAACATCCGTGCGGCATCGCCCCGGTTGATGGCGAGCGCGATGTTCGCGTAGGCATCTTCGTAGAGGACGATGTCGCCCTTGTGGGCGTCCGCGAAGGTCCTTGCCGCAGAGGCGAAGTAGCGCTCGAAACCGACCTCCACCTCGACACGGGCGCCCGGGTCGATCCCCACCTGCGTTAGATGGTCGGCCGTGAGGTTGAGCTGGACGTTGCCGTAGCGGTCGATGTAGAGAACCGTGGCGCGAATCCTTGCCTCGCCGACCGACGGCTCCGGGACTTGGAGCCGGTGCAGCGCGGCGGGGTCGAGCGCCGGGCCCAGCTTGCCGAGATCGACGCCGCTCGCGAGGTGCGCGGCGGCCGGGGAGAAGATGTCGCGCCCGTGGAAGGTGTGAGAGATGCGCTCGAGCATGTAGGCCTCCTCCGCGATCTCGACCGCCTTCGTCACACCGCCCAGCCGGTCGGCGGCGACGAGGAGAAGCCCATTGTCCGGCCCCACGTAGACGCGGCCGTCCGAGCCGCGCAGAGCCACCGGCTTCCGCTCGCTCCCCACGCCCGGGTCGACGATCGCCACGTGGATCCCCGCAGGCATGTAGGGAACGGTGTTCGCGAGCACGAGAGCGCCCTGCAGCACATGCTGTGGCGGGATTCCATGCGTGATGTCGATCACCTCGACATCCGGCGCGATGCGCTTGATCACGCCCCGGCAGGTGCCCGCGAAGTCGTCCTCGAAGCCGAAATCGGTCAGGAGGGTGATGAACTGGCGTGCGATGCGGCGAGCTTAACGGCTGCGACGAGGCCGTCGAGGTCGTGGGTCTCGGCCTCGGCGACGACCCGCAGCCCGTCGCTTCGCGCTTGCTCGGAGGTCACGGGGCCGATGCTCACGCAAGCGAGGTCGATGCGAAGTGCGGCGAGCGCGCGGGCCGCCGAGGCCGACGCGATCACGACGAGGTCGGCATCCGGAAAGGACGACAGCTCCACTTCGGCAGTGCGATAGAGCGGGACGAGCTCGGCGCCCAGCTCCCGGACGAGCACGTCCCTGGCATCCTCGGCAGCCGCATGGAGGACGGGGCCCTGGGGCCGCGGAAGCTCCTCCGCGAGCCCTTCCTGCGTCGACCGCTCGGCCACGAAGGCGGGCTGGACCCCACCCGCGCGTAGCGCGTCCGCGGTGCCCGGACCGATCGCAGCGACCCGCCTGGGTGCACCGGTGAGGCGCCTCAGGAGCGGCCCGACCGCGTTTCGGCTCGTGACGAGAATCCAGTCGTAGCGCTCCGCGTCGATCGCAGGGCCGTCGATCTCCTCGACCCGGATGAGCGGGACCGACACGACCTCGAAGCCCGCCTCCTGCAACCGCTCCCCGAGGCGCAGGTCCGTGCCGGTGACGGCCACCTTCACGGCGTCGCCGCGAGCAGCTCGTCGGCGAGAGCGAGCGGATCGTCCCCGCGCCGGCGCTCGATCCACGTGCCGTCCTCCGCCGCGATCAACGCCGTCAGGCCTTCGCCGTCGTGGTGGGCGGCGACCGGCGCGAGGCAGCCGGCTCCGATCCGCGCCACGCACGTCCGCTCGGCGGTGACACGGCGCCGCGTCTCCGGATCGTCAACGGAGGCCGCGAGCTCCTCCTCACCGGCACGCACCTGGAGTGCCACGGCGCCCTGACCGGCCTCTGGAACGAGCTCGTCCGGATCGAACCGAAGGCCGATCTCGGCTCCGAGGCCCAGCCGGTCGAGGCCCGCGGCCGCGAGGACGATCGCGTCGAGGCCACGCTCGCCGCGTTTACGGAGACGCGTGTCCACGTTCCCGCGCAGGGGCTCGATGGAGAGCTCCGGCTCGAGGGCGAGAAGCTGGGCGCGCCTGCGGACCGACGCCGTACCGATGCGCATCCCGGGAGCAAGGCCATCCGCTCCGCACAGCGCGTCACGGGGATCCTCACGAACGAGGTACGCGGCCACGGCGAGCCCGTCCGCGTCCGTCGACGTCATGTCCTTGGCGGAGTGGACCGCCATGTCGATGCGGCCCGCGAGCAGGGCCTCCTCGATCTCCTTCACGAAGACCCCCCGCTCGCCGATCTCGCCGAAGGGCTTCGAGCGGTCGCGGTCGCCCGCCGTGGTGATGGGGACGAGCGCGACGTCGAGATCGGGATCGGCGGAGCGAAGCGCGTCGGCGGCGAGCTCCGCCTGCCGGAGGGCGAGCCTACTCCCGCGGCTGCCGAGCCGGAGAATCACGCTCGTCGAGATCGAAGAGATGACGGACCGCGTCGGCGTAGAGAACGCCGTCGGCAGCCGCGGCCGCCTGCTTCATGCGCACGGTCGGCGCGTGGAGAAGCTTGTTCACGATCTGAGCGGTGAGCGACTCGACCGCCCGCCGCTCGCTCGGGCTCAGAGAGCCGAGCCGGCCCTCGGCCCGCTCGAGCTCCGTCGTCCGGATCGCCTCCGCACGCGCCCGGAGCGATGCGATCGCGGGGACGACGTCGAGGGAGAGCTGCCACGCGCGGAACCCCTCAGCCTCCTCCGCGACGATCGCCTCGGCCCGCACCGCCTCCTCGCGACGGCCGGCAACGCTCTCCTCGACGACGCGCTCGAGGTCGTCGACGTCGTAGAGGTAGCAGCCCTCGATGTCGTTCACAGCCGGATCGACGTCGCGCGGGACCGCGATGTCGACGAAGAAGATCGGCCTTCCCTTGCGCTTCCTCATCGCGCGCTCGACCTGCTCCGCCGAAAGGACGTGCCCGCGGGCGCCGGTGGAGGCGACGACGATGTCCACGTCCTCGAGCTCGGCCTCGACGGCGTCGAGACCGGCGGCACGACCGCCGAAGCGCCGCGCGAGCCGCTCCGCACGCTCGACGGAGCGGTTGGCGACGAAGACGCTCTCGACGCCGCGCGCGATGAGGTTCACCGTGGCGAGGTCGCTCATCTTCCCCGCGCCGAGGACGAGAATGCGCCTGCCCTCGAGCGTCCCGAACACGCGCTCTGCCAGCTCGGCCGCGGCCGAGGAGATGGACGCCGGGTTCTCGCCGATGGCGGTCTCGCTGCGCACGCGCCTGCCGACCCGGAGCGCCTGGCGGAAGAGGCGATGGATCAGCGGGCCCGCCGTCCCGGACTCCTTCGCCGTCTCGTACGCGCCGCGCACCTGGCCGAGGATCTGCGCCTCGCCGGGAATCATGGAGTCGAGGCTTGCAGCCACCCGGAAGAGGTGCAGCGCGGCCGCCTCGTCCGTGAGCGTGTAGAGCGACGGCGCGATCTCGGTCTCGCTCATGCCACCCAGCGCGGCGAGCTCGGCGAAAGCACGCTCCTGGGCGGCGTCCGGGCCGTCGTCCACGAGGTAGAGCTCGGTGCGATTGCAGGTCGAAAGCGCAACCGCCTCACCCTTCTCGCCCGCGAGCCGGCGCACCAGCTCCGGGTTCTCGGGCGCGCTCACGTACAGCTGCTCGCGGAGCTCCACGGGAGCGCGATGGTGCGAGGTGCCGACGAGGACGAGGTGCATGGCTAGAAGTGCGTCACGGGGACGAGGGCGACCGCCACGAGCGCGAAGGCACCGAGCGCGAGGTAAGCGGTGCGGCGGCCGCGCCAGCCGGCTTCGTAGCGAAGCACGAGAAACGCCGCGTAGGCGGCCCAGGTGAGCAGCGCGGCCGCCATGACCGCGTCGAAGCCGCCGCCCTCCGAGCCGAGGCGCGCAAGGCCCACCGCGAGACCGAGCGTGAGCGCGGGAAGCGCGACGAGGATCGTCCGGCCGGTGAGCGTGTCGAGGGCGGCCTGCGACGGCGCTCGCTGGCGCAGCACGCCGGGCGCGTGACCCTTCAGGCGCCGCTCCTGCCAGAGGTAGAGGCCCGCGAGGCCCGCGGCAAGCGTGAAGCCCGCGAACGCCGCGAGGATCAGGCCGACGTGGAAGGCGAGGAAGACATTGCCGAGCTCGCTCCCACTCCCGCTCCCGGCACCCCCGCTGAGCCACGCCACGAGGAGGAGCACCGCCGCGAGCGGCATGACGACGAGCCCGAGCAGCCGGAACGGGCTGCGGCAGCCCCAGATGAGATAGGCGCCGACGACGAGCCAGACGAAGAGGTTCAACGACCCGGCCCAGGTCGCCCACGGGAAGCCTTCGGCGCGTGCCGCCTGGACGACGAGAAGTGCCGTCTGCGCGAGCCAGCCGATCCGCACGCCCCAGATGGCGAAGCGGGAAAGCCGGCCGGGCCTGACCCCGTCCCCGAGATACGCGACAGCCGCCTCGAAGTACCCGGCGAGGGCCGGCCAGACGAGGATCACCGCGAGCTCCGCCATCAGGCCGCCTTACGCCTCTGGGCGAGCTCGGTCAGCTCGGCGACCTCGCGCTCGAGCCGCGAGAGCTTGAAGGAGTAGAGGACGACGTAGAGCAGGACGACCGCGAGGACGACGAGGTAGGCCGCGGTGACGTACTTCTCCGAGGTGGTCATTCGAGGGCCTCCCGCAGCTCGCGGAGCCGTGCATCGAGCCGCTTCCCGGTCAGCTCGTTCGTGTAGAGCGACGCGAAGAGCGCGAGCATCGCGGCGAGGCAGACGCAAAAGACCAGGAACATGCTGCCAGACATCTGCGGCCCGTCCCGCGTGAAGACGACCGGGTGGATGAAGTTCTCGGCCAGGCGGATGGCGAGGAAGCTCACCGGGATGAGGGCCACCCCGAAGAGTGCGTACACCGCCGAGAGGTTGGCCCGCCTCGGCCCGGAGTCGACGGAGAAGCGCAGCATGAAGTACGCGCAGTAGAAGAGGAAGAGGACGAGGAAGAGCGTCAGCTGCCGCTCGCTCCACGTCCACCAGACTCCCCACGAGATCTTCGCCCAGATGGAGCCCGTGACGAGCGTGAGAATCCCGAAGATGACGCCCATGTGCACGGCGGTGTAGCTCTCGAGGTCGTAGCGGGGCTCCCGCGTCCAGAGGAGGCGAAGCGCCTTCCACGCGCCCCAGCCGAAGCACGCGTACGCGGTCAGGGCGATCGGGACGTGCACGTAGAAGATCCGCTGGCTGAAGCCCTGGTCGGCGTCCTCGGGCGCCCAGAAGAGCGCCAGCGCGAGACCCGCCACGAGCAGCACGGAGGCTGCCGCGGCGAGCAGGACGGCACGGTTATTCGGCAACGACATACTCAAAGCTCGCCCACGAAAGAATCGCAAATATCAGGTCGTAGAGAGCGAGGAAGCCGAGGTAGCGCCCGGGGTCGTCCACCACCGTCGCGCCCACGCCGCCGACGACCACCGGAATGACGAGCGGCAGGAAGAGGAGCGGGAGCAGAAGCTCGCGTGCCCGGCTCGCGGCAGCCATCGCGGCGAGGAGCGTCCCCACTGCAGCGAGCCCGAGATCCGCGAGGATGACCGCGGCGACGAGCTCCCATCCGACCGGCTCGAAGAAGAGCCCGTACGCCGGCAGCGCGACCGCTTCCGCGACGCCGAGGAAGACGAGGACGCCGAGGGACTTGGCAAGCCAGATTGCGCTGCGGTCGCAGGGAGCAAGGACGAGCCCGTCCAGCACGCGCTGCTCCCGCTCGGCGGTGAAGGCGCGGCCGAGCCCGAGGAGCGCCGTGAAGAGGAGCGCGATCCAGAGGAGCCCGGTGGAGGCCGTCTCCGATGCCTCGGACGGCAGCGAGAAGTGGAAGACGACGAGCGCGGAGACGACGAAGAGGAGCATCGCCGGCAACGTGTCGCGCGAGCGGAGCTCGAGGAGGATGTCCTTGCGGGCGAGCGCCGCGACGTCGGCGAAGTAGGTCATGCGAGCGCGAGGGACTGGGTCGCCAGAGGGCTGAGGCGCTCGGGATCGTGGCTCGCGACGACGAGCGTCCGTGCTCCGGCCGACTCGGCGACGAGATCGTCCACGAGCGTCTGGGCCGAGGCGTCGAGGCCCGCGTGCGGCTCATCCAGAAGGAGGAGGTCGGGGCCGTGCAGAAGCGCGCGGCAGAGCCCGAGCCGCTGCTGCATCCCGCGCGAGAACGAGCCCACGAGCTGGTGCCTCGCCTCCCAGAGGCCGAAGCGCTCGAGCAGGGCGCCGATGGTCTCGCGCCGCTCCGGCACGTGGTAGAGCCGGCCGTAGAGATCGAGGTTCTCGAGCGCCGTCAGCTCCTTGTAGACGAGCGGCTCGTGTGCGAGATAGCCGATCCGGCCGCGTGGAAGGTCGACCTCGATCTCGCCCTCCGTCGGCGCGAGGAGACCGGCCATGAGAGCGAGGAGCGTCGACTTGCCCGACCCGTTCGGACCGGTGACGAGCATGAGCTCGCCGGCTCGCACGTCGACGTCGAGATCGCGGATGACGCGCCTCCCGCCAAACCGCCGCCCGAGGCCGGATGCCCTGATCACACGAGCACGTCCAGGAGGACAAAGGCGAAGAACGTCACGCTGATGACCCCGTTCATCGTGAAGAACGCCATGTCGAGGCGCTGCCAGTCGCGTGGCGAGACGAGCGAGTGCTCGTAGGCGAGCAGCGCCGCGACCGCCGCGACACCGGTCCAGTAGAAGGCGCCCACGGGCAGGCCGAGGCCGGTGAGGACGAGCAGCGCGACGGTGCCGACATGGCAGGCGCGCGCGCCGGCGAACGCCGCACGGACGCCGTAGCGCGCAGGAACCGAGTGCAGCCCCTGCGCTCGGTCGACGTCGAGGTCGAAGAGCGCGTACAACAGGTCGAACCCGGCCACCCAGAGCGCGACGGCGCCGCCGAGGGCCCAGGCTTCCCAGGGCAGCGTGTTCGTGACCGCCGCCCAGGCGCCGAGCGGCGCGAGCCCGTCCACGGCTCCGAGCCAGAAGTGCGAGAGGGAGCTCCACCGCTTGAGGTACGGGTAGAGCACGAAGCCCGCGACCGGGATCGGCCAGAGCCAGTGCACGATCGGCGCGAGCTGGAACACGGCGACGAGGAAGACGGCGAGCGACAAGAGGCAGAAGAGAACGACCTGCGGCGGGGTGAGCGCGCCGCGGGGGATCTCCCGTCCGGCCGTGCGTGGGTTGCCGGCGTCGATGCGGGCGTCGATCAGGCGGTTGAGGGCCATGGCGAGGCTGCGCGCGCCCACCATGGCGACCGTGATCCAGAGGAGGTCGTGGGCGCTCGGGATCCCGTCCACCGCGAGAAAGGCGCCGATGTACGCGAACGGGAGCGCGAAGATCGTGTGTTCGATCTTCACGAGCGACGCGAACAGGCGTGGGTAGCGGAGGGCGGCCTCGGTCACGTCTGGCGGTGCTCCGTTGTCTCGGCTGCCAACAGCTTCACTGCGTGCCCGACCGCGGGAGCGAGAACGGCCCAGCCGTCGCGGCACGCTCCGGGTGACCCGGGGAGGTTCACGACCAAGGTCGAGCCGACGATCCCTGCCGCGCCTCGCGAGAGCATCCCGTGCGGAGTCTTCGCGACCGCGTCCACGCGAACCGCCTCGGCGATTCCGGGAGCGGCCCTGTCCAGCACCTCGGCGGTCGCCTCGGGCGTGACGTCGCGCGGGCCGAAGCCCGTGCCGCCCGTCGTGAGGACGAGCCCGCTCGATCCGGCCAGCTCCCGAAGGGCAGCGACGATCTCGGCGCGGTCGTCCGGCGCCACTCGGCGCTCGACCTCCCAGCCGTCCGCCTCGAGAGCCTCGGCGAGCAGGTCTCCGCTCGCGTCCTCCCGCTCGCCGGCCGAGACGCCGTCCGAGACGGTGAGCACGGCCGCTCTCACCCCTTCGTCTTCTCGAGGAGCCGGACGAGCTCGATCGTCAGGTCGCGGTCGACCGCCTTCGCCATGTCGTAGACCGTCAGGGCCGCGACGCTCGCGGCGGTCAGAGCCTCCATCTCGACGCCCGTCCGAGCCGTCGTCTCGACGGTTGCGAGAATCTCCACGCCGGCCTCACCGAGCTCGAGCTCGACGTCGATCCTCGTGAGCGGGAGCGGATGGCAGAGCGGGATCAGGTCGGAGGTCCGCTTGGCGGCCATGATCCCCGCGAGCTGTGCCGTGGCGAGCGCGTCGCCCTTCGGCAGCGAACGGAGCATGGCCGCCGTCTCAGGGCTCATCGCCACCCGGCCGGCCGCGACTGCCCGGCGCCGCTCCTCCGGCTTGCCGCCGACGTCGACCATGTGGACGCGGCCCTCGGCATCGACGTGGCTGAGACCCTGATTTCCAGGCATTTCAGACAGGGAGTGTAGTTCCGGAGCCGCGTCTGACGGCGTCCAGGTCCGCGAGCTGCGCCTCGATCCACCCACCGATGTCGTGGTCGGTCACATGCGCGCGGATGCCGGCCAGCCGCCGCCGCCGCTCCCCCTCGTCCATGGTCAGCGCTTCGTGGAGGGCGGCGGCCTGGCCGGAGAGGTCGAAGGGATTGATCGTCAGGGCCCACTCGCCGAGCTCGTCGTGCGCGCCCGTGTTCTCGGAGAGGACGAGCACGCCGTTCCGTTCGTTCACGAGCGGCGCCTCCTTCGCGACGAGGTTCATGCCGTCGAAGATCGCGTTCACGAGCAGGACGTCGTACTGCTTGTACGCGGCGACGGCCTGGTGGAAGTTGTCCTCGATCCTGACCTCGAGCGGCATCCACCCCTCGGTACGAAAGCGGTCGTTGACGACGCGGGCCGCTCGCTGAATGGCGCCGAGGTACTCGGAGTACTCGGGGATGTCCTGGCGCGAAGGATCGAGGAGCGCGAGCATGCCGACGCGGCCGTGCAGCTCGGGATGGTCCTCGAGGAGGAGCTCGTAGGCGCGAAAGCCGCGGACGATGTTCTTCGAGGGGTCGGTGCGGTCGACGCGGACGATGAGCTTCTCCGGGCGCGAGGCCGCCAGGCTCGCTTCCTCCTCGAGCACCTGCTCGCTGGCTGCCGACTCGGCGAACTCCGCGGGGTCGACCGAGATCGGGCGGGCATGCACATGGACGGTTCGACCCTGATATGTGACTCGGCCGGCGCTGAAGTCGCTCTTCGCGCCGAGGACGTCCTCGCAGCAGCGAAGGAAGTTCCGGCACCAGCGCTCCGTGTGGAAGCTGACGAGGTCGTTCGCGAGCATCCCGTCGTGCACCGAGCGCCTGATGCTCTCGGGCAGAACGCGCCAGTAGTCGGGCTGCGGCCAGGGGATGTGGACGAAATGGCTGAGCGTCGCCTCGGGCATGCGCTCGCGGACAATCCTGGGGGCGATGTACAGGTGGTAGTCGTGGAAGAAGACCGCGGCCTCCGGCTCGCGGCCGAGCTCCTCGACGACCGCGTCCGCAAACGTGCGGTTGACCGCCAGATAGCCGTCGGCCCAGGCCTGGTGCAGCCCGTTGTCGATGTTCGGCGCCTCGACGAGCCCCCACAGGTAGTGCTGCGCGAACCAGAGGACCGGGTTGGAGACGACGTTGTAGTAGAGGTCGTAGGCCTGAGGGTCGTGCGCGACGAGCCGCAGGCGGTACGGCGAGCCGTCCCCGGCGGCCTCTTCCAGGAGCTCGGAACCTGCCTCCTCTGCCACAGCGTGGTCTTCGGCGCTCATCGCGCTCGCCACCCAGGTGACGTCCTGCTGCGTGATGAGGCTCCGCAGGGCGGTTACGAGCCCTCCGCCGCCCCTGCGGGCGCTCCGCGAACCGTCCGTTTCACGTGAAAACGTGACCGGAGCACGGTTTGCGGCGACGATCAGCTTGCGGCGGCCCGCCATCGCGGACACCCTACCCTCGGCTTCGAGATCCTAGGCGGCGGTCGACGCGGTGACGAGCTCGGCCCCGCCGAGGTCGTTGCCGTCCAGGCGGTTGAAGAGCGCGAGCCAGTCCCGCAGGAGACGCGGGGACAGGAAGTTGCGGCGCACGTACTCCTTGCCGCGGAGCGCCATCTGGCGCGCGGCCGGCGGGTCGTCGAGGATCGCCTGCAACGCCTGGGCGCATTCCTCCACGGAATCGACGAGGTAGCCGGTTTCGCCTTCCTGGATCTGGTCGACGATCCCGCCCGCCCGGCCGGCGACCATCGGCCTCGCCTTCCAGAGCGCCTCGGTGACCGTCAGCCCGAAGCCCTCGCGGATGGACTTCTGCACGAGAGCTTCGGAATGCACCTGGAACGCGTTCACCTCGACGGAACCGACGTTGTTGAGGTTCGAGAGGATGAAGATGTCCGGATCGCCACCCGCCGCGGCGACGGTCTGGTTGTAGTAGTCCCAGCCTTCGGGGTCGTCGTGGGCCATAGAGCCGACGAGGGCGAGCTGGACCCGGGGGTGGCTCTCGCGGAGCGTCCGCCACGCCTCGATGACGCCGAGCGGGTCCTTCCACGGGTCGAACCGGGAGACCTGAGTGACGAGCGGGCGGTCGACGTCGATCCCGAACTGGTCGACGATGTACGCCGCGTCCTCGGACGAGAGCGCCATGTTCTTCGGCGTCAGAGGGTCGATCGCAGGCGGCCAGATGTACGCCGGCGGAAGCCCCTCGTGGTGTGGGACGTACTCCTCGCGGTGGAAGACCATCGAGTCGTAGGAGTGGAGCCACGGAAGCAAGAACCCGAGGACCTCCTCGTTCGGCGTGGAAAGGTCGATGTGGCAGCGCCAGATCCAGTGGCGGCCGCAGTCCCGCGCGTGCTCGATCATGCCGGCGGGCTGGGGATCGTGGACGATCACATAGTCGAACGAGTCCACGAGCGCCTCGGCGTTGCCGAGGTTGTAGCGGCCGAAGATCTCCTTCTCCTCGTCGGAGAGCGACCGCGGCGCGCCCTGCAGCGCGTTGTGGATCGCCTTCGTCACGTCGAAGAACTCGTCCTGCCCGTAGATGACACGCCACTCGGTCTCGAGGCCGGCGTCGCGCATGAGCGGGACGAGCGTGTAGAGGATCTCGGCCACGCCGCCTCCGAACGCCGTCGCAGAGAGATGGAGCACGCGCTTGCCCGCGAGCGGCTCGGCGAGTGCCTTGAGCTGCTCCATCAGGCCCCTGCTCACGATGGTCGCGTAGTCCGCGAGGGACTTGTGGCCGACGTTTACCTGCTGAAGCTCCACGGCGGCGGAGGATATCGGCGGGTTCGGCCGATCAGTTGAGGTACTTCGCAAAGCGGAGACGAGAGCCTCCACCGTTGGGATTCGGCCCGATGTCGAGCTCGTCGGTCACCGCGCGAATGATGGCGATGCCGAGCCCTCCCTCGTCGAGCGCCTGCTGCGCCCGCTCGAGTACGCCCGGGTCGAAGCCCGCACCGTCGTCGGACACCTCGACCTCGATCCGGTCGTCGCCCAACCGGTAGGAGACTTCCACGATCCCGTCTCGCCCCTGCTCGTACGCGTGCCGCACGGAGTTCGAGCATGCCTCGGTCAGAGCGAGCTTGAGGTCCGCCACGACCTCTTCCTGCAGCGCGCGGGTGCGCGCGAGCCCCGTCAGGGCGAGCCTGCAGAGCGCGATGTACTCCGCGCGGGCAGGAATCGTGAGCGCGACGATGCCGCCGCCGTTGGCGCGGAGCCCAGGGCCCATGGAGTTGGAGTCTAGTTCCCGTCCGAAAGTCACGCTAAACCTGCCTCAATCTGCGGAATCCTCCGCTCCGGGCCGCTCAGACCTCTCCTACCCGCTCGGCACCGACGTCGAAACGGCCGAGACGCCTGCGCGCCACGGCAACGGCCTCGTCGCTCGAGTCGACGAGGACGAAGCGTCGCCCGAGCTGGCCCGCGACGGCGCCCAGCGTCCCGCTGCCCGCGAAGGGATCCAGGCACCAGTCGCCCCGGCGGCTCGAGGCCTGGACGATCCGCCGGAGCACCCCCTCCGGCTTCTGCGTGGGATAGCCCGTCTTCTCCTTGCCGGTCGGCGAGACGATCGTGTGCCACCAGACGTCCGTGGGGAGTTTTCCGCGCGCGGCCTTCTCCGCGGTCACGAGGCCCGGCGCCATGTAGGGCTCCCGGTCGACCGCTTGGGAGTCGAACCAGTAGCGCTCGCGGTCCTTGACGTAGACGAGGATCGTGTCGTGCTTCGCCGGCCAGCGGCGCCTCGACTTCGCGCCGTAGTCGTAGGCCCAGACGATCTCGTTCAGGAAGCACTCGCGCCCGAAGAGGTCGTCGAGCAGGAGCTTCGCGTAGTGCGCCTCGCGGTAGTCGAGGTGGAGGTAGAGCGTGCCGCTCGGGTCGAGGAGGCGCCGCATCTCGGCGAGGCGCGGCTCGAGAAAGCCGAGGTAGTCGTCGAAGGAGTCGCGGTAGGAGGACTCCTGCAAGAGGCGGCTCGCGTAACGGCGGCCCTTGAAGCCGACACGGTCACCGGTTTCGTCCGGGACGACCTCGAGCGTGCGCCGCGTGACCGTTCCGCCCGTGTTGAAGGGCGGATCGGCATACACGAGCTGAAACGTCTCGTCCGCGAACCGCGGCAGGACGTCGAGGTTGTCCCCGAGGAGGACGAGGTCGGCGGCCGGCCGCTCCACGCGGCCCACTGTAGACGACCTAACGGTCGCTGCCGGGAGGAGTCGCCGGGCGCTCGCCGAGCTCGACCGTGACCTCGATCCGCTTCGAGCCCCGGAGGAGCGACAGGCGCGTCGACTCGCCTGGATGGAGGCCCTCGGTGACCGCGCGCACCACGTCCTCGGCCGTCTGCACCGGCACGCCGTCGATCGCCACGATCACGTCGCCGCCTGGGCGGAACGGGATCCCGGTGAAGTCCTGCTCCTCGTCGCCGCCCTGGATGCCGGCCTTGGATGCGGGGCTGCCGGCCACGACGGTCTGAACCGCCGCGCCCGCGTCCACGGGGTAGCCGAAGTGCTCGGCGAGACGCGGGGTCAGGGTCTGCGTGGAGACGCCGAGCCAGGCGTAGCGAACGTCGCCGCTCTTGATCAGCTGCTCCATCGAGCGGCGCGCCGAGTTGATCGGAACGGCGAAGCCGACGCCTTCGGCGTTTCCCGAGTTGCTGTTGATCTGGGCGTTGATCCCGATCACGCGCCCGCGCGCGTCGAAGAGCGGGCCGCCCGAATTGCCGCGGTTGATCGGTGCGTCGGTCTGGATGGCGTCGACGAGGTCGTAGCTCGAGGTGAGGGAGGCGATCGACCGCTCGGTCGCCGAGACGACGCCGACGCTCAGCGAGCTGGCGTTCCCGAAAGGACTGCCGATCGCGGCGACGGGCTGTCCGACGACGACGTGCCCCGAGTCGCCGAGCGGCACGACGGTCAGGTGGTGATCTGCTGGACGCACCTTCAAGAGGCCGACGTCGTCATAGACGTCCCAACCGACGATGCGCGCCCGCACGCGGTCGCCGTCCCTGAACTCGACGTAGACGGTGCTCGCGGCCTCGGGAGTTGCCGTCGGATCGCCCTCACCCGCGGTGGTGATGACGTGCGAGTTCGTGAGGATGTAGCCGTCGGAGGAGACGACGAAGCCCGATCCCTGGGCCATATCGGTCGCCGAGAGCGAGTCGTCGGGGCCGAAGACCGCGAGGAGCGTGACAACGCCGGCAGCCCGCTCGCGGTAGAGCGCCGCCGGGTCGAAATCGTTGCCCTGCAGCGGCTTGGCCTCCGCGTCCTCGTCGATCGGGTTGTCGGCGGGCGTCCCCGATCCCGTCGTGAGGAGCACCGTCCGCGTGGCCTCCTCCGGATCCACCCAGCCGGCTGCCTTCGCGACGACGAGCGCCGTGGACGCGCCCAGAATGGCGCAGACCACCGCAACGACGGCTAGAGATCCCGGGCGCACCGCGGTCTCATAGTAGTTGCGGGGCCTTCAGCTTCCGTCGTTCGAGCGTTTCGACGTGAAAACGCCGTCTGCTCGTGGCAAAAGCAACGTGAAGACGGTCTCACCCGGCTTCGAGGAGACCTCGATCGACCCGCCCATGCGGTCTGCGAGCTCGGAGGCGATTGCGAGCCCGAGACCGCTGCCCGAGGCCTGTCCGCCGCCGGCACGGTAGAAGCGCTCGAAGAGGTGCTCCTGGTCGCTCTCCGGAACGCCGGGACCGTCGTCCGCGACTGACAGTCCCACGGCTCCGTTCCGGTCGCCCGCCGAGACCACGACGTTCGTCCCGGCCGGCGTGTGGCGCGTCGCGTTCTCCACGAGGATCCGCGCGACCTGGAGCACGCGCTGCTCGTCCGCGAGCGCGACGGCCGGCCCGTTCACGTCGGTGGAGAGCGCATGCTCGCTGGCCTCGGCCCGCGCGCTGAACTCCTCGCAGACGGTGCGGGCGCTCTCGGCGATGTCGACCTCCGACTGCTCGACGGAGAGTTGGTCGGCATCGAGGCGCGTCAGGTCGAGGAGGTCGGTCGCCAGTTTCGTCAAGCGCGTCACCTGCGCGCTCATCTCCTCGACGAACTCCTTCCGGTCTGCCGGGTCGACGTCCTCGTCGGCCATCAGCTCGAGAAAGCCGCTGAGCGAGAAGAGCGGAGTGCGGAGCTCATGAGAGGCGTTGCCGATGAACTCGCGGCGTGCGCGGTCGAGATGGGCAAGGCGCTGGCGCATCCGGTCGAAGGCGCGCGCGAGCTCCCCGACCTCGTCCTCGACCGGATCGACGATCTCCTGCTCGAAGTCGCCGGCGGCGATCCTGCCCGCAGCCAGCTCCAGCCGGCGGATGCGGTGCGTCAGGCGGAGCGCTGCCAGCGAGCCCGCGAACCAGGCGATGAGGAGGGCGATGATGCCCGAGATGAGGAGCGTCCGCTCGACGAGCTTGACGCTCGACAGCGTGTCGCGAAGCGACGCCGAGAGCAGGATGGCCGTGTCCTCGTCGAGCAGCACCGCCACCTCGCCTCGCGGCCCGTCACGGTCGACTCGACCGGTCTGCGTCCGACCGGTCTCGAGCGCCGCCCGCGCAATGGGGTCGTTGGTGACGTCCTGGGAGCTGACGGGATTCGAGTCCGCGACCGTGTGGATGGTGTCCTGGCTGAGCGGCTCGAAGACGACGACGCGGGCGCCGAGGTTCGCCTGGAAGAAGCGCGCCACCGTGTCGTAGTCGAACGGGCTGTTCTGCGTGAACCCCTGCACGACCTGCGGAGCGCTGCGCTCGAGCTGGTCGATCCGGTTGGCGACGAGGCGGTCCTCGAGCCGCGGCACCACCGCGGCGTAGACGATGCCGAGCGCGCCCGCCACGATCGCGAGCACGACCAGACCGAGCTTGACGGAGAGGCGCGGGTGCCGGAACTGGTTCACGCGACCTCGCGGAAGCGGTAGCCGACGCCCCGAACGGTGAAGAGGTAATGGGGCTCGCTGGGGTCAGGCTCGATCTTCTCGCGCAGGTGACGGACATGGACGTCGATCGTCCGCGGATCGCGGTAGTCGGACCCGCCCCACAGGGCGTCGAGCAATGCCTGGCGCGAGTAGACCCGGCCGGGGTTCGCGGCGAGCGTCCGCAAGAGCTCGAACTCGAGATACGTGAGCTGCACGGGCTCGCCCGAGACCTCGACGGTGCGCTTGGCCAGATCGATGCGCACCCCCTCGACCTCGATTGCGTCGCTGCGCGCGCCGGCGGGCGGCAGCTGAGCGCGGCGCAGCGCAGCGCGAACGCGGCTGCGGAACTCCCGGATCGAGAACGGCTTCGTGATGTAGTCGTCTGCGCCGAGCTCGAGGCCCACCACCTTGTCGAGCTCGTCGTCGCGGGCGGTCAGCATCAGGATCGGGACGGCGCTTCGCGCACGCAGTCGCCGGCAGACCTCGAGGCCGTCGAGCTTCGGCAGCATGATGTCGAGGATCACGAGGTCGACCGCGTTCTCGTCGAACCGCTGCAGCGCCTCTTCTCCGTCCCGAGCCTGCACGACCTGGAACCCCTCGTGCTCGAGGGGGTACGTGAGGAGCTTCTGAATCGACTCCTCGTCGTCCACGAGGAGGATCGTCGCGCTTTCCGGCATACGAGCCTCTTTCAGAATGTGGCCTCGCCGGTCGGACGCACCGCTGCAGGGTGTTCGAACGGCTCAGGCTTCATTTTGCACGAGGCTCTCACAAAGGATAGGCACGTCGCGGACCGCACTAGACTGGCGCGGGCGCTATGGCCGTTCCTCCTGAACGACGCCGGCCCCGGCGGGGGTCACTCGAGCGGCCGATCTCCGGCCGCATCTACCGAGCTGCATGGCTCGTCGTCGCCGTGCCGCTCCTCGTCGCCGCGTTCAGCGTCGGGCAGCCCGTCGCGCTGCAGCAGCCGCGGCTCCCGCCGTCCTTCGACCGCACGACCGCCGTGCAGTTCGCCACCGAGCTCGCGCGCGACTTCCCGGACCGGCGCCCGGGATCGAGCGGCGCGGAGGGGGCAACCGACTGGGTCTCGGCGCGGCTCCGCGACTACGAGTTCACCGTCGAGCGGCAGGAGTTCGACGCAGACGTGCCCGGCCTGGGCTCGCAGCACTTCGTCAACCTGATCGCAACCGCGCCGGCATCTTCCGCCGCGAACGTCCCGCGCTCACAAGACGTGATCGCCGTTGTCGCCCATCGTGACAACATCGGCGGCTCGCCCGGAGCCAACTACAACGCCTCGAGCACCGGGGCGCTCCTCGAGCTCGCTCGCGACCTCGGCACCGCCGCCCTCTCGCACACGGTCGTCCTCGTGTCGACGGACGGAGACGTGTACGGGTCGCTCGGCTCGGCGGAGTTCGCCTCGAACTGGGCGCTCCGCGACCGGCTGGCCGCCGTGATCGACCTCGACGCGATCGGAGGAGCCGGCGCGCCTCACCTCCATTTCACCGGAGACACGCCGCGAACCCCGGCGTCGACTCTCCTCGCGACGGCGGAGGCAAGCGTCCAGGCGCAGGCCCAGACGACGCCGCTGCGGCCAAACGCCCTCTCCCAGCTGATCGACCTCGCCTTCCCGTTCAGCCTCTACGGCCAGTCCCCGTTCATCGCCCAGGGCACCCCCGCGGTCACGTTCAGCACGGCGGGCGCCCGGACGCCGGATGCGAGAGGCGACACCGTCGTGGCCCTCAACCAGGCTCACCTGGACGAGCTCGGAAGGTCGGCGCAGGCGCTCCTCGGCTCCGTCGACGCGGCCGCGGATGTCGCGAGCGGCACCGAGTCATACGTCTGGACCGGCACCCGCCTGATCCGCGGGTGGACGATCCAGTTCGTCCTCCTCGGGTGTCTACTGCCGTTCCTGGCCGCGACGGTCGACCTCTTCGCGCGTTGCCGGCGGCGGCACATCGCCCTCCGGCCGGCTCTGCGGAGTCTCGCCAGCCGCCTCGGCCTTTGGCTCTGGATCGGCGTTCTTCTGCTCTTCTTCTCGTTCAGCGGGATCTTCCCGAACGGAGAGCCGCGCCCGATTGCACCGAGCTCCCCTGCTGCCGGGGACTGGCCGGTCGTAGCGATCGGGGTGTTCGCCGGGCTCGTCGCGCTCGGCTGGCTCGTGACGAGACCGCGGCTCATCCCGACCCGCCCGGTCGCCCGCACCGACGAGCTCGGCGGACACCTCGCGGCAATGCTCGTCCT
Organism: Gaiellaceae bacterium; assembly: GCA_035698665.1. GTDB lineage: Bacteria > Actinomycetota > Thermoleophilia > Gaiellales > Gaiellaceae > DATEOR01. The sequence goes on from DASSBN010000068.1 coordinate 66,762, forward strand.
CGGGATCGTCGCCCTCGTCGTCGCGGCGCAAAACCCCTTTGCCCTGATCTTCATTCTGCCCTCCTTGCACGCCTGGCTGTGGCTGCCCCACGCGTCGGAGCGCGGGCGCCCCGCCGCGCTCGGCGTCTACGCGATCGGCTTCGCGGGCCCGCTACTCCTCCTCGGCTCGTTCGCGTTTCGCTACGGGCTCGGGCTCGATGCGCTGTGGTATCTCGTCGCGCTGACATCGGTCGGGTTCGTACCGGTCGCCCTCGTCCTCAGCTTCCTCGTCTGGGGAGCGGCCGCCGCGCAGGTCGGCACCGTCGCAGCGGGCCGCTACGCGCCCTATCCGGCCGCCGGCGAGCGGCCACGCCGGGGACCGATCCGCGAATCCATCCGGCAGACGGTCCTGCTGACCCGCCGCATGCGGGCTCCGCGCGAGACGCCGGAGGAAGCGGAGTCCGCGGAAGGAGACTAGGCGAGCGGAAGGTAACGCACCGGGGAGCCGGCGGAGAGCTCTCCCTCTCCAGCCGCCACCTCGATGAGCGCGTCGGCGCGGCCCGTGCGGGCGATCATGTGCGACTCCTGCCCGGCGATCGGCTCGAGCACGACGTCGTCGCCTTCGCGGTGCGAACGGGCCCGGATGAACTGGTCGCGCTCGGCGTTTCGCCGCGCCGCAGCCCCGAGGACGCCGAGACGGAAGGCCGGCTCCGGCTCGGGGAGCCCGAGCAGCGCGTTCACCGCAGGCCGAACGAAGAGCTCGAACGTGACGAGGACCGAGACCGGGTTGCCCGGCAGGTTGAAAACAAGGTGATCGCGGCGGACGCCGAATGCCACCGGCTTCCCCGGCTTCACCGCGACACCCCAGAAGATCTCCTCGACCCGCAGGCCGGCTTGCGTCTCGCGCACGAGGTCGTGCGGTCCGACGGAAGCACCGCCGGAGGTGACGAGCATGTCGAAGCCGAGGAGCGCCCGTTCCATCGCCCGCTCGAGCTCGTCGGCGTCGTCGCTCACGACCCCGAGCTGCGCCGGGACCGCGCCCGCCAGCTGCAGCGCGGTCGCGAGCAGGAGGCCGTTCGACTCGTAGATCTCCCCGGGGGCCAGCTCCTGTCCGGGCTGCCGGAGCTCCGATCCGGTCACGAGAATCCCGACGCGCGGCCGCTTCGCGCACTGCACCTCGTGGACGCCGGCGGCGGCGAGAGCGCCGACCTGCGCGGGGCCGAGGCGCATTCCGGGCTCGAGCACGACGTCGCCCGTCGTGACATCGCTCCCACGCTCGCGTACGTTCGCGCCCGCAGCAACGGCCTCCCGGACCTCGATCGAATCCCCCGCGTCCTCGACGAGCTCGAGAGGGATGACGGCGTCCGCTCCTTCGGGCACGGCGCCGCCGGTCGAGATCGCCATCGCCTCACCCCCGCCGAGCGGACGGTCCGAAGGCGAACCGGCAGCGATCCGCGCGACGACGGGAAGGCCGGCTCCGACCGGCGCCTCCCCGGCACGGACGGCGAAACCGTCCATCGCCGAGCTGGGGAACGGCGGCAGATCGACGAGCGCGGATGCCGGCTCGGCGAGGACTCGGCCGGCCGCGCGCTCGACGGGAACGCGCTCGGCGTCGAGGCGGTGGGCCCGCTCGAGCACCAGGCGCTGGGCCTCCGAGACCGAGATGAGCTTCGTCGCCGTGCGCACGGGCGAAAGGCTATAGGGGCACTGCGTTCGGGATCAGGTAAGCACACAACCCGAGAGCGAGCAGGCGGGCGGTCCGGTCCTCCTCCACCGCGGCGAGCGGCACCGCCCAGACGGCGTACCAGGCGATCAGCCAGGGCGTCGCGAGAAGCAGGAAATCCGCGCAAAGGGCCAGCCTGGCGCGGCCGCGCCAGGCCTCGCGCAGGAGCCACAGATAGGCGAGCGCGAAGAGAACTGCGAAGAGCCCGACTGCGACGTCGTGGGAGATGCCGAGCGAGGAGACGCGTGACGGCAGGCTGTAGTGCGCTCCCTCCCGAAGATTCTTCGCCAGAGGCCCGAACGCCTCGAGCCAGCCCGTTCCGTACCGCCAGGAGGCCAGGGCAAAAACGGCCGCAGCAGTCAACGCGAACCCGAGGTGGCCGACCCGTCGGCCCTGCGCCCGGGCCTCGAGCGCACGCAGAGGGAGGAAGATCACGGCGACCCACTTGATCGCGATCGCGGCGACCCACGACGCGCCGGCCCACTGCCTGCGCCCCGCTGCCCCGAGCGCGAGCGCGCCGAGCACGAAGCCCATCATCCATGCGTCGTTGTGCCCGCCTCCGGCGAAATGCACGGCGAGGAGCGGGTTCCAGCCCACAAACGCAGCGGCGAACGCCCTGTCGGTCCCGAGGTACGCCGCGAGTCCCGTGAGGACGAGCATGGCGAGAGCGCCCAGCGCCTTGTAGATCCAGGCCGCCGCCTCAGGCGAGTCACCGACGGCCGCCGCGTGACCCTCTGACGCGAAGGTGAAGACGGGCCCGTACACCGTCGTCGTGTCCCGCCAGTTCGCGCCCATCCGCTCGTACGCCGGGTCGTCGGGGAATGAGGAAGGCTCGTCGTCGTACGGGTTCCCGCCGTGGACGGCCCCGATCCGTCCGTAATCCCAGTACGTGTACGCGTCGGTCGAAAGGAGGAGCGGCGCGGCCAGGGGAACGAGCTGGATCCCGACCGCCACGGCCAGGACCGGCACGAGCGCGGAGACGCCCTGTCGAATCAGGAAGAGCCCGGCGAGATACGCGGCAAACGCGGCGAAGAGAAAGCCGAGGAAGAGCCAGGACCAGCGCGTGACCCCCTCGGCGTGGTCGGGAGTGAGAAGGGAGTCACCCGGCCACGCACACGCCACTGCGGCGGCGAGGAAGAGCAGGCAGGCGCCGCCGGCAGCCCAGGCCGCCCTCGCAGTTCCTCTCAACCGGTGTCGGTGCCGACGTCCGCGGTCGTGGTGTTGCCGTTCCCGTTCCCGTTTCCGTTCCCGTTTCCGTTTCCGTCCCCGTCGCCGTTCCCGTTGTCCTTTCCGCCCTTGTCCGGGGGGGCTACGGGCGGAGCGACAGGTGCGACGTACTCGTACTGGCCGTGGAACGGCTCCCAGACGACCGGATTGTTCGGCGGCCCCCAGTCCGGAGGCGGGTTGTTGCCGAACGCGCCGACCGTGAAGAGGCGCCAGATCGTCGCGGGGAACGTGCCGCCGGCGACACGAATCCCGTGAACGGCGGTCATCGGGATCTTCGCGTTCGGGTAGCCGACCCAGACGACCGTGGACGCGTTGGTCGTGATCCCCGCGAACCAGGCGTCGCCGAAGTCATCGGTCGTCCCGGTCTTGCCGCCCGCCGGGAAGCCGGGGTTCGCGCCGGTGCCGGTGCCGGACTGGATGTTCATCTTGAGGATGCGAGCGACCTGGTAGGCGACGCCGTCCGAGAAGACACGCTTCTGCTTGATCCTGTTCCAGCCCGCTCCCTGGTCGACCTCGCCGCTCGGCAAAACCACCTTCCGGATCGCCCTCGGCTCCGTGTAGATCCCACCGGCCGCGATCGTCGCGTAGGCAGATGCCATCTCGAGGACGCCGACCGAGTTGGAGCCGAGGCCGATGGAAGCCACGGGCTCGAGCTTCGTCTTGATCCCCATCTCGTGTGCGAGCGTGACGATCTTCTCAGGGCCGAGATCGAGCGTGAGCCGCGCATACACGCTGTTGTCTGACCGCAGCGTCGACTGCGTGATCGTCGACGGGCCGTAGTAGCTCCCGTCGTACGTGCTCACATCCCAGGCCTCGCTCGACGGGTCGGGCTGCCAGTGGAAGGGCGCGGACATGTACGTCGTCGTGTCCGGGTTGATGCCCTCCCTGATCGCCTCGGTGAGCACGAAGGTCTTGAACGAGGAGCCGGCCTGCCGGCGGCCCTGGGCGGCAAGGTTGAACTGGTTGTTCTTCTTCCCCGGAATCTCGGCCGTCATCGCGCGGATGGCACCGTTCCTCGGGTTGATGGAGACGAGCGCCGAGGCCGGATCGGTCTTCAGGTTGAGCGTCGACTGCATCGCCTCGGTGGCGAGCTTCTGGAACTTCGGGACGATCGTCGTGTAGACCTTGAGCCCGCCGCCCCGCACCGTGTTCGCCCCGTACTTGGCGATCAGCTGCTCGCGGACGTAGCTGAAGAAGTACGGCTCGCGGATCCGCGTGTAGAGCTGGCCGGCGTGGAGCTTCAGAGGCGCGGACACTGCCTTCTGGTGCTGCTCGGCCGTGATATCGCCGGCGGAGTACATCGCTCCGAGCACCTCGTTCCGCCTCGCCACCGCCTCGGCCGGGCGCTGGAAGGGGTCGTAGATCGAGGGCGCCTGGGGAAGGCCTGCGATCAGGGCCGCCTGGACGAGGCTGAGGTCGGCGGCGTGCCGGGAGAAGTACGTCTGCGCGGCTGCCTCGATGCCGTAGGCGTGATTGCCGAAGTAGACCTGGTTCAGGTAGCTCGCCAGGATCCAGTCCTTCGTGTGCGCGTCCTCGACCTTCTGCGCGAGACAGGCCTCCTTGATCTTGCGGTCGAGGGAGACCTCCTTGCCGATGTAGAGATTTCGGACGAGCTGCTGGGTGATCGTCGACCCGCCCTGCACGATGTGGCCGCTCTTCACGTTCTCGACGGCTGCACGGACGACGCCCTCCCAGTCGATCCCGCCGTGCTCGTAGAAGCGGCGGTCCTCCACGTCGACGGTTGCGGTCGTCACCCAGTGCGACATCGCGTCGAGCCCGACCGGCTGGCGATTCCGTTCCGCGGGAATCGCGCCGAGGACCGTGCCGTCCGCCGCGTACACGAACGAGTTCGCGCCGATGGCGACCGGCTTCAGCGACGTGAGGCTGCAGTTCGAGAGGATCCCCGCCGCGCCCGTGACCGTCGCCGCGACGAAGACCGCGATCGTCCCGAGAACGATGACGAGCGCGAGCAGTACGGCGAAGCGGCGCGACGTGATCTTCTCGCGCTTACGCCTCTGCCTCCGCCGCCTGCGGCGGTGTGCCGGGTAAAGCGGCGCGCCGTTGCGCCCGTTCCCGTTTCCGTTCCCGTTTCCGTTTCCGGCCATCAGCCGTAGATCCCCTCGGCAAGAAGCCGCTTGTGCGCGCCCGCGCGTATGCCCGCGGCGAGCTTCGCAGCCTGGCCGACGCTACGCGCCCACGCCTCGACCGTGAAGACGGCCGACGTGGCGTCCACCTGGGTCAACGTTGCAACGGGGTTCTTGTCAGGCATGGCTTCCGGCGCGCGCCGCGCTTCTTCGACGAGGATGTCGCGTACCCGCTCGAAATCGCTTCCAACCGGGACGCCGAAGGTGATCTGGGCTCGGTGTTCGAAACTCGAGAGCGTCGCGTTCCGAATCGTATCTGAGGCCATGCGCGTATTCGGCACGTAGTACCGCGACCCGTCGGCCGCACGAAGCAGGGTGTAGATGAGGCCTATTTCCTCGACGGTACCCGTCGACGGCCCCACCTCCACCTGGTCGCCGAGTCGAAGCGGTTGCGTAAAGGCGATGAGGATGCCCGCGATCACATTCGAGAGGGTCGACTGGGCCGCGAAGCCGAGGATGAGAGCGATGACCGCGGACGACGCAAGGATCGACCCGGCCACCGCCTGGACGCCGGGGATGACGAGCAGCGCCGAGAGCACGCCGACGACGATGATCCCCGCCACGATGGTCCGGCGGATGACGCTGTAGCGCGTCATCACGTTCGGGCTCAGCTTCAGGCGCCGCACGAGAGCACGGTCGATCAGCTTCGCGAGGACGAGCGTTACGACGATGACGACGCAGGCGGTCGCAACGTGCTGCCAGAATTCGCTCACGGACGGGAGTTCTCAGAACGGCAGCGGCTTCCTGCCCGCAAAGCCCTCTTCGAGCCCGTGCCAGAAGGCGACGCGATCCTCGCCGAGATGCCAGCAAAGCAGCACCAGATCACCGCTTTCGGGATGCTGCGCGGGAAAGTCGACGAGCCCGCGGTCGAGATCTTTCACCTGCACGCCCGCGGCCTCGAGGTCGGCCACGAGGAGCCCGATCTCGTTCGCGACCTCTTCGACGGCGTCCTGAGCATCCTGGACCCGTGAAGGATCGAGGCCGCCCCCGTTCCCCGCGACCTTGCGCCGAAGTTGGGCGAGTCGCCGGCCCTCGGACACGAACCTCCCCCGCGCCGCAACGAGGCGCTCGACGAGCGGTGCGACGACCCCGAGAGCGTCATTCGCCTCCTGCTCGCTGAAGAGCCTCATACATGTTGAATAGTGCCGGTCGTGCGCTGCACCCGGCTTCTTCCCCTGGGACTTCTCCTGGCCGCCCTCGCCGGCGCGGGGTGCGGCGAACGGGCCGAGCCGCTCGGGACGATCGCGCAGCCCTATCCGGTCACGGTGCAGGGCGCCGGCGACCAGCCCACGGTGCTCCGGGGACGGGCGGAGCGAATCGTCGCCCTCGACCCGGGCTCGGCGGAGATCATCGGCGCGCTCGGCGCCGGTGACAGGCTCGTCGGCGTGCCTGCCGGAGTCCGCATCCATGGTGCGAAGCCGGAGCCGGTCGTCCGGCAGACGGGCACGATCGACGTCGATGCGGCGATCGCCCTGAAGCCGGACCTCGTCGTCGCCACCCAGACCGCCGACCAGATCGACGTGGGGCGCATCCAGCGAGCGACGGATGCCGCGTTGTACATCCAGCCGGCCGCATCGCTTCGCAACGTCGAGCAGGGCGCCATCGACATCGGCTTCCTGGTCGGCGCCGCTCCCGAGGCGCGGCAGCTGGTCGGGCGGATCGAGCAGGACGTGGCGACGATCCAGCGGAAGCTCGCGGACGAGCCGCCCGTCTCGGTCTTCGTCGACACCGGATTCTTCATCACCGTCTCGGACCGCTCGCTGCTCGGGGATCTCGTCAAGCGGGCCAAAGGAGCGAGCGTCGCCGGCTCGAGCCCGGGCCCCGGCCCGTTTCCGCTGTCGGACCTGCGCGACGCGAACCCGCAGTACTTCCTCACGACCTCCGACAGCGACACGACGCTCGAGACGCTCCGTGCGAACCCGGTCACCGCCGACCTCGCCGCGGTGCGAAAGAAGCGGGTCGAGGTCGTCCCGGCCGCGCTCGTGAACCGCGCCGGCCCACGCGTCGCTCAGGGGCTCGAGGCGATCGCCCGGGCTCTGCACCCGGATGCCTTCGAGTAGCGGCGCGGCCATCGACGCGGTCACGATCGACGCGTTCGGCACGCTCGTCGAGCTCGAGAGCCCGGTCGGCCGCCTGCAGGCTGCGCTGGCCGAACGGAACGTCGAGCGCGACGAGAAATCCGTCGCGGCGGCCTTCGCCTCCGAGGTCGAGTACTACCTCGTCCACAAAGGTGAAGGAAAGGATGACGAGAGCCTCCTCGACCTGAGGAGACGCTGCGCCGGCGTCTTCCTGGAGGGAGTGGCGCCCGAGCTCGGCGCCGAGGAGTTCGCTCCGGCATTCGTCGACTCACTCGTCTTTCGCCCGCTCGACGGCGTCGTCGACGCGCTCGCGCGGATGAGGCGGGCCGGGCTCGAGCTCGCGTGCGTGACGAACTGGGATGTCGGCATCGGCGAGCAGCTCGAGCGCGCCGGGCTCGCCCACTACCTCTCGGCAGTCGTCAGCTCGGCCGAGACGGGCGCGGAGAAGCCCGACCCGCGTGTTTTCGCCGAGGCTCTCGGGAGGCTGCGCGTCTCGCCCGAGCGCGCCATCCACATCGGCGACGACGAGGCCGATCAGGCCGGGGCGCTTGCGGCCGGGCTCGGCTTCGAGCCCCCTCCGCTCGCTACGCTCCCCGAACGGCTGGGCCTATGAAGAACCGGGGCTTCTCCACGCGCGCGATTCACGGCCGCGGGGTGCGGGACGCACCCGGTAAGCCCGTTGTCCAGCCGGTCGTGACGGCCACGACCTTCTCCTTCGACGACGCTGCGACGTTCGGGCGTGTGATGAGCGAGGAGGAATACGGCTTCCTCTACTCGCGCCTCCGCAACCCGACCGTCGAGGAGCTGAACGGCGTTCTCGCCGACCTGGAGGGCGCCGAGGCGGCACAGGCCTTTGCCTCCGGCATGGCGGCCATCTCCGCCGCGCTCATGACGACGCTCGAGCCCGGCGACACGCTCCTCTGCGCCAGGCAGCTCTACGGCGCGACGTATGCGTTCGCGGAGCAGCGCCTGACGTCCCTCGGCGTCGAGGTCGTGCACCTGGACGTGACCGATCACGAGGCATGGCGGCGCCCCGCGAAGGTGCGCTACGTCGAGACCATGTCGAACCCCGGGCTTCCGGTCGCGGACCTCGAGGCCATCGCAGCGACGAAGGGCGACGGGATCATGATCGTCGACAACACATTCGCCTCGCCGGTCCTTTGCCGGCCGCTCGAGCTCGGGGCCGACATCGTCTGCGAGTCGGCCACGAAATACCTGAACGGCCACCACGACGTAACCGCAGGAGTGGTCGCCGGGAGCCGCGAGGCGGTCGCGCGGGCGCGTACGTGGCAGATCGACACCGGCGCCATCCTCGACGGCTTCCCCGCCTACCTCCTGCGCCGCGGCCTGAAGACGCTGTCGCTCCGCATGGACCGCCACTGCACGAATGCTCTCGCGGTCGCCCGCTTCCTCGAAGGGCACGCCAAGGTCGAGCGCGTCTACTACGCAGGGCTCGAGAGCTACCCCCAGCACGAGCTGGCAAAGCGGCAGCTCGCAGCCCCGGGCGGGATGCTCGCGGTCGAGCTCTCGGGAGGCCGAGAGGCAGGCGAGTCCTTCATGAACAACCTCGAGCTCTGTCTCCGCGCGACAAGTCTCGGCGGAGTCGACACGGTGGTGTCGCACCCGGCTTCGACGAGCCATCGTCAGTTCTCGGAGGAGCAGCTCGCGGCGTCAGGCATCACTCCGGGCCTCCTGCGAGTCTCCGTAGGCTGTGAGGATGCAGACGACATCGTCGCCGACTTCGGCAACGCCCTCGACCGACTATAAGGCGGCGCCGGTCTTCGCGTGGTCGATCCTGGCCGCGCTCTTCATCGCCTTTGGCTTCATCGGGCGCGAGGTCAGCTCCGAGGATACGAGCGACATCTTCTACGACTCCGCGTTCGCCGTCACGACGATCGTCTACTACGCGGTTCTCGTCGGGCTCACGTTCCTCATCGGCCTGGGCTACCGGCCTACGCCGCCGGCGCTCGGGCTGAATCCGTTCCGCTGGAAATGGGTCGGGATCGCGATCGGGCTCATCATCGGGGTCCTCATCGTGGCAGCCGCGCTCGAGCCGCTCCTGCACGGAGGACGGGACCAGGGGCTCTCCCCGGACGAATGGCAGCCCGAGCACGCAGGCGCGTTCCTCCTGAACGGCATCGTCGTCAGCACGCTCGTCCCGTTCACGGAAGAGCTCTTCTTCCGCGGCCTCGGCGTCCGGGCCCTGCAGTTCCTGGGCGGCATGACCGCCGTTGTCATCACCGGGGTCGTGTTCGGCCTGAGCCACGGGATTCTCGGAGCGCTGCCGCCGCTCGTCATCTTCGGCATCGCCCTGGGTTGGGTGCGCCTCCGCTCCGACAGCGTCTGGCCAGGAGTGTTCGCCCACGGGCTCTACAACGGCCTCGGCGTGCTCATCATCTACGTGCAGCTGGCGTACTAACCGGGACGTCTGTCACATTGCGCCCGTGCGCCGGGCTCTTCTCGTCGTCCTCCTCGCTCTGGCGGCACCGGCGACCGCGGGCGCGACGATCCCGCTCGTAGCCAATCCCGCAACGCCGCGCTACGGAGCGCAGGTGACGCTCAGCGGCACGGCGCTTCCCGGCGACTCCGTCCAGCTCCTCTTCAACGGAACGCCTGTCGGCGCACCGGTGACCGCAGACGGGTCCGGGAACTTCGGCTTCGCCTTCGCGGCGACACAGCCCGGTGCCTACCAGGTGCAGACCGGGAGCGACGCCTCCGACCCGCTCGATCTCACGCTGCGTCCGATTCTCACCCGCTTCATGACGGGCCTTCGCTATCCCGGCAGCCGCCTGTTCCTCAAAGGACGGCTGCAGCCCGCCTCGGCCGGCTCCCTCACCCTGAAGGTCGGCACCCGCCACTGGCACGTCGGCGTGGGCCAGAAGGGCCGCTACGCGGCTCTCGTTCCCACCAACCGCCTCGGCCGACACCGCGCGCGACTCGTCCTCACGCCGCACGCCGGCTACACGGGATTCACCGCCCGGAAGCGCTACCGCATCCTCGCGCCCAGCCTCTCGACAGGCTCACGAGGGACCGCGGTCCTCGCGCTCGAGCGCAGGCTCTCGGCCCTCCGCCACGTCCTCAAGGGCGGAGCGAACCGCTACTACGCCTATGACACGTACGAGGCCGTGCTGGCCTTCCAGAAGGTGCACGGAATGGCTCGGACGGGTCGGGTGTCGCGCGAGGTCTGGCGGGTTCTCGGAAAGGCGAGGGTGCCCAAGGCGCGCGTCGCCACGGGCACGCACGTCGAGGTCTCGAAGACGCTCCAGGTCATGTACGAGGTGCGGAACGGAAAGGTCGTCCGCATCGTCCACGTCTCGACCGGGGCGACGGGGAACACCCCGGTCGGCAAGTGGCACGTGTACGGGAAGGTGCCGGGCCTGAACGGCAGCGGGATGTACTACTCGCTCTTCTTCACGGGCGCCTTCGCGATCCACGGGTATCACTCGGTGCCGCCCTATCCCGCGAGCCACGGCTGCGTGAGGACCCCGATGTGGTTCGCGCCCGGCTTCTATGACCGCTGGGCAGTGGGCGCCACGGTCTATATCTTCGGCTGATGCAAGGCGAGCCCGGGTCCGACCCCCGCGTGCGGGAGCTGCGGGAGGAGATCACGTCCATCGACCTCGAGATCGTGCGGGCCGTCAACCGGCGGATCGACCTCGTGCGCCGGCTGAAGGAGCACAAGGCGGCGATGGGCTACGACTTCCTGGACAAGGGCCGTGAGGAGGCGCTCGTCGCCGAGCTCGAGCGCGAGAACGGCGGGCCGCTCTCGGCCGAAGGCCTGCGCGAGCTCCACGCGGAGCTCCTCGACCTCACGAAGCGCGAGCTGAACTAGGCCTCTGCAGAGAAGTCGTCGGGCTTGACGTCGTCGAGGAACTTCTTGAACTCCTCGACCATCTGCTCCTCGTTGACGTCGTCTTCGTGCTCGAACTCGATCGCGCTCTCCTCGATGACCGCGTCGTCCGCGAAGATCGGCGCATCCGATCGGACCGCGAGGGCGATGGCGTCGCTCGGGCGCGAGTCGATCTCGATCTCGCTCCCGTTCACCGCGACCGTGATGAGCGCGTAGAAGGTGTTCTCACGGAGCTCGGTCACCGAAATCTTCACGACCCGCGCGTCGAGCTTCGAGAGCACCTCCGAGAGGAGGTCGTGCGTCATCGGCCGCGGCGTCGAGGCTCCCTGGAGCTTCATGAGGATCGCGGCGGCCTCGGGGTGACCGATCCAGATGGGGAGGAACTTGTTCCCGTCGGCGGTCTTCAGCAGCACGATCGGCTGCTTGCCGACCATGTCGAAGCTCACCCCGTAGATGACCATCTCCTGCATCGCGTCTCGGCCTCGCCCTGATTCTAGCCCGGTCCTTTCGATGCCTCGCCGGGGGTTCGGAAAACGCACGCGGGCGCGGACAAGTGGGCGATCCTGGATTCGAACCAGGGACCTCCGCCTTATCAGAGCGGCGCTCTAACCAACTGAGCTAATCGCCCGAGCCGGGCGCATTGTAGCGGCCGTTCTAGTGCAGATAGGCCGTGGCGCGCATGTAGTCCTCGCAGGCTAGGAGGAACGTCTCGTCGCGCGCCAGCTCGAGCACCGTCGCCTTCGTCTCGGCATCGAGCTCCGTGTCCTCGCCGAGGGCTGCGAGGAAGACCGGAAGCCGGCCGCCGCGGGCGAGGCCGGCCATGCGGAGGACGAGCCGGCGCACCAGCTCATCCTGGTTGATGGCTTCGAGAGACTCGATGTCCTGCACCCACGGCCGCACTTAGCCACAACGAACCGCCCGAGAGTTCAGTTACGGGCCTCGAGCGACTCGACGATCTCGGCGAGCGCGACCTCGTCGGCGAAGGCGATCTCGATGCGCGCGTCGGTCACCTTCACCGTCGCGCCGGTGAGAGCCTCGAGCGAGGCCCGCGCCCTCTCCGCGAGGGCGGGATCGATGCGCCGGGACTTGCGGGGCTTCGTCTGCGCGCCCGCCCAGCGGGCGGCGCGCTCCGTCGCGCGGACGGAGAGACCCTGCGCGACCACCTTGCGCGCAAGCGCTCGCCGGTCGTCGTGGCCCGGCACGGAGAGGATCGCGCGTGCGTGCCCCTCGGTCAGAAGCCCTCGCTCCACGAGGCCGAGGACGTCCTCGGGAAGCTCCAGGAGGCGAACCCGGTTCGAGACCGTCGGTTTCGAGCGGCCGACGCGCTCCGCGACCTCGCCAAGGGAGAGCGTGAACTCGTCCATGAGCACCGCGTAGGCCCGGGCCTCCTCGATCGGAGAGAGATCCTCACGCGCGACGTTCTCAACGAGCGCGAGCACGAGCGACTCGCGGTCGTCGCTTTCGCGCACGAGTGCAGGGATGGTCGCCAGTCCGGCCGCGCGGGCGGCGCGCCAGCGGCGTTCGCCTGCAATGAGCTCGTAGCCTCCGCCCTCGGCCGGCCGCACGACCACCGGCTGCATGACTCCCTGCACGCGAACCGAGTCGGCGAGGCCGGTGATGCCGTCGGCGTCGATGTGCTTGCGCGGCTGACGCGCGTTCGCGCGGATCGAGCCGAGCGGGATCTGCAGGAGCTCCGCCGAGGAGGCGCCGCCTCCGATGAGGACCTCGAGGCCCCGCCCCAATCCTCTTCTGTTAGGTGCGGTCGACAAGCTCGCTCGCAACTCGGTAGTAGGCATCGGCTCCGGCAGAGGCCGGGTCGTAGGCGGTGATGGGGAGTCCGTGGCTCGGCGCCTCGGCAAGGCGCACGCTCCTCGGGACGACCGCATCGAAGACGAGCTCGCCGAAGTGGCGGCGGACCTCGGCGGCGACGTCAGCCGCAAGCCGCGTTCGACCGTCCACCATCGTCAGGAGCATGCCTGCGAGCGCGAGCTTCGGGTTCAGCCGCGCGCGCACGAGCTCCACGGAATGGAGAAGCTGCGCCAGCCCTTCGAGCGCGTAGTACTCGCACTGCACCGGGACGAGCACGCGATCCGCAGCCGCGAGGCCGTTGACCGTCAGCGGCCCCAGCGAAGGCGGGCAGTCGACGAAGACGTAGGAATACGTGTCGCGCGCGGGCTCGAGCGCACCGGAGAGGAACGACTCGCCGTCGCCGTGACCGGAGAGCTCGACCGCCGCGCCGGCGAGCTCCGGGCGCGACGGCACGACGTCGAGGTTCTCGAAGCGAGTCGAGTGGACGATCTCCTCGAGCGGCGCTCCGTCGAGAAGGTCGTAGGAGGACGTGCCGTTGGCCCGTTCGCCGAGTCCCGAGGTGGCGTTCGCCTGCGGATCGAGGTCGACGACGAGCGTTTTCGCGCCCGCCTCGGCGAGGCAGGCCGCGACGTTCACAGCGGTCGTCGTCTTGCCGACGCCGCCCTTCTGGTTCGCCAGCGCGAGAATCGTCCCCACGACTCGCAGCCTAGTCACGCGAGAGGACGTTTCTTCGCCACGCCTGGCCGGCGCGGAAAGCGTTCCGGCGTCGGTCCCGTCTTGCGCAGGAGGACGAACCCCGCGGGGCTCTCCTCCAGCTCGCCGGCCACGTGCGCAGCCGCGTCGGAGATCGCCTTGGCGTCCGCGGTCGGTCCCACGAAGAGCACCACCCGGCCACCCGGCCTGACGAGCGGAAGGCACCACTCGGCGGCCACGGGAGGCGCAGCCAGAGCCCGCGCCACAGCGGTCCCGTATGCGTCCCGGCCCGAGCCCGCGGCGTGGTCCTCGGCCCGTTCGCACACCACGGAGACGTTCCCGAACCGGGCCGCGTGCTCCTCCAGGAAGGCGCATTTGCGCCGGTTCGACTCGAGGAGAACGACGTCGAGGTCGGGCCGGGCCGAGGCAAGCGGGATCCCGGGCGAGCCCCCGCCCGAGCCGACGTCGACGACCTGTCCCTCACCGAGCAGCCCGGCTGCTGCGAGGGCACCTTCGAGGAGCGTCGCGCGCGCCTCGGCTTCGTCGCGGATCGCGGTCAGGCCGGGCGTCTCGAGGAGCGCCGCGAGCCAGCGGTCGAGGCGGTCGTCAGACAGGACGGACGACGACGAAGCGGTTGGGCTCGTTGCCCTCGCTCAGCGTCTCGACATCCTCGCGCTCCTGCAGGTGCAGGTGCACGATTTTCCGCTCGACCGCGGACATCGGCTCGAGCGCGACCGCTTCGCCGGCTGCGATCGCCTCGGATGCCGCCCGCTCTGCCTGCTGCTCGAGCGTCGCCCGGCGGCGGTCCCGGTAGCCCGCCGCATCGACGAGGATGCTCTTTCGCTCTTCCTCGCCGCGATAGACGATGGCCGTCGCGAGGTACTGGATGGCGTCGATCGTCTGGCCCCGCTTCCCGATCACGAGACCCAGGTCTGGACCGGTCAGCGTCGCGGCGAGCTCCTCCTCGTCCTCGTGGATCTCGATGCGGACCGGCGCGCCGAGTGCGGTGCAGACGCGGTCGAGGAGCTCACGCAGGCGGGCCGCCGGAGAATCGGGCTCCTCGTCCACCGCCTCGGAGGGAGGAGGCACGGCGTCCGCCTTGGCGATCACGCGCGCCGGCGCGTAGCCGACCCCGAGGAGGCCGCGCTCGCCCTCCGAGAGGACAGCGAAGCTGACCGTCGACTTGTCGATGCCGGGAAAGCGGCGCTCGAGCTCGCGAAGCGCCGACCACTTGGCCTCGCCGACGGTCTCGCCGGTCGCCTCGACCTCGGTCTCGGAGAGCTCCCGCTCGCTTTCGCTCATCGCCTGCTCCGCGGTCCCTTCTTCTTCCGCCGCTTCACCCGCTGCTGCCCCGGCGCGCCGGCCCGGGACGGCTGCGCTGCGTTGGCCACCGCCGGCGCGGTCTCTGCGACCGCCTCCTTGGGCGGCGTCCTCGAGGAGCGCTTCGGCGGGGGCTGCGGCTTCGGCATGAGCCGCCTCGTGACGAGCCCTTGTCCGACGGTCCACAGGTTCGTCGTCACCCAGTAGAGAAGCAGTCCGACCGGGAAGTTGGCGTTGATGATGAAGAAGACGAAGACGAGCGGCAGCGCCATGAAGATCCAGCGTTGGCGCGGATCCATCGTCGTCGACATGAAGTACGTCGAGGAGACCTGACTGACGATGTAGATCACGAGCAGGAGCCAGCCCGACCAGTGGTCGGTGATGTTCGTCGTGATGTTCGGGACGATGCCGAGCCAACCGAGATCCGAGCCCGGATACTGAGGGAAGACCTCCTTCTCGAAGTCCCTGAGGACGTAGTAGAGGGAGATGAAGACCGGGATCTGGATGAGGATCGGGAGACATGAGGCCGCCGGGTTGATCTTGTTTTCCCGGTAGAACTTCATGACCTCTTCGTTCATCCGCTGCTTGTCGCCCTTGTACTTCTGCTGCAGCGCCTTGAGCTCGGGGGCATGCGCCTGGAGGTGCTGCATCGAGCGGATCTGCTTGACCGTCAGCGGGACGATCACGATCCGCACCATGAGCGTGAGGACGATGATCGCCCATGCCCACGGCAGGCCCATCGTCGAGTGGATCCACTCGAGGACGTTGGTGAGCAGGTTCTCGATCGGGCGCAGCGGATTGGCCACGGCGAAGATCACGAGCGCCCCCTGAGCGGGAAGATCCGCTGGTCGCGCGCATAGTCGACCCCGCCGTGGCTCCAGGGGTTGCAGCGCAGGATCCGCCAGACCGCGAGCACGGTCCCGCGCACGAACCCGAACTCGCGGTAGGCCTCGAGCGCGTATGCCGAGCAGGACGGGTGGTACTTGCACCGCGGGTTGCCGAGAGCGGTCGCGCCGACGAACGGCGAGAGGAGCCGGCGGTAACCGCGAACGAGAAGGACTGCAACCCCGGTCACGCTGTCGCCCGCTCCTTCTGGAAGACCTCACGGACGCGCTCGCCGAGCCACTCGAACCCGCGGCTCTCGATCGCCTCGCCGAGGCCGGGCCGGGCGATCAAGACGTAGTCGTTCCCCGCCGGCAGCTCCGACTCGATCTGCTCGAAGGCGGCCCGCAGGCGGCGCTTGATCCTGTTTCGCTCCACCGCCCCGCCGAGCTGTCGCGAGACCGCGAGGCCGAGCCGCGGACCCACCTCGTCACCCTCCTCGCGCGGAAACGCGTAGAGGACGAGGTAGCGCGTGGCCGTCGAGCGTCCGTGCCGATAGACGGCGTCGAAGTCGCGTGAGCGGGAAAGGCGGTGGCGGCGTTTCAACCCGGCTCAGGCCGAGAGACGCTTGCGCCCCTTGGCGCGGCGGCGCTTGAGGATCGCGCGCCCGGCGCGGGTCGACATCCGCGCGCGGAATCCGTGCCGGCGCTTTCGGCGTCGAACATTCGGCTGGAAGGTGCGTTTCACGAAGCTGAGACGAAGGTGTGAGAGTGGGCAGCCGACGGGTGCCGGCCGCCGGGCCAGTATAGAGAAGGAAGCACCTCGAACCGGCGGTGACCCGGTCCGGAAGGCCCGCCGCGCGCGCACGGTGCACAAAATTTGAGCCGCGCGAAATCCACAGGCCCAAACCCGCATGAGACAAGGCCTCGAACCCTCTTTCCACAGCTGTGGAGACTGGTGTGGAAAGGGAGAAAATGCCTGCTAAACCGACGGTTTTTCCCCGTCGAGCCGCATGTTTTCAAGCGTTGAGCGGGTTCAGCGGCATTGCTATGATCGCCGCTTCCCGGAGTCTGGCGGAGGGAGCACCAACCAGGCGTGCAACGCCCTGCTGAACTGAGCGCGGAATCGCTGTGGACCGAGGTATCGAACCGCCTCAGGGACGCACTGAGCGAATCCACCTTCACGACGTGGTTCGCCGACACGGAGCCGATCGAGCTCAGCGGTGAGCACTTCGTCCTCGCGGTCCCGAACGACTTCACGCGCACCTGGATCGAGGATCACTTCCTCGACCTCATCCATGCCGCGATCAGAGAGACCGTCGGCACGGATCGCGCCGTCAGGCTCGCGGTGCGCGAGCTCGACGAGTCCCAGCAGCCGGAGTCTCCACCCCCGGCTCGCTTCGGCGAGGGCCTGAACCCGAAGTACACCTTCGACCTCTTCGTCATCGGCTCGTCGAACCGCTTCGCGCACGCCGCGGCTCTCGCGGTCGCCGAGGCGCCCGCCCAGGCGTACAACCCGCTCTTCATCTACGGCGGCACCGGCCTGGGGAAGACCCACCTCCTCCAGGCGATCGCGAGCTACATCGGCGAGCACTCCCGCAACCTCTCCGCGCGCTACGTGACGAGCGAGATCTTCATGAACGACTTCATCAACTCGCTCCGCGACAAGCGCATCGAAGGCTTCAAGCAGCGCTACCGACACTACGACGTGCTCCTCATCGACGACATCCAGTTCTTCGAGCACAAGGAGCGGATCCAGGAGGAGTTCTTCCACACCTTCAATTCGCTCTACGAGGCCGGCCGGCAGATCGTCATCTCCTCGGACCGGCCGCCGCGCGCGATTGCGACGCTCGAGGCACGGCTGCGCTCCCGGTTCGAGTGGGGGCTCATCACCGACATCCAGGCTCCCGACCTCGAGACGCGCATCGCGATCCTCAGAAAGAAGGTGAAGACGGACGCGATCCACGTCCCGGACACGCAGGTCCTCACCTTCATCGCGAGCCGCATCTCGACCAACATCCGCGAGCTCGAGGGCGCGCTCACCCGAGTCGTCGCATTCTCGTCCCTCACGGGCCGGCCCATGACCGTCGAGCTCGCCCAGGAGGTGCTGAAGGACGTCTTTCCACAGGGCGAGCTGCCGGAGGTCTCCGTCGAGCGGATCCAGGAGACCGTCGTCGAGCGTTTCGGCATCTCGATGCAGGAGCTCACCGGCGACCGCCGCTCGCAGCAGATCGTCTATCCCCGGCAGGTGGCGATGTACCTCTGCCGCGAGCTCACCGACAGCTCCCTGCCCAAGATCGGGAAGAAGTTCGGAGGGCGCGACCACACGACGGTCATCCATGCGACGTCCAAGATCGCGAAGCTCATTCAGGAAGACCGAAGTGTCTACAACCTCGTCCAGGAACTGACGGCGAGGATCAAGCAGCCCCGGTGAACAACGTCCTGTGCAAAGCCCTCGAAACTTGGGGACATCGTCCCGCCGGGCCGCGTCCCTGTCGACAAGGCGTTCTTGTCCACAACGGCCGTCCACCGGCGAATCCCAGCAACCATGCGGAAACACCCCGTCTTCCCCGTCGTTCACACTCCCTATGACTACGAAGAGGTTTTTTTAAATGGCAAGCATCGATACCGTTGTGTCTACGACGATGAAGGTCACGTGCGGTAGGGACGAGCTCGCAGAGAAGCTCCAGCTCGCCGGCCGCGGGGTGTCTACCCGAACCAATGTTCAGATCCTCGCCGGCATCATGCTGCGCGCCGCCGGCGGACAGCTGCACCTGTCTGCGACGGACATGGAGATCTCCCTGCGCGTCTCGCTGGACGCACAGGTCGAGGACGAGGGAGCGGTCGTCGTCCCGGGGCGCCTGCTCGTCGACATCGTCCGGCTACTGCCCGCCGGCGAGGTGACCATTGCGCACCGCGCGGACGACGGCGTCGCCGAGCTCACGTGCGGGTCCGCGTCCTACAAGCTGCACACCTACGCGGCTGAGGACTTTCCCCGCCTGCCGGAGATCGACCCCGAGACCGCCTTCACGGTCGACAAGGAGGCCTTCGTCGAGACGATCGCGCGCGTCAGCCGGTCGTCTTCCCGCGACGAGTCGCGCCCCGTGCTCACCGGGATCCTCGTCCGCTTCGAGGGCTCGAAGCTCGTCATGGCGGCAACGGACTCCTATCGCCTCAGCGTGAAGGAGACCGCGCTCGACACGGGACCCGGGCAAGAGCTCGAGGCGATCGTGCCTGCTCGCGCGCTTTCCGAGCTGTCGCGCGCCGGCCAGGGGGGTGAGCCCGGGACGATCTCCATCGGCGTCCAGGAGAACCAGATCGTCTTCGGCGTCGACGACATCTGGCTGACCGCCCGGCGCATCGACGGACAGTTCCCGAACTACAAGCAGCTTTTGCCGGAGACCTTCGAAGCCGAGATCTCGCTGCCGCGCGACGAGTTCCTGGAGATTGTCCGCCGCGCCTCGCTCATGGCGCAGCGCAAGTCGCCGCTCCGCCTTCGGTTCGAGAACGGCGAGCTGACCGTCTCTGCGCAGACGCAGGACGTCGGCGAGGCGAGGGAGTCGCTGCCCATCTCCTACTCGGGCGACACGATCGAGATCGGCTTCAACGCGGAGTTCCTGCGCGACGGGCTCGAGTCGGTCGGCGACGACGCGGTGCGCTTCAAGCTCATCAGCCCGCTCAGGCCGGGCCTCATCCTCGGGGAGTCGGACGACTTCCTGTACCTGATCATGCCGATCCGGCTCGCCGGCTGATCGTCGGGCACGTCTCGCTCCGGAACTTCCGCTCCTACGCCGGGCTCGAGCTCGACCTGGTGCCGGGGCTCGTGCTCGTGACGGGGCCGAACGGTGTCGGGAAGACCAACCTCCTGGAGGCTCTCCATGTGGGCGCGCAAGGGTTTTCCCCGCGCACGCGGTCCGAGGCACGGCTCGTCCGCTTCGGAGAGGACGCGGCGCGGGTGCGTCTCGTGGGCGAGTCGGCGCGAAGCGCGTTCGAGACGCAGATCGATCTCGCGCCCGGCTCGGGGAAGGAGGTGCGGTTGAACGGAGCGGCGCTCGCAAGCGGCGAGGAGCTCCGCGCCCGCCTCTCCGCGCTCGTCTTCACGCCCGAGAGGCTCGCCGTCGTGAAGGGCGGACCGATCGTGCGTCGCGCCTACCTCGATCGGATGCTCGGCCGGGTTTTCCCCAGCCGAGCGGAGATCTCCCCCAACTACAGCCGCGCGGTCGCGCAGCGGAATGCGGCGCTGCGGCGGGTACGCGCGGGGGAGACAGGATTGGACTCCGTCGAGCCGTGGACGGCGCAGGTCGCTGCGCTCGGCACCGAGCTGGACGCGGCCCGCTCCGAGCTCGCAACGCTTCTCGGCCCGGGCTTCACGCGAATCGCCGGCTCCCTCGGGCTCGAGGAGGCCGTGCTGGCCTACGAGGGACCGGGCCTCACTGTCGAGGAGCTGGAGGAGCGCCTGCCGCGCGACCTCGAACGCGCGGTGACGGGCGCCGGCCCGCATCTGCGCGACGCGTCCATCACGGCCGGCGACCGCGAGCTCCGTGGCTACGGCTCGCAGGGCGAGCAGCGAACGGCGGTCCTCGCGCTCGTCCTGGCCGAAGCGGAGGTTTTGGCAGAACGAAGGGGTGAGCCCCCGCTCCTCCTCCTCGACGACGTCTTCAGCGAGCTCGACACGGAGCGCCGCGGCGCGCTCCTCGCCCAGCTTCCGGCCGGCGGGCAGACCGTGATCACCGCGACCCACAAGCCGGGGGTGGCCGAGCCCGACCTGATCGTGGAGGTCACACCGGGAGAGGCGAGGGCGGCGTGAGGTTCGATCCGTTGCGACCGATCGAGGACGAGGTGCGCCGTGAGCTCTCGCGTTTCGGGCCCGAGGCAGGCCTTGGGGAGATCGTCGAGGCGTGGCCCGAGTCTGTGGGCGAAGGCATCGCCGCGAACGCCTGGCCGGCCCGGGTCGCGCGCGACGGGAGCCTCCACGTGTCGACGAGCTCGAGCGCCTGGGCCTTCGAGCTCACCCAGCTCGCGCCCTCGATCCTCGAGCGGCTGCAGGAGCGTCTCGGCGAGTCTGCGCCGGCCGGTCTTCGCTTCGCGCCGGGCCCGCTTCCGGAGCTCGGGCGCGAACCTGTGGAAGCTTCGAAACGGACCGTGCCGGTCGTCAGCGAGGCCGATCGCGCCGAGGGTGCGCGGATCGCCGCGACGATCGAGAATCCGGATCTCCGAGACGCCGTCGCGAAGGCTGCAGAGGCCAGTTTGGCGGCCGGCGCCAACCGCCGGATCTGATAGACTGTGTTCTCCGCGGAAATAGCCCATTAGCAGGGCTTTTTTGATGGCCAACAACAGTTATACAGCCAAAGACATTACGGTTTTGGAGGGCCTCGAGCCGGTCCGGCTTCGGCCTGGCATGTACATCGGGTCGACCGGTGCCCGCGGCCTCCACCATCTCGTGTACGAGGTCGTCGACAATTCGGTCGACGAGGCGCTTGCGGGCCGAAACGACCGCATCGACGTCACCCTCCATCCCGACAACTCGGTCACCGTTCGTGACCACGGCTCGGGCATCCCGGTGGACGTCATGCCGGAGCAGGGCCGGCCGGCGCTCGAGGTCGTCCTGACGAAGCTCCACGCCGGCGGCAAGTTCGGCGGCGAGGGCTACAAGGTCTCGGGCGGCCTGCACGGTGTCGGCGTCTCCGTCGTGAACGCGCTCTCCGAATGGCTCGTCGCCGAGGTTCACCGCGACGGGCAGATCTATCGCCAGGAGTACGAGCGCGGCGTGCCCAAGGCCGACATGGAGGTCGTGGGCGAGACCGAGGAGACGGGGACGAAGATCTCCTTCCTCCCCGACGCCGACGTCTTCGAGGAGATCGACTTCTCGGTCGAGACGCTGGTCCAGCGCCTGCGCGAGACCGCGTTCCTGACGAAGGGTCTTAGGATCGTCCTGGTCGACGAGCGCGAGGGCGACGACCGCTACGAGTTTCGCTACGACGGCGGCATCCGCGACTTCGTCGGCCATATCAACGAGAGCAAGGATCCGATCCACAAGCGGATCGTCTACTTCGAGTCTGAGACCGACGACGGAGCGGTCGAGATCGCCATGCAGTGGAACTCGTCCTACGTCGAGTCGGTCTTCTCGTTCGCGAACAACATCAACACCCATGAGGGCGGCTCTCATCTCTCCGGCTTCAAGGCGGCGCTCACCGGCACGCTGAACAAGTACGCGCGCGACAAGGGCCTCCTGAAGGACAAGGAGGAGAACCTCGAGGGCGAAGACGTGCGCGAAGGGCTCGCCGGCGTCATCTCCGTCAAGCTCCGCGATCCCCAGTTCGAGGGGCAGACGAAGACGAAGCTCGGAAACCCGTGGGTGCGGGGCCTCGTCGAGCAGGCGGTGAACGCCAAGCTCGCCGAGTTCCTCGAGGAGAACCCGACCGACGCGCGGCAGGTGATCACGAAGGCGGTCGCGGCGCGAAACGCGCGCCAGGCGGCCCGCAAGGCGCGCGAGCTCACAAGGCGCAAGGGCGCGCTCGACAGCGCCTCCCTGCCCGGCAAGCTGGCCGATTGCCAGACGCGCGACCCTGCCGAGGCCGAGCTCTACCTCGTCGAGGGCAACTCGGCCGGCGGTTCAGCGGTCGATGCGCGGGACCGCCACTTCCAGGCCATCCTCCCGCTGCGCGGCAAGGTCATCAACTCGGAGAAGAACCGCATCAACAAGGTTCTCTCCAACGCCGAGATCCAGTCGATCATCACGGCGATCGGGACGAGCATCGGCGACGAGCTCGACCTCGAGAAGCTTCGCTATCACCGGGTCATCGTCATGACCGATGCCGATGTGGACGGCTCCCACATCCGCACGCTGATCTTGACCTTCCTCTACCGGAACATGAAGGAGCTCGTCGAAGGCGGGCACGTCTATATCGCCGTGCCGCCCTTGTACCGGGTCAAGGTGGGAAGCCGCGAGCTCTACATCGAGAAGGAGTCCCAGTTCGAGGATCTGCTCGTGCGCGAGCGGGTCAAGGACATCGAGGTCGCGGACCGCGACGGCCAGGCGCTCAAGTTCACCGAGGCCAAGTGGAGCAAGTTCTCGAAGGCGCTCCACGAGTTCGACGGCTGGCTCGCGAAGGTCAACTCGGAGTTTCGCGACTACGCGTCGCCCGCAACGTTCGCGGTCGCGCACCGGTTTGTCGAGCACGCGATCGAGGACGTCGACACGGCGCGCAAGGCCTTGCCGGAGCTGAACACGAACGGCTACGAGCTCGAGGAGGTCAAGGCGCGGGTCGACAACACCTTCCGGCTCAAGGTGACCGAGCGC
>DASSBN010000069.1:0-31437 GCA_035698665.1 Gaiellaceae bacterium
CAAGTACGTCTACACGCCCCCGCCTCGGCAGAAGGAGAACCAGGAGCGTCTCTGGGAGGCTGTCCAGAGCGACGTCCTCTCGGTCATCTCCACCGACCACTGCGCCTTCCTCTGGGACGGCCAGAAGACGCTTGGCAGGGACGACTTCTCGAAGATTCCCAACGGCGGGCCGGGGCTCGAGAACCGGCTGCACATGATCCACGAGTTCGGTGTCCGCCAGGGCCGGATCGGCCTCAACCGAATGGTCGAGCTCCTCGCGACGAACCCGGCCAAGCTCTTCGGCCTGTATCCGAGGAAGGGGACGATCGCCGTCGGCTCCGACGCCGACATCGTCGTCTTCGACCCGACGAAGAAGCACACGATCACCGCGGCCTCGCAGCACTCGAAGACGGACTACAACCTCTACGAGGGCACCGTGGTCACCGGCACGCCCGAAACCGTGCTCCTGCGCGGGACCGTCCTGGTCGAGGGCGGCGAGCTCGTCGCCGAGCCGGGGGTTGGGCAATTCGTCAAGCGGGCACGCTTCGGAGAGCAACTGACCGCGGTCGAGACCGCGGCCTGACCAAGGAGGCGGACTTGGCTACACCGGAGCGTCGCTACGGCCCCGGAGCGGGGATCACCCTCGGCGGCATCATCGTCGTCGTCGGGATCCTCGTGCTGATCTTCTGGAGCGTGATCCTCGGGATCATCATCATCCTGCTCGGCCTGATCGCGTTCGGAGGTTTCGCCCGCGGCCGCTGGTACTAGCCGACCGCGAAGCCGGGGCGAATCAGGCGTTCTGGGCGCTTCAGGCCGGCGTCGTTCACGTGCGGGTTGAGCGGCTCCGCGAGCGGCGAGGCGCCGAAGGAGAGCCGTGTCCGCTCCTCCGCAGGGGTGCCGTAGAGCGTCGTCCGCTGGCGCGGCGTGCGGCCGAGGACGCGGATCGCCTCCTCCATCCGCTCGGGCGGCATCTCCTGGCCGTGTGACGCGCCGGCGGCGCGCGAGATCGACTCGTTCATGAGCGTGCCCCCGAGGTCGTTCGATCCGGCCTCGAGGCAGGCCTGGGCTCCCGCGATGCCCATCTTGACCCAGGAGGTCTGGATGTTCTGGATGTGCGGATGCAGGGCGAGCCGCGCGACCGCGTGCATGAGGACTGCCTCGCGGAAGGTCGGGCCGGGACGCGCTCCGCCCTTGAGGTAGATCGGCGCCTCCATGTGCACGAAGGGGAGCGGCACGAACTCCGTGAATCCGCCTGTGCGCTTCTGCAGCTCGCGGATCGCGACCAGGTGTCTCGCCCAGCTCCGCGGCCCTTCCACCGAGCCGAACATGATCGTCGCCGTCGAGCGCAGCCCGGCCTCGTGCGCTGCGCGGTGCACCTCGAGCCATTGCTCCGTGGTCACCTTGTCCGGGCAGAGGATACGGCGCACCTCGTCGTCGAGGATCTCGGCGGCCGTGCCGGGGAGGGAGGCGAGCCCTGCCTCGAGCAGGCGCGCGAGGTAGTCGGCCAGCGGAACGCCGAGCGTGGCCGCGCCCTGCCACACCTCGAGCGCCGAGAAGGCGTGCACGTGCAGGTCGGGTAGCTCGCGCTTGATCGCCTCGACGAGGTCGACGTAGTAGTCGCCCGTGAACGCGGGGTGGATCCCGCCCTGCAGGCACACCTCGACCGCGCCGCGCTCCCAGGCCTCGCGGCAGCGGCGCACGACCTCGTCGAGCGGGACGAGGTAGGGCGCGCCTCGCAGGTTCTTGGCCAGCTTCCCCTTCGAGAACGCGCAGAAGCCGCAGCGGAAGTAGCAGACGTTCGTGTAGTTGATGTTGCGGGTGACGACGTACGTGACCTCGTCGCCGTTCGTCTCGGCGCGCAGCTCGTCGGCGGCCTCCAGCACGCCGCCGAGCTCCCGTCCGCGCGCCCGGAAGAGCGCGGCGATCGCATCCTCGTCCAGCTCCTTGCCAAGTGACAGTCTGTTACTTGACCGGCCTCGAGGAAGGGGAGGAGGAGCACTCTCCACCCCGGCCGCCCAGCGGTCTTCGCGGGCGAGCCCGTCCGCATCGGCGTGCTTCAGGATCTCCTGCGCGATGCGCGGATCCGCCCAGCGGTCGAGATCCGCCACGTACTCCGGGTAGATCGCAAGCCGCGGCGCGAGCGCGAAGCCGGCCGCCTCGGTCGCCTCGCGCAGGCGCTCGATCCCGGGCCAGGGCGCCTCGGGGTTCACGTGGTCGAGCGTGACGGGCGAGATCCCGCCCCAGTCGTCGATCCCGGCCTCGAGGAGGCGCGGGAAGTCGTCGTAGGAGAGGTTCGGCGGCACCTGGATGTGCATCTCGGGCCCGAGCACGTCGCGGGCCGCGCGCGCCGTCCACAGCAGCTCCTCGAGGGACGGCTCCGGCGCGGCGGCCATCTTCGTGCCCGGCTTGGCGCGGAAGTTCTGGACGATCACCTCCTGGATGTGCCCGTGGCGCTCGTGCAGGTCCCGAATCGCCTCGAGAGCCTCGAGCCGCTCCTCGCGCGTCTCGCCGATTCCGATCAGGATCCCCGTGGTGAACGGGATCCGGAGCTCGCCCGCGAGGCGGATCGTCTCGAGGCGCCGCTCCGGGAGCTTGTCCGGCGAGCCGTGGTGCGGCATGCCCTTTTGCGACAGCCGCGCCGAGGCCGTCTCGAGCATGATCCCCTGCGAGGCCGAGACCGTCCGCAGCAGCGCGAGCTCGGCGCGGGACATGACGCCGGGGTTGACGTGGGGGAGGAGGCCCGTCTCGGCGAGCACGAGCTCGCACATGCGGACGAGATAGTCGATCGTCGTCTCGCAGCCGAGCTCGGCGAGCTCTTCGCGCGCAGCGCGGTAGCGGAGCTCCGGCTTGTCACCGAGGGTGAAGAGCGCCTCGTGGCAGCCGGCCTCTGCGCCCGCGCGAGCGACCTCGAGGATCTCGTCCGCCCGCATGTACGCGCGCTCGCCGCGGCGCGGGGGCTGCGCGAACGTGCAGTAGTGGCAGACGTCGCGGCAGAGCTTCGTCAGCGGGATGAAGACCTTCGGCGAGTACGTGATCACAGGCATGCGAGCATCGCCTCGTAGTCCTCGGGCCGGTCGACGTCGAGCGCGAGCAGGGGATCGTCGACCACCGCGGCCTCGAGCCCGGCCGCGCGCGCCGCGTCGAGTGTCTCCCCGACCGGAACCCCGAAGGGCGGGGAAAAGCCGTTGACCGCCTGCAGCGCGAGAGCGTTCACACCGCCGTCGCGGGAGGGGGCGAGGGCGAGCGGCGTGGCGGCCGCGGCGAGCGCGTCGAGGGACTCGGGGCGGACGAGGGGGCAGTCGGCCATCACGACGACGACGCCTCGCCGGGCGCGCTCGTCCCGAAGGGCCAGCGCGACGGCATCCGCGTGCCCGGTGCCCGCGTCGCGGAGGATCGCGACCCCGCCGGGCGCGAAGCTCGGATCGGGCGTCACGAGTAGCGTTCCGGTGATGCTCTCCGCCTCGGCGCACGCCGTGAGAACCCGCTCCAGCATGTCGAGCACGAGCTGCGTTCGCTCTTCGGGCCGGAGCAGGGGCGCCAGGCGCGACTTCGCGCCGTCGCGGCCCTTCACCGGGACGACCGCCAGCACGCCGTGAGGATAACCGTGCTGGCAGGGGGTCTCGGCGGCTCGCGCTGCGTCCATGCGCTCGCCGGTGCTGCGGGCGCGGCGAACGTGACGGCGATCGGGAACGTCGGCGACGACCTCGAGATGTGGGGTCTCCACGTCTCACCGGACCTCGACACGATCATGTACACGCTCGCCGGCCTCCTCGACGAGGAGCGCGGCTGGGGCGTGCGCGGCGACACGTACGAGGCGATGGCCGTGGCCGAGCAGGCGGGGAACGAGACGTGGTTCACGCTCGGCGACCAGGACGCCGGGCTCCACATGCTGCGCACCCGGCTCCTCGGGAAGGGCGAGCCGCTCTCCACGGTGACGCGCAAGCTGGCGGAAGGGCTCGGCGTCGGCATACGGCTCATCCCGGCCACGGACGACCGCCTGCGCACGAAGATCCGGACTCCCGACGGAGAGCTCGACTTCCAGGAGTGGTTCGTGCAGCGGCGCCACGCGGACCGCGTCGACGGCGTGCGCTTCGAGGGCGCCGGGGAGGCGCGCCCGGCTCCCGGCGCGCTCGAGGCGATCGCCGAGGCCGACCTCGTCGTGATCGCACCTTCGAACCCGTTCGTCTCGATCCAGCCGATCCTCGCCGTGCCGGGGATCGAGGCCGCCCTCCGCGAGAAGCGCGTCGCGGCGGTCTCGCCGCTCGTCGGCGGAAAGGCGATTCGCGGTCCGCTCGCCGAGATGATGGCGAGCCTCGGCCACGAGCCCGGTGCGCTCGGCGTGCGGGCGCTCTACGGCGACCTGGTTTCCGTCTTCGTTCTCGATCGCGAGGACGAGGCGCTTGCCGGCGAGATCTCCGGGGCGGTGGTCTGCGACACGGTTATGGTTTTCCCCGAGCGGCGCACAGACGTCGGCCGCGAGATTCTGGAGGCGATCGGATGATCGGAATCGTGGGCGGGACCGGCGACTTCGGCCAGGGCCTGGCCGAGCGCCTGCGCCGGATCGGGGAGGAGGTCGGGCTAGGCTCGCGCACCCCGCACGACGAGTTCGTCTCCAACCGCGACTGCGCGGAGGACGCCGACATCGTCTTCCTGTCGGTGCCTCCGGCCGGCGTCCGTGACATGTGCCTCAGCCTCGCCGACAACCTCGACGGCAAGATCGTCGTCAGCGTCGCGAGCCCGGTCGTCTTCGCGGACGGAAAACCCGGCGCCGAGCCAGGCGAGCTCTCCGTCGCAGAGGTGGCCGCGCAGGCGGCGCCCGGGGCACGCGTGGTCGCGGGATTCCACACGGTGAGCGCGAAGGCGCTCGCCCGCGTGGACCATCCGCTCGACGAGGACGTGATCCTCTGCGGGGACGACGAAGAGGCCAAGGCCGTCGTCGGCGCGCTGGCCGAGCGCCTCGTCGAAGGCCGCGCGGTGGATGCGGGCAGGCTCGAGGTCGCCCGCTGGCTCGAGCCGCTCACCGCGGTTCTCTTGAACGTGAACCGCCGCTACAAGGTCTCGAGCGGCGTCAGGGTCACGGGGCTCCCATGACGGCAACGCTCCTCGACCGCGACGGCGAGAAGCACACGAAGGCCGACCGGACGACGGTCGAGTCGCGCGTCTCGGCCGGGGAGTTCTTCTGGCTCGACATCGAGGACGCCGACCAGGACGACTTCGCGGTGCTCCGCGACGCATTCCGCTTCCACCCGCTCGCGCTCGAGGACTCGGAGCATTTCGGCCAGCGGCCGAAGCTCGAGGAGTACGACGACTACGTCTTCTTCGTCGTGTACGGGGCCGCGCCGCCGCCCGACGCCGACCGGCTCGTCGAGGTGCACATCTTCTATTCGGAGCGCTACCTCGTGACCGTGCGCCGCGAGCACGCGCCGAGCTGCGAGGCCCTGCGCGAGCGCTACGTGCGCCAGCCGGGGCAGCTCGAGCGGCCGATCGTCGTTCTCTACCGCCTGCTCGACAGCCTGTCCGACAGCTTCTTCCCGGCGCTCGAGGACTACGACGAGCGGATCGACGCCGTCGAGGACGACATCTTCCGCGAGCCCAGGGACGAGCACCTGCAGGAGATCGTGCGAATGAAGCGGCAGCTGAACCGGCTGCGGCGCGTGGTGGGCCCGCAACGCGATGTGGCGAGCCAGCTCTTCGGCGGCGCCGCGGTGCTGCCGGGAAGCGACGCCGAGGCCGAGCGCTACTTCCGCGACATCTTCGACCACCTCATCCGCGTCACCGACCTGATCGACAGCTACAAGGACCTGCTCACCGGCGCGATGGACGTCTACCTCTCGACGGTCTCGAACCGGCTCAACCTCGTCGTCGAGCGGCTGACCGTGCTCTCGACGATCCTGCTCCCGCTCATCGTCCTGACCGGCTTCTTCGGCCAGAACTTCGGGTGGATGGTGCGCCACGTCGGCAGCTGGGAGGCCTTCGTTCTCCTGGGCCTCGCGCTGCCGGTGGTCGCGGCCACGGTCCTCGTCTACTACCTGCGCCGGCAGCGCCTGCTCTAGTGCTGTCGGTCATCCCGCTGCCCGGGCTCCCCGAAGTGCGGCCCGGAGACGATCTCGCGGCGCTCCTCGGAGAGGCCGTCGAGCAGGCGGGCGGGCTCGAGGCGGGTGACGTGCTCGTCGTCGCACAGAAGGCGGTCTCGAAGGCCGAGGGCCGGGTCGAGGAGACCGACGACGTCGTCGGCGCGATCCTGCGCGAGGCGCGCACTGTGCGCCGAAGGCGCGGCGACCTCGTGATCGCGGAGACGCAGCACGGGTTCGTGTGCGCGAGCGCGGGGGTGGACAGGTCGAACGCACCCGGCGACGGCTGGATCGTGCTCCTCCCGGAGGATCCGGATGCCTCGGCTGCCCGCGTCCGGGCGGCTCTCGGTGAGCGCTTCGGGCACGCGCCCGCGGTGATCGTGAGCGACTCGTTCGGGCGGGCGTGGAGGCAGGGGACGACCGACGTCGCCATCGGTGTCGCAGGGATGCGGCCGCTCCTCGACCTGCGCGGGGAGCACGACGCGCGCGGCTACGAGCTCCACTCGACCGTGATCGCGGTTGCGGACGAGCTGGCCGGCGCCGCCGAGCTCGTGATGGGCAAGGCGAGCGGCGTTCCCGCCGCAATCGTGCGGGGCTACGCGGTTCCGCCGGGCGACGGCTCCGCCCGGGAGCTCGTCATGCCGCCGGAGCGGGACCTGTTTCCGTAGCGGGCACGATCCAGGTCGAGCGGGCGTGGGCGACGAGATCGCCCTCGGCGGTGTAGAGCGCTGAACCCGCCAAGCGCTTCCGGCCATCCTCGCCGATGCGCCAGCCGATGACGACGTGGGCCTCGCCCGGCTCAGGGCGGCCGTGAATCGAGGCCGCCATGCGGCCGAGGAGGACGCCCTCGCGCTGGAAGTCGTCCACAGCCCAGCCCGCAGGGCAGTCGAGCGCGGCCCAGACGATCTCCGCGCGGACTCCCGTCGCCGGCGTCCATGGCGCGGCGACGACGCCGACGCGGCCCGCGACTGGCCCCGCGAAGACTCGAAGCCCGTCTTCGCGCTCCGGCCCGCAGGTGAAGCACGTCGGATAGGCGTGATGCTCGAAGCCGGCGTAGCGCGTCGAAGCGTCCTCGGCCTCCGTCACGGACACCGGCGCTGCCACCTCCGCATCGGAGTGCTCGGCCCGCCGCGCCCGCGCCACGACGAGGTCGCCGTGGCGGAGCTCGTCTCCGACGATGTCGAGCTGGGTGTCGAGCGGCGGCGGGACGAGCAGTGTGATCTCGAACCCGCCGCCGAGCGCCTCCGAGAAAAGGCCGCACGCGTAGCCGCCGTTCGCCGAGCCCGGAGGCCCGTTGAAGCGGGCCGGGATGATCACCGCTCGAGCGTGAGAGTGATGACGCCGAACGGCGGTCGCGCGCCCGTGTAGACCGTCGCGCCTTCGCCGGTCTGCGCCGTGTCCCAGAGCCGGTTTTCGGCATAGAAGTCGACCGTGGCAATCTGAGGAAAGCGTTCCAGCACCTGGAGGCCGATCTGGTGGACGAGCTCCTGGATCGAGGCCGAGCTCACGTCACGGAAGGTCGAGACGGCGACGTCGCGCACCTCCTCGGCGGGCACGCCGTCGGCCAAGTCGG
Organism: Gaiellaceae bacterium; assembly: GCA_035698665.1. GTDB lineage: Bacteria > Actinomycetota > Thermoleophilia > Gaiellales > Gaiellaceae > DATEOR01. The sequence goes on from DASSBN010000069.1 coordinate 7,624, forward strand.
CGTTCGTCCAGCCGACGTTCATGTGCACGAAGAGCGGGCGATCCTGCGTCTCCGGGAGCGTCGTGTACTCGTCGCGGACGAACCCGGCGAACGAGCTGCCGGTCAGCTTGATCAGATGCAGCCCGTTCCAGGCCGAACGTGCCGAGACGACACCGGAGCGGTCGAGGTCGAGCTCGGCGACCGCGTAGGCGTCGTAGCGGCGGCGCATCGCATTGCCCCCGATGCTCTCGAAGGGCACCTGCTTCGCCGAGACCTCCACGCCTTCGATGTGGTCGTAGCGCTCGAGCAGGCGGCTCCCGACGAGCTCGACGAATCCCTCGAGAGACGAGCCCTCGTACTCGAGGCCCATCACGTGGACGAAGTTCTTCATCGAGTCCGTGGCGACGATCATCGAGTTGTCGCCCTTCGTGTAGGAGGCCTCGAAAGCGGCGCCGCGCACGATCACGCACACCTCACACGCGAACAGCTCGTCGCCCGCGATCCGGTAGACCGAGACCGCGTCCTTGCCGTAGGAGTGGGTTACCGCTTTCGCCATCGGTCGAGTGCGATTGCGACGAGGTCGTCGAGGCCTGCCGCGAGCTCCTCGTCACGCGAGTTTTGCAGGCGCTGGCGGAGAACGGAAAGGACCTCCGCGCGCGGCCGCCCGTCGACGAAGACGACGAAACGGAAGCCGAACTTCTCCTCGTAGCTTCGGTTGAGTCTCACGAGCGCGGCGAGGAGAGCCGGATCCTCGTCGTAGCCCTGCTCCTTGGCGGCGACCTCGGAGATGTTCACGCGCTGGCCGATGCGCGGGTGCGTGGCGAGCGCCTCGACCTGCTCGTCCTCGGGCGCGTCGGCGAGCACCTTGCGCGCCTGACCGAGGGGATCCTCGAGTCGCGCGAGCTGCTCCACGAAGCGCGAATGCCCCTCGAAGAGCTCGGCGAGCTCGTCCTCGCTCAGCTGCCGCGGTAGGTCGTGCACGAGTAGGGAGAGACGAGGAGCGGAACGTGGAAATGGCCGTCGCCGAGCACCACCTCGAGTTCGACGCGCGCGAAGAAGTCGGACTCCGGGTGGAAGGCGAGGCGGTACGACCCCGGGTCGAGCTCCGCCGCCAGCTCCGCGATCCGGCCGTCGGTGCCGGTGACGCCGGTGGCGACGAGCTCCTCGCCGCGGAAGAGCTCGACAAGGACGCCGCTGGCGGGCTCTCCCCGGCCGGTGTCGAGGACGTGGGTGGATAGCGAGGCGCTCACGCGAGGAATCTTTGCGCCTGGAGGCGGTGTTCGGCGGCGATCTCGTGCTCCTCGGCGTGCGTGAGGTGGCCGTCGCGGACGACGGCCTCTCCGCCGACATAGAGTCGGTCGACCCGATGGGGCGCCGAGAGAACGAGGCCGGCGACCGGATCGTCCGCACCTGCGAACTCGAGGCCGTCCATCCGCCAGACGGCGAAGTCGGCGCACTTGCCCGGCTCGAGCGAGCCGAGGTCCGTGCGCCCCAGCACCTCCGCGCCGCCGCGTGTCCCGATCCGGAGCGCGTCGCGGACCGTCATCGCGCCGGCATCGCGCGCGCGTGCGCGCGCCCCGAGCAGCGCCTGTTTCACCTCGAAGAGCAGGTCGCCGCGCTCGTTCGAGGCCGAGCCGTCGACTCCGAGGCCGAGCGGCACCGAGGCGCCCCGCATCTCGGCGACGGGCGCGATCCCCGCCCCCAGGCGCATGTTGGAGGTCGGGCAGTGCGCCACCCCTGTGCCGGCCGAGCCGAAGCGGCTCACGTCGTCGCCGGAGAGGTGGACGCAGTGGGCGCACCAGACGTCGTCCTCGAGCCAGCCGACCTGCTCGAGGTACTCGACCGGCCGGCACCCGAAGAGCCCCTGGCAGTACTCCTCCTCCTCGACGGTCTCGGCGAGATGAGTGTGGAGGCGCAGGCCGAGGCGTCGTGCCAGCTCCGCCGACTCGCGCATGAGCCGCTTGGAGACGGAGAACGGCGAGCAGGGCGCGACGACGATCTGCGTCCAGGCGCCGGGGCCGGCTTCGTGCAGGGCGACGAGGCCCTCGGTGTCGGCGAGCACCTCGTCGGCGTCCTCGACGAGGTCGTCCGGGGGCAGGCCGCCGTCCGACTCGCCGACGTCCATCGAGCCGCGCGATGCCACCAGGCGCACACCGAGCTCACGTGCCGCCTGAATCTCGGCCTCGACGAGCCCCTTCTGCCCGCGCGGGAAGACGTAGTGGTGGTCGAAGGCCGTTGTGCAGCCGCCGAGCGCGAGCACGGCGAGACCCGTGCGCGCGGCCGCGTACTCGGCGTCGCGGTCGACCCGGCTCCAGAGCGGATAGAGCTCGCGGAGCCAGGTGAAGAGGTCCGCCTGCTGCGCCCTCGTCTTCGTGAGCGCCTGGTAGAGGTGGTGGTGCGCGTTGACGAGGCCCGGCGTGACGAGTGCGCCGCCGAGGTTCTCGAAGGCCTCGGCCGGAGGCGGGTTGCCCTCGCCGACGGAGTCGACGAAGCCGTCGTCCACGAGGATCCAGCCGTTCGAGAGCTCGGTGCCGGCGTCGTCCATGGTGACGACGTAGGCGTTCGCGAAGAGAGTCCGCATGGAAGGATCCTTTCATGCTGGCGTGCCTGACCATCCGAGAGCGCCTGCTGCTCGGGATCGTCGGCCTCGTGGTCGCCGTGACCGCTGCGCTCGAATACGGCGGCGGGCCGGACGTGGCGATCTTCGTCGTCGCGGCACTCGCCCTCGCAGGTGTCGCGTGGGTCGTGTCCTTCGCGACGGAGGCCGTCGGCGAGCGGTTCGGGCCAGCGTTGACGGGCGTTCTCCAGTCGACCCTCGGAAACCTGCCGGAGCTCTTCGTCGTTCTCTTTGCGCTCTCCGCCGGCGAGCTCGTCGTCGCGCAGTACTCGATCCTCGGCTCGCTCTTCGCGAACGCGCTCCTCGTCCTCGGTCTCGTGATCCTGGCGGGCTCACGCTCCGCGCGCGGAGTGATGCGCTTCGGCCGCAGGCTCCCGAACGACACCGCGACACTGCTCCTTCTCGCCATCTTCATCATCTCGCTGCTCGGCTTCTCGGACCAGGCCGGCGATCAGGCGAGCAAGCACCAGGTGGAGATCTCAGCGATCGGAGCCGTCGTGCTCCTCGCGGTCTACGGCGTCTGGCTCTTCTTCTACCTCCGCGACGAGAAGCGCGGCGAGGCCGTCACTCCCCGCGTGCCGCTCGCGCTCTCGATCGGTCTCCTGGCTGTCGCGGGCGTCGCGGCCGCGTTCGTGTCGGACTGGTTCGTGGGCTCCTTGGACACGGCGATCGAGGAGCTCGGCCTGTCGCGGGAGTTCACGGGCCTCGTGATCGTCGGCATCGCCGGGAATGCAGTGGAAAACGTCGTCGGCGTCGTCCTCGCGCACAAGGGCCAGAACGACCTTGCGATCTCGGTCGTGAAGAACTCGGTCGCGCAGATCGCGGTCTTCCTCTTCCCGGCGCTCGTCCTGCTATCGCTCTTCTTCGAGACCCGGCTCACCTTCGTGCTGCCGACGGTCTACATCGCCGCGCTCTTCCTCATGGCCATCTCGGTCTGGCAGGTGACGCAGGACGGCGAGACGGTGCCGTTCGAAGGCCTCGCGCTCGTCGGCTTCTACGTCATCCTCGCCGTGCTTACCTTCTACGAGTGAGGGACCTCCTCGACACGCTTGTCGCCTGGGAAGCGGAAGGCCTTCGCGCCGCCTGGGCGATCCTCGTCGAGACCGAACGCTCGGCGCCGCGCGAGCCCGGCGCCGCGCTCGCGGTCAACGAGCGCGGCGACGTTGCCGGCTCGGTCACCGGCGGCTGCGTCGAGCCGGCGGTCTACGAGGAGGCGAAGGCCGTTCTCGCGGGCGAGCCTGCTCGCCTCGTCGAGTACGGCATCGAGGACGAGACCGCCTTCGAGGTCGGGCTTCCCTGCGGCGGGACCGTGCGGATCCTCGTCGCCCTCGTGGACGGAGAGGTCGTGCGGGAGCTCGCCGCCGCGGTTGCCGAAGAGCGGCCGGTCGAGCTCGAGGCGACGCTCTCCGGCGAGGCGAAGGTCGTGCCGCCCGGCGAGCGCACCGAGCCCGAGCTCACGGGCGAGGTCTTCCATCTGCCGCTTCTCCCTCGGCCGCGCATGTACGTCTTCGGCGCGGTCGCGCACGCGGCCGCGCTCGCCGAGGCGGGGCGGCTCCTCGGCTACCACGTCACGGTCTCGGATGCCCGTGCCCGCTTTGTCACGCCGGAGCGCGTTCCCGCGGCAGACGAGCTCGTCGTTGGCTGGCCCGACGAGGTGCTCCAGGGCGCGCCCGTCGACGAACGGACGGCGATCTATGTCCTCACGCACGACCGCAAGCTCGACATACCGGCGCTTCGGGCCGCACTCGCCTCCCCTGCCGGCTACATCGGCGCGATGGGGAGCAGGAGGACGACGGAGGCGCGCGCCGCCGCGCTCCGCGAGGAGGGCGTCGGCGAGGAGGAGCTGGCGCGGATCAGGGCGCCGATCGGCCTCGACATCGGTTCCCGTACGCCGGCCGAGGTCGCAGTGGCGATCGCGGCCGAGATCGTCTCGGTCAGGCGCGGCTAGAGCGCCTTACGGCGTGGGGGCCTGCTCCGGGATCTGCGGCCCGCCCGCGTGGGCGAGCCACGTCGGCGCCCCGAGCGCGAGCACCCGACGCTGCCCCTCGGTGACCCCGCTCTCGAGCTCGCCGAACCACACGCCCACGTCGCCACCCAGGACGTGCGTGCCGGCGTCGGTCTCGACGACGACCACTTGATGGCCGTCCGAATGCCCGGGCGCCGGCAGCAGGCGGATTCCCGGGTAGAGCTCCACCTCACCCTCGTGCTCGACATAGGTCGCGCCGTCGAAGTCGACCCAGTCTCGGATCGTGTAGTCGTCGAGCGAACGCGCGTCGGCGAGCTCCCGTGCCTGGACGTGGATCGGCACGCCAGGGAACAGGCGGTTGCCGCCGCAGTGGTCGAAGTGCAGATGGGTGTTGATGACGCAGGCGACGTCGCGCGGGATGTTCTCGGGGTGCGGCGTCGGGCTCATGTCCTCGATCTCGGGCCTCGAGTCGATCAAGCCGGTGTCGACGAGCACGAGCCCGGCCGGGTGGTCGATCGTCCAGACGAACACGGGCATGCGCTCGCCTTCGACGAGGAGCTCTGCCGCGAGGTGGGCCTTGATCACGCACCCGACGCTACCACCGGGGCCACCGGCGACCGTAGCGTCGGCGACTCAGCGCCTCATCCCGAACGGGCGCGAGATCAGAACCAGGTGTCCTCGACCTCGCGCGGCTCCATCCGGTTGCGGAAGAAGGTGCCGAGCAGGACGAGCGGCGCCCCGGGGAAGACCGCCAGCATGGCGAGCGGGACGAAGAGCGACATGGCCAGGCCGGGCCCGATCAGGGCCAGGATGGGCCCGTAGCAGAGAAGCACGTAGGCCTCCTGCCGGGCGAGTGCGAATCCGAGCAGGAAATGCACGCCGAGCGGCAGCAGGAAGAAGGCGAGCACGAGGATGCCCGGAAGATCGTGCTGGCCGTTGGCGAAGCCGTAGGTCCAGACCGTGGTGAAGGCCAGATAGAGGAGAACGGTCTTGACGAACGTGGCTCGTGTCGCCGGCGTGCGTTCGATGATCGTGGTCACGCGACCTCCTGGTTCATCGGCGTGACCGCTCCGCCGTCCGAAAAACGCTCAAACCTCATCATCCTCGCGGGGCCTGCGCTCTCCAATCCCCTAAGACGGTGATCGGTGGGTCGCACGAAAGGGTGAGCAAAAGTGTTGAATTCTCGCCCTGGCGGGCGTATCGTCGGTCGCCAACTGCTCGGCCTGCGGCCCCGGGGGAGCGAGGGAGGCCGCCATGCCGGAAACGGGAACGCCGGTTTCACTGGAGGACGAGAAGGCCCCTGCCCTTGCAGAGGAGGGCGGCAGCGAGGAGGGCGTGACCGGGTCGGGGAACGGCAACGGCTCCGTCGACCGAATGTCGGCCGCGGGAATGTTCGCCGATCTCGTTCGGACGCATCACGATGTCGAAGAGCACCCGAACGAAACCGGGGCTCGCGAGCGCTACCACCACACGCTCGAGCAGTTCGAGGCCTTCGAGGGCGAGATCACGCACGTCTACTGGACGTCGAGGTGCGCCTCGGCCGTGGCGTTGACCGTCAAGCGGCGCGGGCGGTTCGCCCAGTGGGTGCTCGACGACGATGCAGTCATCCGGCTGCACCGTCTGACCGACTGGCTCGAGCCGGACTACCGGATCGCCGAGCTGCTCCACCACTGCGACACGCTCGCGATCAAGGTCTCCCAGGTCTTGCGCGGCACGAGCGAGCGAATCGCCATGCAGTGGATCTACGCCGTGCAGAGCCATCTCGTCGCGTACCTCGACCGAAGTGACAACGGGCGGAAGGGGAACGGCGCCCATCGGGAGACGAACAAGAAGGAGCTCAACGCGGTCATCAGGTCGCAGGCCCGTGAGCTGATCCAGATCGAGAAGTACTACTCGCAGGCCGCCGAGAAGGCCTCGAGGATCGTCTACTTCTGGGGGATGATGGTCGGCGCGTTCCTGTCAGGCCTGATCGGCCTGGGAATCGCGGCCATCCTCCAGAACGGCGGCTGGTTCGACGAGCCGCATACGCTCTCGACGCAGACCTTCATCATCTGTTACGCCGCGGGCGGGCTCGGAGCGATCGTGAGCGTGCTCATGCGGATGAGCTCGAACAGGTTCGGGGTGGACTACGAGGTCGGGAGGGCGACGGTGAGGCGCCTCGGCAGCTTCCGGCCGTTCATCGGAGCGGTCTTCGGCATGGCCCTCTACTTCCTGTTCCAGAGCGAGCTGCTCCACACCTCGGTGCCGGACGACCCAGGGACCTCGTTCTTCTTCTTCGGCATCCTCGCATTCCTCGCCGGCTTCAACGAGCGCTTCACGAACGTGCTCCTGGGCAAGGCCGAAAAGACGCTTGCGACCAGTCTCGGCGACATCCGAAAAGACGTGCTCACAGACGAAGAGGAGGAGTGACCGATGCCGGAAGAGGATTACGTCGACGACGATCCCGAGTACGAGGAGGACGACGACGACAACAGCGTGCTCGTGGGCCTCGCGGCCGCAGACCCGCGGAGCGTTCCGCCCGATGAGGGCGACGCGGGAACGGAGGGGAACTGATGCCTGCCGTGTCGGGCCTCGACCGTGAGCAGCGCGCGGAGGCACGCAAAGCGGTCGTCAGCGCTGCACTCAGCGGGCTCGACAACATCTCTGAGGTGCACTACACGCAGGATTCCAGCCGTTGGGACGGCATCAGCAACAACCGGGTCGCGGCGAGAGGGAAATTCCCTCACCACTCCGATTGCTCGTCCTACGCGACCTGGTGTCTCTGGAACGGCCTCAAGCTCGGCTTCGAGGTCGGCGACGTTGTCAACGGGCTCGACTGGACCGCCGGGTATACCGGAACGATGCTCCGAAACGGCAAGCAGGTTCGCCGTGTCGAGAGGGTGCGCCAAGGAGACTGCGTCATCTACGGGAGCGCATGGCCGGGAACACACGTGGCGATCGTCGTCGGGCGCCAGGACGGCGTGCCGATGGTCGTGAGTCACGGGAGTGAACAGGGCCCGTTCTTCGTCAGGTACGACTATCGCCCGGACGTCCTGGAGTTTCGCCGGTACATCTAGACTCGCCGCGCAACCAATGCGCGAGCCCCGGGAACGAGCAGTCTGGATCTGGTCGGATTACATCTGACCGTTCTGCTCGGTGGCCCTGGAGCGGGCCGCGTGGCTCACGCGGGAGCACGGCGCGAAGGTCGAGTGGCTGCCGTTCGACCTCCATCCCGAGTACCCGCCTGAGGGGATCCCGCGGGAGGAGCTCCGCCGCCGTTATCCGGAGGACGTCCACGCGCGCACGCGGAAGATGGTCGAGGACTCCGGGCTCGCCTACAACCCGCCGCCCGACGTCGTGCCGAATTCCCGTAAGGCGCTCGAGCTGACGGAGCTCGCCAGGGCGAACGGCCTCCACGAGGAAGTGCACACGCGCCTCATGCACGCGTACTGGTCGGAGGGCCGAAACATCGGCGACGCGGAAACGCTGCTCGACCTCGTCGCCGAGGCGGGACTCGACCGCGAGGAGGCAGCGGAGGCTCTCGCCGACCGGCGCTTCGCAGCGCGCGTCGACGCGTCGACCGCGGAAGCGCAGCAGGCGGGCATCCACGCCATTCCGGCATTCGTCCTCGACCGCCGGTTGCTGCTGCTCGGTGCGCAGCCGCACGAGATCTTCGAGCGCGCTCTCGAACAGGTCCAGGCGAGCTCCGATTAAAAAAGTGTGGGGCGGAAATCGCCACATGGGTTTCCGCCCCATCCGTTCTCCGGGAGCCAGCTCCCGCCGCATCGGAGCCGTCTTCCCGGAAGCCTGCCTTACCGCCTCACCCAGTATCGAGGCCGCGGGCCACTTGATTCCATCCCGCTTTTGGTGGTTCACCGCCCCGCTTCACCTGGAGAGAGACCGCCGATACGAGCATTCCCTGCGTCCTTGCCTCGCATGGTCGAGAGCACTTCGACAACGAGGCCTCGTCTCGACACGATCTCTTAGGCTTGCCACGTGGAGGTGCTGACGCCGCAGACCCTGGACGAGGCGCTGGCCATGAAGGCCGAGCGGCGCGACGCCGTGCCGATCCAGGGTGGAACCGACGTCATGGTCGAGCTGAACTTCGACCGCGCACGGCCGGCCTCGCTCCTGAATCTGAACGAGGTCGCCGAGCTGCGCGGGTGGGGGAGGGACAACGGGACCCTGCGCCTTGGATCCGGGCTGACCTATGCGGAGGCGATGGGATCGGGGCTCGCATCGTTGCTCCCGGCGTTGGCCGAGGCCTCGCGGACCGTCGGCTCGCCGCAGATCCGCAACCGCGGGACTCTGGGCGGAAACCTCGGCACCGCCTCGCCCGCGGGTGACGCGCTGCCGCCTTTGCTGGTCTACGAGGCGGAGGTTGTGGCCGCCTCGGCGTAGCGCGGAGTGCGGGTCGTTCCCCTGGCGCGCTTCCTCACGGGCCCGAAGCAGAACGCGCTCCTTCCGGACGAGCTGATCGTCGCGGTGCGGCTCGAGGCGCGCGACATGCGGCAGACGTTCATGAAGGTGGGGCCGCGGAACGCGATGGTGATCGCCGTGGTGTCCTTGTGCCTCGCGGTTGACCGCGAGGCGGACGAGATCCGCGTCTCCTACGGCTCGGCGGGCCCGCGGCCGGGGTTCGTGCGGGCGGGGCTGGGGGATGCGGGGGAGCTCGCCGAGCTGGTCGCGCGGGATGCGTCCCCCATCGACGACGTCCGCGGGACGGCGGCGTATCGCGTGCACGCGCTGAAGGTGCTCGTCGGCCGCGCGCTGAACAGGTGCCTGACGTGAGGGTCGCGCTGACGGTGAACGGCGAGCCGATGGAGGCGGAGGTCTGGGAGGGCGAGAGCCTCTTGTACGCGCTGCGTGAGCACCTCGGGCTGCCGGGATCGAAGAACGCGTGCGAGCAGGGGGAGTGCGGATCGTGCTCGGTCCTGCTGGACGGGACGCTCGTCTGCGCGTGCCTCGTGCTGGCGGCACAGGCGGACGGGCACGAGGTCGTCACGGTGGAGGGCCTCGGGGCGGATGGATCGCTCCACCCGGTGCAGGAGGCGTTCGCCACCACGGGCGCCGTGCAGTGTGGTTTCTGCACGCCGGGGCTGATCGTGGCGACGGTGGATCTGCTCGCGCGGGTGCCGGACCCGTCGGACGACGAGATCCGGGAGGCGCTGAGCGGCAACCTCTGCCGCTGCACGGGCTATGCGAAGATCTTCGACGCGGTCCGAATGGCGGCCGGCTCGTGAGGGGACTCGATATCTCGGGGCCACCCCGGACCACCACCCGCTTTCAGCGTAACGCCGGAAATCGCGCTCATGGCGCGCGCTCCGTCGGAAAAGAGTGCCGCAAGTGAGCGCTCCTTCGCGCAGGCTCGAGCTCGGCCGCGTCGGCGAATCCGTTCGCCGCATCGACGCCATTCCGAAGGTCACGGGCGAGTTCGCCTACGCGAGCGACCTCTTCGCGGCCGGCATGCTCTTCGGGCACACCGTCCGCAGCCCGCACTCCGCCGCGCAGGTCAAAGGCGTCAGCACCATGGAGGCCAAGGGCATGCCCGGCGTCCACGCCGTTCTCACGCACCGAGACGTGCCCGGCGAGAAGCGCTACGGCCTCGAGTTCCCCGACCAGCCCGTCCTCGCCATGGACGAGGTGCGCTACTTCGGCGAGCCGGTCGCGCTCGTCGCCGCCGAGCACCCGGAGCAGGCGCGACGCGCCGCGGCCGCCGTCCAGGTCGACTACATCCCGCAGAAGCCAGTCGCCGACGCGGAGAAGGCGAAAGAGGCGGTCCGTGAGCTGACCATCCGTCACGGAGACGTGGACGCCGCGGGAGAGGTCACGGTCAGCGGCTACTACGAGCTCGGCATTCAGGATCAGGCCTTTCTCGGCCCGGAGTCGGGCCTCGCGGTCCCGGACGGGAAGGGCGGGGTGGACATCTACGTCGCGACGCAATGGCTGCACGTCGACCGCGATCAGGTCGCGCCCTGCCTCGGCCTCCCGCCCTCACAGGTGCGCATCCATCTCGCCGGGGTCGGCGGTGCCTTCGGCGGCCGCGAAGACCTTTCGATGCAGATCCACGGCGCGATGCTCGCTCTGCAGACGAATCGCCCCGTGAAGATGGTCTACAACCGCGAGGAGTCCTTCGCCGGCCACGTCCACCGCCACCCGGCGCGGATCTGGGCCGAGCACCGCGCGACCCGCGACGGCAAGCTGACGAACGTCCGCATGAAGATTTTGCTGGATGGCGGCGCCTACGCCTCCAGCTCGACGGCGGTCTGCTCGAACGCCGCCTCGTTCGCGGCCGGGCCCTACAACGTCCCGAACGCCCTCATCGAGTGCCGCGCCGTTTTCACCAACAACCCCCCATGCGGGGCGATGCGCGGCTTCGGAGCCGTGCAGACCTGTTTCGCGGCCGAGGCGCAGATGGACAAGCTCGCCGTCGCGCTCGAGATGGATCCGGTGGAGCTCCGCATCAAGAACGCGATCGCGCAGGGCGACACGCTGCCGACCGGCCAGCGGATCGAGGGCTCGCTGCCCGTGGAGGAGGTGCTCCGGCGCTGCGCCGCGATTCCGGAGCCCGACGCGGAGGAGCTGCCGCGCGACCCGATCCGCCTGCCCGGCGGCGCGGGGAACACGACGCGCGGTGACGGTGTCCGCCGCGGCGTCGGCTTCGCGCTGGGCTACAAGAACATCTGCTACTCGGAGGGGTTCGACGACTACTGCGCGGCGCGCGTTCGCCTCTACGCCGATGCTGGAGGCGACCTCATCGCGGAGGTGCACTCGGCCGCCGCCGAGGTCGGCCAGGGCGTCGTCAACATCATCGGCCAGGTGGCCCGCACCGAGCTGCCCGAGATCGCCGACGTCGTCATCGCCCCGCACTCGACCGCCGCGGTCGGCTCCGCCGGTTCCTCCTCGGCATCGCGCCAGACCTGGATGACCGCCGGCGCCGTCCGCGCCGCGTGCCTGGCGGTACGCGACGAGCTCGAGCGCCGCGGCGGTTCGCTCGCCCCGGGCGACGAGATCGACGAGGAGCGCGTCTACCGGCACCGGCAGACGTCTCCGCTCGACCCGGAGACCGGCCAGATCACGACCGGTCCGGCGCACGTGGCCTTCGCCTGCGCTGCGATGAAGGTCGTCGTCGAGGTGGACGTCGAGCTCGGGCTGACGCGCGTCGTCTGGGTCGGGACGGCGCAAGACGTCGGCAAGGCGATGAACCCGCAGGCGGTTTCCGGCCAGATCGAGGGCGGAACCGCGCAGGGCCTCGGCCTCGCCCTCATGGAGGAGATTCAGACGAAGGACGGCCTGATCACGAACGCGAGCTTCACGGACTACCTGATCCCGACCGCGCTCGACATGCCGCCCGTCATCTCCGAGCTCGTCGAGGAGCCGGAGCTCGCCGCCCCCTACGGCGCGAAGGGCGTGGGCGAGCCGCCGACGGTCGTCTCGACGGCAGCCATCCTGTCGGCGCTTCGCAACGCCACCGGCCGCGAGCTGAACCGGGTGCCGGTGAAGCCGGACGACATCGTCGGTCTTTGAGTCAGGTGGCTGAAGGAGGCGGCTGGCCGGGAGGTTGCGGCAGCCCCAAGGCCACCGCCTCCTTCAAGAACGTTTTCGGCTGCAGAAGCTCGGAAGCCTCGTCACCTTTGCAGAACGCTTACATTGCGAGAATCCGGTCGAGCGGCTGCGTGTTCAGCAGGTCGGCGGCCCTCGCCCAGCCTCGGCGCGCCGTATGAACGGCCAGCTCCATGTTCGCAAGGCCGCGCACCGAATGCGCATCGGTCGACGCGACGATCTTCACGCCGGCCTCGATGGCACGCCTGACGTGCTCGCCGCGCAGGTCCAGCCGATCCGGCAGGCCGTTCACCTCGAGCGCGACGCCAGTCTCGACCGCCAGCCCGAAGACCTGATCGAGATCGAGCGCGTTCTCGGGCCGGTGGTTGATGATCCGCCCCTTCGGGTGGCTGAGGCAGCGCACGTGGGGGTTCCGCATGGCTTCGAGGGTCCGCGCGGTGATCTCCCGCGCGGGCATGCGCTGGCCTCCGTGGACGCTTGCCTGCACCCAGTCGAGCTCTGCCAGGACGGAGTCCGGCAGGTCAAGGGACCCGTCCCGCAGGATGTCGCACTCGATCCCGCGCAGCACTCGGAACGGCGCCAAGGTCTGGTTGGCCGCAGCGATCTCCTCGCCCTGGCGCAGCACGTCGTCGGCGGTCAGCCCTGGAACCGCGCCCACGCTCGGCGTGTGATCGCAGATCGCCAGGTACTCGTAGCCGCGCGCTATCGCACCTTCGGCCATCTCGAGGACCGACGCCTTCCCGTCCGACCAGGTCGTGTGGCAGTGAAGGTCGCCTCGTATGTCTTCGACCTCGACGAGCGGAGGGGGAGCGCGGCGGTGCGCCTCCTCGCGAAGCTCAGGCGGGCAGAAAGGGACGCCGAGGCGCGCGTAGACCTCCTCCTCGGTGGGCGCGTCGGGGAGCGGTTCGAGCGCGTCCACGTAGGCGTCCGCCCCGGTGGCGCGCAGCAGCGCGGCCCCGAACGCTCCGGGAGCGGCGATCACGACTTCCACCGGGACTCCTTCCACGGTGATGCCGACGCCTGTCTCCGTGGCGGCGACGATCTGCGGTAGCCGGGCGAGGCGTTCAAGCGCATCGTTGTCTGAAGTGACAATACAAAACCGCTCGGACGAGTCCGCCCAGCGGCGGGGATCGCCGGCTGCGACCCCGCCGAGCTCCCGCGCGATCGGCTCCACCAGGGCGCGCGCCCGATTCAACGTCAGCCCGCGCCTGGGCCGCGGCCGCGCCGCGGCCGCCAACCCCGCGCGCAGCTTCGCCTCGGTCTTCGGCCCGATGCCCGGCACCGACTGGAGCCGCCCGGCCTCGATCGCCTCGCGGAACTCGGCAGCCGTCCGAATTCCCAACGCCTCCCCGATCTCGACCGATCGCTTCGCCGAGAGCCCGAGCAGCCGTCCGAAACCGACCAGCTCGGGCCGCACCTCGCGCTCGAGCTCGTCCAGCTCCTCGATCCGGCCGGTCTCGACGAGCTCCCGCAGGCGCGCCTCGATCCCCGGCCCGATCCCGCGCAGCTGCCGAACGTGACCGGACCGCACCAATTCCGCGACGGGAGTGTGCAAGCCGCGAATGAGCTCCGCCGCCCGCCGATATGCGCGCGCTGTGTAGTAGGACGAGCCCGCCAGATCGAGGAGCGCCGCGAAGGCGTCCAACCGTTCTGCGACGGCGAGATTGTTCAAATCCTCCGCACTCGACCTTCGGCGAGGCTGGTCTTGGCTATTCCGGGTTGGATCCGGGCTCACGGAGTGACATATTCCCCGCTATGAGGGGGCAGAGAGCCGCGGCCGGGACGCCTCGGTACATCCGCAACGAAGACGTGCGCGTGCGCCACTGGCGGCGCGAGCAGTTCTACGGACTCGGCTTCTCGAACTCCGATGCCCGCACTCTGGCCCGCTCGGGCGCCGATCTGACCGCCGTCCGTGAGCTCATCGCCAGGGGCTGCGATCCCGCGACCGCCTACAGGATCGTCACCTGATGCCCGTCGATCCCGGAACACGCAACTTCATCTACGCGACGGCCTTCTTCACGTCGCTCTTCTTCGCCCTCGGCATGCTCATGCCGATCGCGCTCGTGATTCGCTGGTTCGTCTTCGGCTACTAGGCCGCGTCCGCTAGTAGAGTCGGCGCATGCCGGATCTGGCCAGGCGCCTCGCCGTTGCGCGCGGTGACGAGATCGCGGATGTCGTCATCGAGGGCGGGAAGGTCTTCTCCGTCTTCACGCGCGAGTGGCTCGAGACCGAGGTGGCCATCTGCGACGGTTACGTGGCCGGCCTGGGCGAATACGCGGGCAAGGAGGTCATCCACGCGGGCGGCAAGTACGTCGTCCCCGGCCTCATCGACGCGCACATGCACCTGGAGACCGTCAAGCTCCTGGTGAACGAGTTCGCGCGGCTCGTCCTCCCGCTGGGGACGACGACGGTGGTCGCCGACCCGCACGAGATCGCCAACGTCCTCGGCACCGACGGGATCCACTGGCTCGCAGACGTCGCCGACGAGGTGCCGCTCGACATCTTCTTCATGGCGTCCTCGTGTGTGCCCGCGTCGCGGTTCGAGTCGCCGAGGCGCGGCTTTACGCTCGGCGACTTGCAGGGTCTCCTCCGGCGCCGCCGCGTGATCGGGCTCGCCGAGATGATGAACTACCCCGGCGTCGTCTCCGGGGATCCGCACGAGCTCGGCAAGCTCGAGCTCGAGTCGTCGCACGTGGACGGGCACGCGCCCGGCCTCCTCGGGCCCGGCCTGCAGGCCTACGCCGCGGCCGGCATCCGCTCCGACCACGAGTGCTACTCGGCCGAGGAGGGGCGCCAGCGTCTGCGCGCGGGGATGTGGGTGCTGATCCGGGAGGCGACCGCCGCGCGGAACCTCGAGGCACTCGCGCCGCTCGTCGAGGAGTTCGGGCCGCACCGCCTCGCCCTCTGCACGGACGACCGCGAGCCCGAGCACATCGCCGAGGTCGGGCACATGAACCACGTCGTCCGCCGCGCCGTCGAGCTCGGCATCTCGCCGGAGGACGCGCTCATGATGGCGACGCTGAACCCCGCGCTCTGGCACGGCCTGCGCGACTTCGGCGCCGTCGCACCGGGCTACGTCGCCGACCTCCTGCTCCTGCCCGACCTGGAGAGCTTCGAGCCCGACACGGTGCTGAAGCGGGGCGCCCCGGTGGAGGACTACCCGAACCCCGCCGTGCCCGAGTGGGTGCGGAACACCGTCCGCGTCGCGCCGACGGCGTCCAACGACTTCGCCATCCCCTGGGAGGGCGGCGAGGCGCGCGTGATCGGGCTCATCGAGGGCCAGATCGTGACCGACGAGCTCCACGCGAAGCCGAAGGTGGAGGGCGGCTTCGCGGTCGCCGACACCGAGAACGACGTGCTCAAGATCGCCGTCGTCGAGCGGCACCTCGGCACGGGGCGGGTCGGCCTCGGCTTCGTCAAGGGCTTCGGCCTGAAACGCGGCGCGATCGCGACGTCGCTCTCCCACGACGCGCACAACATCGTCGTCGTGGGCGCCGACGACGGCGACATGGCGCGCGCCGTGCAGCGCCTGGCCGAGACCGGCGGAGGGCTGGTCGTGATCAACGAGCGCGGCGTCCAGGCCGAACTGCCCTTGCCGGTCGCCGGGATCCTCTCCGACGCGCCCTACGAGGAGGTCGTCGAGCTCTCCGACGCCTGCCTCGCCGCCGCGCGCGAGCTCGGCTGCGAGTTTCCCGCGCCGTTCCAGACGCTCAGCTTCCTCGCGCTCTCGGTCATCCCGAAGCTCAAGATCACCGACCGGGGCCTCGTCGACGTCGAGGCCTTCGACATCGTCCCGCTCCCCGCATGAGCGCCGCCGAGAGAACCGAGCCGCTTCCCGCCTGGAGTCTGCCCGCGGGTGCCGAAAAAGCGATCGAGCTCGCCGTCCAATGGCCGGCCGAGGTGACCCGGGACTGGGCGTGGGGGAGCTCCGGTGGGCGCGGCGTCCGCGTGTGCATCCTCGACAGCGGCATCGAGCCCGACCACCCCTCCGTCGGCCCGCTCTCAGGCGCCGTCGCGGTTGTGCGTAGCGACGACGGCGAGATCAGTATCGAGGAGGACGAGCAGGGCGACCTCTGCGGCCACGGGACCGCCTGCGCCGGCATCGTCCGGGCTCTCGCCCCCGAATGCGAGCTCTACAGCGTGCGCGTCCTCGGCGCGGGCTATACCGGGAGCGGCCCGGTTCTGGTCGCCGGCCTGCGCTATGCGATCGAAAACGGGTACGACGTGGTCAACATGAGCCTCTCGACGACGAAGCGCGAGCTGGCGGAAAGCCTCCACGAGCTCGCCGACCTGGCTTACTTCCAGAAGACGATGCTCGTCGCCTCGGCCCACAACCTCCCCGTCGAGAGCTACCCGTGGCGATTTGCCTCCGTCCTGTCGGTGGGGAGCCATGACCGGCCGGAGCCGCTCGACTACTTCTACAACCCGGACCCGCCCGTCGAGTTCTTCGCGCGCGGAGTGGACATCGACGTCGCCTGGATGGAGGGCTCGACGCTCCGAGTCACCGGCAACAGCTTCGCGACGCCGCACATGACCGCGATCTGCGCCCTCGTCCGCGGCGAGCACCCGGAGCTGACGCCGTTCCAGCTCAAGAGCGTCCTCTACCTCACCGCCACGAACGTGATCGGATCGCGATGACCCGTGACGACCTTCGAGCCGCGGTTGCGGCCGGCGTTTTCGGATCCGAGGCCGGCCATCAGGAGCTCTTGCGCTCGATTGCCGAGGTCGCCCAGGCGATCTTCCACGCGAAGGCAGCATCGATCTTCCTCCTCGACGAGGAGACGGACGAGCTCGTCTTCGAGGCGATCGCCGGTGAGGGCTCCGACAGCCTCGTCGGGACGCGGTTTCCGTCGAGCACCGGCATCGCGGGCTGGGTGCTCGTGACTCGCCAGCCGCTCGTGCTCGAGGACGTGAGCGAGGATCCGCGCTTCGCGAAGGATGCGGCCGAGTCCACGGGGTACGTGCCGAAGGGGATCATGGCGGTGCCGCTTCTCCACGGGGAGCGAGCCCTCGGAGTCCTCGAGGTGCTCGACCGGCCCGCTCGGCCGGGGGCAGCGCTCGAAGAGGTGGAGCTGCTCGGGCTTTTCGCGGGCCAGGCGGCGATCGCGCTCGACCTGCTGCAGGCCGCGCGCCGCGCACGCGCTGCCCTCGAGGGCTCGGGAGCCGAGCTCGAGACTGTGGCACGTCTCGCCGCGGCCGTCGACCGGCTCGAAGATGAGCGGCGCGCAGCCGGGAT
Source organism: Gaiellaceae bacterium (assembly GCA_035698665.1). Lineage (GTDB taxonomy): Bacteria > Actinomycetota > Thermoleophilia > Gaiellales > Gaiellaceae > DATEOR01. Next base: position 24,964 of record DASSBN010000069.1, read on the forward strand.
CGAGCTGCTCGCGTCGCTCGACGCGCTCTTAGGAGACGAGAGCCGGGCGGCCAGGCCGCCCGGCCCCCTTGGGTCTACGCCTTGAAGCGATGAGCCTCGACGTCCGAGTCGTCCTCGGAATCGCGCGGTCCCGGCTGCGTCGAGCCATCCGGGTCCTCGTCGATGAGGGCCTTATGGCGATGGCCCTCGACGTCCTGCTCGTCCTGAGCGCCCTTGTTGCGCTCGCGCTCGTCCTCCACCGTGTCTCCTTTCGTCCGCGTACGTGGATACCAACAGACCAGACGGGTTTGCAGGCCACTATCTTCCCACTCTTTCGCTCAGAGCGGAATAGCGCGTTGTCCGCAGGCGCGTGAGGAATCTGAGCGCGCAGCTCCGGGAGTCCCTCGGGGCTCTCAGAGACGTCTTCCGCAATCCGGGCCTCCGGCGTCTCCAGTTCGCCTGGATCGGCTCGGTCACGGGGGATTGGGCGTACGCGATCGCCCTCGGCGTCTTCGCGTACGAAGCGGGAGGAGCGACCGCGGTCGGCCTCGTGGCGCTGCTGCGCTTCCTCCCGTCGGCGGCCGTGGCGCCCTTCGCGGCGGTCCTCGCCGACCGCTATCCCCGACAGCGTGTGATGCTCGCGGCGGATGCGATCCGCGCCTTCGCGCTCGCCGGTGCTGCCGCCGTGGCACTCGCGGACGGCCCGGCTCCGGCCGTCTATGCGCTTGCCGCCCTCGTCGCCATCGTCTCGACTGCCTTCCAGCCTGCCCAGGCCGCGCTGATCCCGACGCTCGCACGCGATCCACGTGAGCTGACCGCCGCGAACGTCGCCTCGAGCACGATCGAAAGCGTCGGGAGCTTCCTCGGCCCTGCCCTTGGAGGGCTCCTGCTTGCAGTCACTTCCCCGGGAGTCGTTTTCGCCGCGACGGCGGGCGCCTTCGTCTGGTCGGCGCTGAACGTCGCGCGCATTCCGGCCACGCCTCCGGCTCGCGGAGACGTGGTGGAGGAGGCTCTGCACCGCGAGGCACTGGCCGGGTTTCGGGCGATCTTTGCCGTCCCGAGCCTCCGCCTGGTCGTCGGCCTCTACTCGGCGCAGACGCTCGTCGCCGGCGCGCTCAACGTGCTCGTCGTCGTGGCCGCGCTCGAGCTGCTCGACCTCGGCCGGTCCGGGCCGGGCCTGCTCAATTCGGCCGTCGGCATCGGCGGGCTCATCGGCGCCGCCATCACCCTGGGACTCGTCGGCCTGCGCGGGCTCGGCACGGCGTTCGCGTTCGGGCTCGTCCTCTGGGGAATCCCGCTCGTCCTCTTCGGAGCCTGGCCGGCCACCGGGGCGGCGGTCCTCTTCCTCGGCCTCTTAGGGATCGGGAACACGCTCGTGGACGTTTCCGGGCTCACGCTCTTGCAGAGAACCGCGCCGCCGGAGGTGCTCGGGCGCGTCTTCGGCGTGCTCGAGAGCCTCGTGGTCGGAACCCTTGGGCTCGGCGCGATCATCGCCCCGCTGCTCGTCCATCTCTTCGGCGTTCGCTGGGCGCTCGTCGCCACGGGGCTCCTGCTGCCCGCGCTCGCGCTCGCCTCGTGGGCGCGTCTGCGAGCAATCGACGAGCGGGCGGTGGTGCCGGAGCACGAGCTCGACCGCTTGCGCAGTCTCCCGCTCTTCGCGCCGCTCGCTCCGGCGACGCTCGAGCACCTCGCCGCCAACCTCGTGCGCGTGCCCGCTTCGGTCGGGACGGAGATCACCCGGCAGGGCGACGTCGGCGACCGCTTCTATCTCGTGGACGAGGGCGAGGTGCAGGTGATCGCGGACGGCGAGGTCGTTTCCACGCTCGGGCCGGGCGACTACTTCGGTGAGATCGCGCTTCTCCGCGACGTTCCGCGCACTGCGACGGTGACCGCGCGCACAGACGCGGCCCTCCTCGCGCTCGAGCGCGACGAGTTCGTCTCGGCCGTGAGCGGCCATCCCGCGAGCCTCGAGGCCGCCGACGCGGTCGTCGCGGCCCGGCTCGCGCGCTTCCGGCCCGGGCTCGCATCGATCTGATGGTGCCGCCCGGCTTCACGTTTTCGCAGCTGGGCCAGAAGGACGCCGAGGCGATCGCCGAGTGGCACTACCCGGAGCCCTACTCGTTCTACGACTGGACGGCTGACGCAGACGACCTGCGGGAGCTCCTCGACCCGGCCCTGCGCGGCGAGGCGTACTGGGCGGTGCGCGACGACGCAGGCGAGCTGGTCGGCCACTTCTCCTTCAAGCCGAAGGAGGGAGCCGTGGAGATCGGCCTCGGCCTCCGGCCCGACCTCACCGGCCGCGGGCTCGGCGCCGCCTTCCTCGCCGCCGGCCTCGAGTTTGCACGCGAACGCTTCGCTCCGGAAAGATTCACGCTCGCCGTGGCGACTTTCAACGAACGCGCGATCAAGGTCTACGAGCGGGCGGGCTTTGTGCGCGACCGCGTCTACATGCACCCGACGAACGGCGGCGAATGGGAGTTCGTCGACATGAGCCGGCCGGCATGAAAGCACGCATCGCGCAGAGCGCGCTGATCGTCGTCCTGCTTGCCCTGACCGCGGGCTGCGGCGGCGACGAGACCGTCGCGCGCGTGAACGACAGAGAGGTCTCCGAAGCCGACGTCGAGCGGGTCTTCGAGCACTTCGAGGAGGAGGCGGCGCGCGAGGGGCGGGAGCTTCCGGAGGAAGGCAGCGCGGCGCAGCACAACCTCGAGCGCAACGTCCTCGGCCTCATCGTCTTCCGGCTCCAGCTGGAGGAGGCGGCCGCGAAGCTCGGCATCGAGCTCGACGAGGACGAGATAGAGGCGCGCGTCCATGACGCCGAGGAGGCAGAGGGTGGGGAGGAAGAGGAGGGCGAGGAGGCGAAGGCGGCCGAGGCCTACTTCGAGAACGCCGTCACGATCCAGCTCCTACGCGAGCGAGCGGCGGCCGAGCTCGGCGGCGCGGATGCCCTCGACGCCTGGATCGCGCAGGCAACCAAGGACTTCCCGGCCTCCTACGAGGACGGCTGGGAGCCGGTGGGGACGGGCGAGCCCGTCCCCACGGTCACGGTTCCCTAGCCGCGCGCGTAGTCGAACGCCTGGGCGGCGTCGACGTCGGCGTAGATATCGGTGTCGGCGTTCCGGCCGAAGGTGAGGCCGGTGACGCTGTAGAGCGTCGGCCCGACGGGAGATCCGAAGGCCGAGAGCGGCACGTCGACCACCCACGCGTTCCCGTCCCTGTGTCCGGGCACCGCGTTCTGCTTCGGGTAGTTGACGACCTTGCAGGTGCCGGGCGTCGAATCGGTGCAGCTCGTCGTGCCGGCCCAGAAGACCGGCGCGCCTCCGGCCGTCGACTCGACGCCGACGTCGAAGATGCGGTACGCCTCCTCGCCCGAGTCCCCCTGCGAGAGCGCGAGGAAGCGCGTGATCCAGGCGGCGCTCGTCTTCCCCGTGGGCGGGGCGAGGCTGGCCAGGCTCGACACGCTCATCCGCACGCGAAGCGTCGACGCGTCTGGCGAGGAGAGCTGGACGCCGGTCAGGTCGAGCTGCGGCACGTTCGTCCCCGCGCCCGTCGGCGAGTAGTGCGGCCAGCGGGCGTCCCCGGTCGGGTCGGAGGCGGGATTTGTCGGCAGCGGCCGATTCACGTTCCCGCCGGCGAGGGTCTTGCCGATGAGCTGGCGAACCTCGAAGAGGTGGGCGCCGTGATGCTGGCTCGTCGTGTCGTTGTAGACGAAGCGCAGAGCGCCGTTCCCGTCGATCGAGACGGCGAAGTAGTCCGCCATCGTCCGGTCGCCGCCGGTCGTGCAGCCGATGCCTCCGGTGCAGATCTGCCCGTAGTTCATCGGCTTCTCCGTGAAGGGCTGCTGGGCGATCGTCGGGCCCTTCGCGGTCGCCTTCGTGATCACGGCGACGTAGCCGTGCCACTTGACCGCGGTTGCTCCCTGTGGGTCATCCGCCCAGTTCGGGAACTCGTTGGGATTCCCGGGCTCGTTCGTTCCGAGCCACGCGAGGGCGAGCGAGCCGGAGGCGCCTGCATGCGCCCAGACGAAGACGTTCGTCACCGCCGGGCCGGCGTTGACGCGAATCGGCTTCGTCCACGTGCTCCCCTGGTTCGTCGAGGCCGTGTAGTAGACGTTGTGATCCGTCTCGTCGATCCACGCGGCGTAGACGTTCCCGCCCGCGTCGGTCGCGAGCGCGGGGAAGATGTCGCCCACCGGCCCGCCGCCGGGCGACGGAGGCAGGAGGACGTTGTGGAAGGCGATCCCCGTTCGCTGCCCGGGTGCGACGTGGCCGATCGTGACCCGCACGCGGTCGCTCTGGGCGCACGGGTAGTAGAGGTTGCGCTTGACCTTGTCGAAGCGCATCTGCCCGCAGGTCGTGTCGTCGGCGACCGGAAGCGGGGAGGCCGCCGAGGCCTCGCGGAAGACGAGGCCGCCGACGGGGTCGGTCGCCCCCGTCGAGCCCGGCGTCGAGTAGATCTTGATCCCGACGCCCGCCTCGCGCACGCCGAGGAAAACGGTGTTGTCCGTCGCCTTCGCCGTCGTGCCGTTGTCGATCGCGTACCACTGGCGGTCGACGCCCGCGTTCGCGATCGCCGCCGGGTTCTTGCGGAACGTGTTGCCGCCGTCGTTCGAGACGGAGTTCCCGAGATTGACGAGGCCTTCCAGGTCGGTGAAGTAGATGTAGCCCTGGTCGTCGGCGACGAGGTCTGTGTCACCGCCGCCGAGCGGCACGTCGGAGCGCAGGCCCACGGGGCTGACGATGTGGAAGGAGAGGCCGCCGTCGTCCGAGCGGTGGATGAACGAGTTCTGCGTGCTCGTTCCCCACGGGCCCGTCTCCCAGTAGCCCGTCTTCGTGTCGATGAAGTTCAGGGGCTCACCCTCGGTCCGCTGCGGGTCGATCACGGTCGCGGGGCTGAAGAGAAGCTTGCCGCCGACGTAGCGCGCCGACTGCGCGCCCCCCGCGCCCCCGGTGTCGTTCACCGGAAAGCCGACGGCCGGGCCGCTCCGCGTCGCCCACGTGCCCGTGTAGTCCATCGGCTCCTGTAGGGGCACCGCCGGATCCGAGAACGGGCAGACGCGTGCGTAGTAGGTGCCGGGCTGCAGGTCGGCGCGCGAATAGTTCAGCTGCTCGGGGCTCGTGCCGCTGTCCGCGGCGGCCAGGACGTTGCCCTGCGGGCGATGCAGCTCGAGGACGATGTCGTTGGAGGGGACATTGGCGGTCGCGACGACGTTGATCGTCGTCTCTCCGGCCGCCACCTGGATTGGCTGGAACTGGCCACAGGACGTGGGCGTGAAGCTCCCGCTGAACGTGCCGTTGTCCGCAAAGGCCGTGCTGGCGGCAAGGGCGAGCACCGCCCCTGTCACCAGCGCAGCTCCCAGCATTTTGCCGCGAAGACGCATGAAAGCTCCCTCCTGCCTTCGGTTTCGTCGCGCGGCCTCTGGGCGAGTACGTGCTGATCCGCGCGAGTGAGATCTCGCGACGTGGTTACCCTGAGCGGCCGAATGTCGAAACCTGCGCGCTCAGGCCTCTCTCCGTTCGACTTCGCGGGGCGCGCGGCGCTCGTGACCGGCTGCGGGAGCGCAGAGGGAATCGGCTTCGCGTGCGCTCGGATGCTGGCGCGGCTCGGGGCGCGGGTGGCGATCACCTCCACCACCAAGCGCATCGAGGAGCGGGCCGGCGAGATCGGCGGAGACGTCTCCGCGCACGTGGCCGACCTCACCGACCGCGGGCAGGCTTTCGCGCTCGTCGAGGCCGCCGGCGACCTCGACATCCTCGTCAACTCCGCAGGCCTGGCGCAGACCGGCGTCGAGATGCCGTTTCCGCGCCTCACCGACATGGAGCCGGAGGTCATGCGCCACCAGCTCGACACGACCTTCCTGACCGCCTTCCACACGACCCAGGCCGCGCTGCCCGGGATGGCCGAGCGCCGCTACGGGCGCATCGTCATGGTCTCCTCGGTGACGGGGCCGTTCGTGGTCGCGCCCGGGAGCAGCGCCTACGCGACGGCAAAGGGCGGCATGGACGGGTTGATGCGCTCGGTTGCGATCGAATACGGCCGCCACGGCATCACGTGCAACTCCGTCGCGCCGGGCTGGATCGCGACCGCCTCCTCGGAGCCCGACGAGCACGAGGCCGCGAAGAACACGCCCGTCGGCCGGCCGGGCACGCCGGACGAGGTCGCCGCGCTCGTCGCCTTCCTCGCCTCGGAGGAGGCGAGCTACGTCACCGGGCAGTCGCTCGTCGTGGACGGCGGCAACATCATCCAGGAGCCGCACGGGATCGATCTCTACGGGCGGTGAGCTGCTCGCGCCCGACCGCCTCGAACCAGTTGTACTCGTCGAGGTACTTGGCGAGCGTCTTGCGTGTCTCGTAGCCGAGGAGCTCCTGGAGATACACCTCGACGTCCTCCGCCGGCGCCTCGTCGGCCAGGCGCAGCGCAAGACGGTGCATCGCGAGGAGATAGGCACCGTAGCCCTCGCGCGCGGAGCGGCTGATCTCCTTGTCCCACATGACG
>DASSBN010000070.1:0-31351 GCA_035698665.1 Gaiellaceae bacterium
CGTTCTCGGCAGCGTCTACTTCCTGACGCGGCTCGTCCGCCGCGCCTCGCGCGGGGCCTGGAGGAGCACATCGGGTCACCCGCCGCTTCGGGCCGGCCTCGTGCTCGCCTCCGTGCTGATGGCAACCGGGGTTGCCTGGGCCTGGTGGCCGGGGGACCAGTACCGGCCGATCCAGCCGAATGAGCACCTGGGCCTCGATTCCATGGTTCGCCCGACCCAGAACGTCTTCCACCTGACGAGCGCAGCCCCGCCGCCTGTCGCGCCGGCCGCGCCTGCGGCGCCCTCGATCGACCAGGGAGGCCAGTGGATGGTCGTCGTCCTTCCGAACCCCGCCTCCGGCGAGGGCGGAGTCACGCCGCCGACGGACACGCCGACCCAGCCAGGGACGAGGCCCGACTGGCCGTTCTGGTTCGATCCGCCCGCGGCGCCTGAGGAGGGCGACAACCAGGCGCTCGCCGTCAACACGACTGACGGCTCGTCCATCTTCGACTCCGCGCTCGCGCTCGTGTGGGTGACCGACGGCAGCGACGTCGACCAGACGAACCAGGCATGGGCGCTCGCGAGCTGCAACAACTGCCAGACGACCGCGGTTGCCTTCCAGTTCATCGTCGTCATCGGCTACGCGCAAACGATCACGCCGGCGAACACTGCGGTCTCGGTCAACTACATCTGCGCCGAGTGCCTCACCCAGGCGATCGCGCTGCAGAACATCGTCACGCTCCCGTCGATGCCCGACGAGGCGACCCTTGCCGACCTGTCGGCCACGTGGACGCAGCTCGAGCAGCTGAGCTCGAACTTCAACTTGCTCCCGCTGAACGAGGTGCTCGGGGATCTCGTCGCCGCCCAGTCGCAGATCCTGACGATCCTCGGCGCGCCTGCCCTCCCGCCCGCGACCACGACGACGGCAGGCGACACGACGACGACCACCGGCGAGTCGACCACGACAGGCGGAGAGACCACGACCTCCGGGACGACTTCGACCGATCAGGGCACGACTTCGTCGGGTGGAGACACGACCGGGACGACGACGGACGCAGGCACCACGACCGACTCAGGCACCACGACAGACGAAGGCACGACCACGGACTCAGGCAACACGACGGACTCAGGCACCACGACGGATTCAGGCACCACGACCGATTCCGGCGCGACCACGGACTCCGGGACGACCACGGACGCGCCCGCCGGCTCGACGACGACCCCGTAGCGGCTAGCTGCTGACGGGGTTCTCGAGCGTCCCGATCCCCTCGATCTCGATCTCCACGACGTCGCCGTCCGCGAGCGCGACCGGAGGGTTCCGATGCACGCCGACGCCCGCGGGCGTTCCGGTGAGGATGAGGTCGCCGGGCAGGAGTGTGAAGACCGACGAGGCGTGCGCGACGAGGCGTGCGACGCCGAAGATGAGCTCCGAGGTCGACGAGTCCTGCAGGGTCTCGCCGTTCAGACGCTGCACGATTCGCAGGCCGGAGCCGTCGCCCAGCTCGGCGACCGGAACGACTACGGGGAGCAGCGGGCAGAACGTGTCGAACCCCTTGGCGCGGAGCCACTGGCCGTCGCTTCGCTGCAGGTCGCGCGCGGTCACGTCGTTCGCGACGGTGTAGCCCGCGACGAGGTCGAGCGCCTCCGCCTCGGAGACTCGCCGGCCCTCGGTTCCGATCACGACCGCAAGCTCGGCCTCGGCGTCGACGTGGCTGCTCTCCGGGGGGAGGACGATGGGATCGCCGGGGCCGGAGAGTGCGTTCGGGAACTTGCCGAAGAGGAGCGGTTGCGACGGGAGCTCGGCGCCCTGCTCGAGCGCGTGGTCGTGGTAGTTCAGCCCGACGCAGATGATCTTCGGGGAGGCAGCGATCAGCTTTCCCCCCCGTCGAGCTCTGCCCGCCAGCCGGCGAGCACGGCGTGCACCTTCGCGGCGCCGATGATGGGCTCGTCGGGAACCTGCAGCCGGTTCGGGTGGAGGATGAAGGGCTGCGTCTGCGGGCCGCCGATCCCGCCGTGGAAGGAGATGAGCTCCTCGAAGGCGCAGCCTTCGTCGAGCTTCGGATCGTAGAAGCTCCCGACCATGATGTCGGCGACGTGCTCAAAGGAGTCCGTGCGCTCCAGGTGCTGCGCGGCGGTCGGGGAGAAGCTCGCAAGGGGATCCTCGCCCTCGACGCGCCCGTCGGCGAGGTAGCGCGCGCCCCGGGCGCCGAGGACGACCGCCCCGTCGCGCGTCGAGCGGACGAGGAGCCAGCCGATGTGCGGGTGCTCGCGCAGCGCCGCGATCAGCTCCGGGTGGCGCTGCTCCATCTCCTCGAGCGTGAGCCGCCTCGACTCCTCCATGAGGTAGATCAGGCCGAGGTTCCCGGAGCCGAGGACGACGGCCTGCTCGCCGCTCACGTCCTTCTTCGAGCGCTTCTTCTTCGGCTGTCGCCCGGTGGCCTCGCCGACCGCATGGCCGACCATCGCGTCCTGCTCGTCTCCGCCGACGAGGGCGGTCACCTTGCCCTCGGAGAGCGACCGCTCGACGAGGTCCGCGAGCCCGTAGCCGTTCCGCTGCAAGAAGGTGGCGCCCTGCGTCTGCCCGTGGTCGGAAAGGACGACGATCTCGTAGGGCCGAGGCGCGTATCGCCGCGCCCGCTCGATGCGCCCGAACTGCTCGTCGAGCTTGCGGAGGGCCTCCAGCGTGTCGACCCGCTCGAGCCCCGAGTGGTGCGCGACCTCGTCGTAGCTCGAGAAGGTCGCGTAGATCGCGGGGCGGCCCTTCATCATGTCCGTGAGCACCCCGTAGACGATCAGGTCGCGGACGACCACGCACATCGCCGCGCGCATGAACGGATAGAGGCCGCCGCGGTGCCCGCGCGGGCGGACGTCGCGCCGGCGCTGCCGGGCCGAGGCGGCGATCTCGAGGACGACTTCCCAGACGAAGAGCGCGAGGGCGCGGGTGACGTTGAACCCGTTGGCGAAGAACGCGCGGTAGCCGGGGTTCGCCTTCTTCTCCGCCTCGATCCGGCTGACCGTGAGGATGACGTGGTCGGCCTCGCCGGAGAGGAGGTTGCCGCGGCTCGCGCCGCCGTTCGTGAGCAGGCCGATCCCGGTCCCACGCCGGCGCTCGATCTCGGCGCAGTCCGGCGGAGCCGAGCACGTCATGAGGAGGCCCGTCTCCTTCTCGACCCAGCGGAAGGCGGGGATGTCCTCGTTGGAGCCGAGCAGGATCCCGGCCTGGCTCGCGCCTGTCTGCGAGGAGAGGTCCGGCTCCCATTCGGTCAGCGCGTAATCGTGCTCGGCCAGCCAGCTCGCCATATGGGGCGCGTTGCCGTCCCGCATCGCGCGGCTCAGAACGGGGAGCGCGAGGCCGTCGATCTCGAGGTAGACGATCCCCGGCTTGTCGGACTCGACGCGCTCGCCGGAACGCCTGGCCAGCCGCTGGATCACCTTGATCGTGTAAGTGTCGTCGTCGTTCGATCCGACGACGACGTCGAGGATCATCGTCACCGCGGCCGCGACGAGGGCGACCAGGAGCGCAATCCAGAACGAGTCCAGGTGGATTGCGTTGTCCGCGATCTCGTCGGCCACGATCAGCATCGCCGCGTCGGCGAGAAGCACCAGGAGGAACCCCGCGATGAGCGTGAACGGGAGCCTGAGCGCCGCAAGGATGGGGGGAATGACCGCGTTCAGGGCCGCGACGATCGCCGAGACGACCAGCGCTCCCCAGAAACCTTCGATGGACGCGCCCGGAACGATCCAGGCCGCTGCCATGAGCGCGAGCGCGGCGAGGATCCAGGTCGTGACCACCCGGATAGGCCGGAAGCGCGGCCTCTCCGGCTGCCACCTCACCGGCGCCCTGTACTCGGTGGTGGACACCTACTCGGCTTCGTCCTCGTCGTGCCGCCGGCGCAGGAAGCCCGTGCCCTTCTCACGCGCTTCGGCGCGCTTCGCCTCCTTCTTGGCCGCCCGCTGTTCCTTCTGCTCGGCCGCCTTCACCTTTGCGTCCGAGTACGACTGGAGGACGAGTGACTTGCCGCCCCTCCAGCCGAAGATGGCGACCACGAGAACGAGCGCGAAGAGGACGTTCCAGGCCGTCGTGATGAGCTGCTGCGCGGTCGAGTAGTCGACGGCGAGCGAGTTGGGAACGTCGCAGCAGGTCGAGAGCGCGAGCGCGTTCGTCGCCTGAGTGATGCCGACCGCGCCGGGGGTCACGGAGACGACGTTGGCGAGCGAGCCGGACCCCGTCACCCACATGATCGACTCGAAGGTCACGGGGATCGCGAAGGCCGCGAGGAAGATGCCGATCACGGCGAGCTTGCAGAGCCAGGAGAGGAGTGAGGGCAGAAACGCGCGCGTGAGGTAGCGCTTCGGCTGCGAGAGAATGACGCCGCCCACCTTGGCCTGGGCCCACAGCTTCTTCACCTGGCGCCAGAAGAGCCGTCCGAGAATGAGTACGAGGAGCACCGCGCCGACGACGATTCCGAGCACGAGCAGCGGGTGATCCTTCTCGTTCCCGAGGTTCTCCGTAAACGAGCCCGGCACCGACAGGAAGAGGTAGAGGTAGACGAACGTCCCGGCGATCGTGAAGAAGATTTTCTGCACGATGTAGGCGGCGAGCGCACCCGCGAACGTGCACGACGGGATGAGCGCGACGAACATGAGCAGCGTCACGAGCGTTCCGATGTTGGCCGGCAGGAAGTTGTTCATCGCGACGCCGACCGCATAGGCGGTGACGATCGGCGCCAGGGTGACCTCGTCCCCGTAGGCGGCCTTGAGGATCCCGTAGTAGGAAAGGCCCGCGAGCACGGTCTGGCTGCTCTGGAAGACGAGCGCGGCGATGATGTAGCCGACCGGGACGGCCTTGATCTGGTCCCAGAGGTCTTTGAGCCAGCCGATGACATCGACGCCGAGGACGTTCAGGAGCGCGATGACGAGTGCGAGCGCGACCAGCCAGAGCACGACTTTCACAAGCCGTGAGCGGCGCGAGGGGTCGTTGAACGGGAGTGCGGCTGGAGGTTCGGCGGAAGCCGTCATGCGGGGATGATCCCACGATGGAGGGGCGTCGAGAAACCACGTTCTGCGGGTCGGTCACGCCTCCTGCGAGACCCGCGACCAATGACCTACGCGAACGGGTCGTGCGGCCGATGAATTCGGCGCGTCAGGGGAGCATCATTTTTCTTGCATCCGCTCTGAGCGGAGCCGTCCGGGTGGCGCGACTGCTGGGGGTGGTCGCGTCACCCCAATGCGATAACGGCGGGGCTTACGAGGTTCCGGTAAGCCCTGCGCAGGAATCGGCCTGCGCGAATGCGTCCTCGAGCTCGCCCTGAGCGTCGATGTCCTGGAGCTTCTCGGAGGTGGCCGAGACCTGGTTTCCCATCTCGACCAGGTTGTTGCCGATCGCGGTGGCCGCAGCGACCGCACCGGCGGTGCCGGAGGCGTTGTCCATCGCCTCCGTGATCTTCTGCAGGCTCGCCTCGAGGTTCGTCGCCAGCTCATCCATCGCAGCCTTCGCCTGCTGACCGCTCGCGGTATCCGGCCGGCCCAGGCCCTTCAGGTCGTCGGCGAGCGTCTGCGTCGCGGTCTTGATCTGGTCGCCGGCGGTCTTGATCCCTTCTTCGGACGGATTGCTCCCCACCGCCTGCCCGGCACTCTGGATCGAGCTCTGCCAGTCGTTGAAGGCCGCGCAGACGCTGTCCGCCCAGGTGTCCACCGCTGTGGCCGAGCTCTCGGTCGCGGTGCCGCCCGAGCTGGCGTTGTCTCCGCCGCAGCCGGCCGCGACAATCGCGGCGGCAAGGACGAGAACGGCGAGCAGCGCGCGCATGCCGAGGATGCTAGCGGGATCCCGCCATGTGGATGCGGACGACGTTTCCATCCTCGAACGTCCGCACCTGCACCAGGTCGCAGAGCTGGTTCGCCAGCCAGAGCCCACGCCCGCCCGGCTTGTCCAGCACAGGCTGCAGCCTCCCGGCGAGCGGCATCTCGATGCGTCCTCGGTCCTCGATCTGGCAGAGCAGGACGCCGTCTTCGGTCCACATCCGGAGGACGCCCGAGCCTCCACCGTGGCGGATGCTGTTCGTGGCGATCTCGTTCGCCGCGAGGACGAGGTTCTCGGCCCGTGGCCCGACGAGCCCCGCCTTCTCCGCCCACCGGGCGACGAGCTCCCGCACCTCGGCCAGCGAGTCGCCGTCGAAGACCAGCTCCTCTGCGCGGACAGGCGGGTCGCCGAGCTCATCGGCGAAGGGCGCGGCGATAGCGTCGATGCCGCGATAGCTCCCGCTGTCTCGGAACGACTCGAGGTCAGAGACGAAGGGGTGGGTCCGCTCCGCCTCCTCGACGACCTTCGGGTCGAGCGCCGAGACGTCGTACGGGCAGAGGAGCCGGAAGGACGGCGTGTCGGCGAAGGCGAGGTTGAGGAGCGACTCGTGCCGATGGCACTCGGCGAGCTCCGGATCGCTTCGCCCGGGCCAGATCGGCTCGCCGATCCCACGGATCGGCTGCTGCCCACCGGCGCCGAACTCATCGACGAACTCGCGCCAGGCCGCGATGATTCGCGCCGGGTTCGCGCCGATCCCCGCCATGTCGGCGAAGAGCACGCGCTCGGCGTCCTCGCCCAGCGCCTCTTTCAGGCGCTCGATCTTCTCGGCGGAGAGAACGACGAAGACCGGCTCTCCGTTTTCGGTGCCGGCCCGAATGAACCGGAGCATTCCACGGAGGAACTCTTCCGAGTCCCGGTAGAGGAAGGCCTCGTGGACGAAAGCCTGATCCTGGTGGCTGGGAGCGACAGTCATCAGTTCGGCGAGTCCCATGAGGTCGGCCGGCCCGCCGCCCTGTGGTTCCCTATTGGTGCCAGGGTTCCCCAGCTTTCGGGGGCTAAAACTGTGCCCACTGCTCGCGGGAGAGCGTAAAGCCGTGGCTGTCCTCGTTGGTGCAGTCGAGGCCCGTCGGCTTGGAGACGCAGAGGAAGCCGTTCCGCTGCCAGGCCTCCCCGTACTCGAGGACCGGTGCGGATTGGACGTACGCGGTGTCTCCCGCGCAGCGCGGCTGCGACGAGCCGAGCCGCTCCATCTCCATGCCGGTCCAGTCGAGCTCGCACTGACCGTCCGGCTCGGGCTCGAGCCCGCTGAGGATGTCGCAGACGAGCACGTCCTCGCCCTCGGTGCAGCCAATGTTCTTCGACGGCGTCTGGAATGTGGGCCCCGTGAGGGCGACCTCGCTCGTCTTGACCGTCAGGACAGGCTCCGCCTCGACCGTCTCGGTGTGGGTCGGCGTGTCCGTGCCGATGACCGTGGCGGCTTCGTTTTCTCCGCCGCAGGCGGCGAGACCGAGAACGAGACCCAGGAGGAGAGCCAGCCGACCCACGCCAGGGCAGCCTAGTACTTCACGTTCCGCATCTCGCGGTGCCGCCGGCGCCACTCCTTTCTCGCCTCCGAGCGCAGGCGTGCGTCCTTCCGGAGCTCGAGCGCCCGCAGCTCCCGCTGCAGCTTGAGGTAGCTGTCGAAGCGCTCGGCCGGGAGCGAGCCCTCCGCGATCGCCGCGCGCACGGCACACCCCGGCTCGTGGAGGTGCGTGCAGTCGCCGAACCGACACGTCGCCGCAAGCTCAGCGATGTCGGTGAATGTCGAATCGAGGACGCTCTCGTCTGCCCAGAGCGAGAGCTCCCGCATGCCAGGCGTGTCGAGGAGAAGTGCGCCTCCGGGAAGCGGCACGAGCTCGCGATTCGTCGTCGTGTGCCGGCCGCGGCCCTCCCTGCTCGTTTCCGCGGTCTTCAGGAGCTCCGTGCCGGCCAGCCGGTTGATCAGCGTCGATTTCCCGACTCCGGAGGAGCCGAGCAGGGCGACCGTGCGTCCACGCCCGAGATAGGGGGCGAGCTCGTCCAGCGCCGCACCGGTCGCGGCGCTGACCGCATGCACGGGAATCCCGAAGGCGATCGCCTCGACCTCGGCGAGGTCGCCCGCCGGATCAAAGGTCTTGTCGCTCTTGTTCACGACGATGACCGGATTCGCGCCGCTGTCCCACGCGGCGGTGAGGTAGCGCTCCAGGCGCCGCGGATTCAGGTCCTGCCCGAACGCCGTGACGAGGAAGATCGTGTCGACGTTCGCCGCCACCACCTGCGCGACCGTTCGCCGCCACGCCTCCTTGCGCGTGAACGTCGTCTTGCGCGGGAGGACCGCCTCGACGATGCCCTTCCGCTCGCCTTCGAGCTCTCGGACCGCGACCCAGTCTCCCGCCACGGGCAGGTCGAGCCCTTCCAGCTTCCCGGCGGGGAGACCTCCTATGCGCCCGTGCTCGGTGATGAGCTCGCACGGGCCGTGATGTCGCGCGACGACGCGCGCGGGAACGAGACCTTCTGCTTCATGTGGCCGAAACGCATCCGCGAAGAACGCGTCCCAGCCGAGATCTTCGAGCTGCAACGTGACTCCTTCGGCTTGAGGAACGAAAAAGCGCCCGGATGGGCGCGAACGGGGAGCCTCAGGAGCGGTTGCGGAAGCTAGCGCGTCCGACCGGAGGCTCGGCGGGTGCAGGAATCGGACATTTGCGAACCTCCTTTCGTCGGGGACGACCGGCTCAGCCTACAGGATCGCCCGTCCGCTTCAAGGCCCATTCCTGCCAGCCATCGGCGAGCTCGGGCGCGCGGAGCAGCACCGCGGCTCGGTTTCGCTCCTGGTGGTAGATGCGCGCGACGTCGCCCACGGTGAGCCCGTGCTCGGGCCGTTCGCCGACCAGAATCTCGTCGCCGGCGCCGATCTCGCCTTCCGCGACGATGCGAAGGTACGCGCCCGGCCGGCCCGCGGCCGCGAAGTGAACGGGAAAGGATGGATCCTCCATGCGCGCGCCGAGCTTCCAGCACGGGATCCGCGGCTGCGCCACCTCGAAAACCGTGCTGCCCACCTCCCACCGCTCACCGACGACCGCACCCGTCACGTCGATTCCCGCGACCGTTAGGTTCTCGCCGAAGCTGCCGTGCTCGAGCCCGCGGCCGAGCTCGCGCTCCCACCAGTCGGTGTCTTCCCGCGCGTAGGCGTAGACGGCCTTGTCGGGCCCGCCGTGCACCTCGCGATTGGCCTGGTCGTCACCCGCGACGTTGACGCCGCGCACCGGCACGCGACCGTCGATCGGTGCCTTCCAGATGGATGTCTTCTCGCGGCGGCCGAGCCACTCGATCTCGCGAGGCGTGCCGACGTTGACCGAGAGCAGTTTTCCGCTCACGGCAGCGGCTCCAGGTCGTTCATGAAGCGGGGTTGTGCCTCGACGCGCTCGATCCAGGCTGCGATCGCGGGCCGGCTGTCCATGTCCACGACCTCGTGCGCCACGTGCGTGTAGCCGTAGGTCGCGATGTCCGCGACGGTGTAGCGCCCGGCGGCGAGGAAGTCGTGCTCCGCGAGGTGGGCCTCCAGAGAGTCGAGTGCCTCGTTCGCCCAGGCGATGCGGTGCTCGTAGGCATCAGGCCGCTCGGCGTCGCGTCCTCGCCATTGCATCACGCGTGCGGTCGCGATCGACGGCTCGAGCTGGTTCTGCTCGAAGAAAAGCCACTGCCACACCCGGGCGCACTCCAGGCGGTCGTCCGGAAGGAACTCGGTGCCTTCGGAGAGGAAGAGGAGGATCGCGCCGGATTCGGCGATGAACGTCCCGTCGTCGAGCTCGAGGACGGGCACGCGCCCTGCAGGGTTTCGCTTGCGATGCTCCGGCTCCAGGGCGGCGCCGGCGAAGATGTCGACGAGAGCGCGCTCGGACGGCACGTCCAGCTGTGCGAGTAGCAGCCGCGCCTTGTAGCAGTTCCCGGAGGCCGGGTGGTCGTACAGTCTCAGCACGCCCGTGAGCCAAACAGTTCTCGTCGACGCGCGCAACGTGCTGCGCTCGCGCTGGCCGAACATCCCCGAGGAGGAGCTCGTGCGGCTCGTGCAGGAGTGGGCGGCGGGCGAGGGCGTCGAGCCCGAGATCGTCTTCGACGGAGAGGCGCCCGCGGGCGGGATCGGCACCGGGGGCGAGAGCGCCGACGACTGGATCGCGCGCCGGGCCCGCGAGCTCGAGGGCGCGTACTGGCTCGTCACCTCCGATCGGGAGCTACGGGAGCGCGCCGGCGGTAGGGCCGGCCGCGTGATCGGCGGCGGCGCGTTTGCATCGCTCCTCCTCGGGGATCGCTAGGGGGTGGGAACGGCTCCCGTCCCGGACACGTCGAACCTGCCGAAACTTCGCGAAGCCGCGGCGGGGTGCAAGGCGTGTGACCTGTGGAAAACAGGCACGCAGACGGTTTTCGGCGAGGGGTTGAAGAGTGCAGAGATCGTCTTCGTCGGAGAGCAGCCGGGCGACAAGGAGGATCTCGCCGGGAAGCCCTTCGTCGGCCCCGCCGGACGCGTTTTCGACGAGGGCCTGGACGCCGCCGGGATAGACCGCCGGCTCGCGTTCGTCACGAATGCGGTCAAGCACTTCAAGTGGGAGCCGCGCGGGAAGCGCCGGATCCACCAGAAGCCCAATGCGGCCGAGCTCGCGGCCTGCAGACCCTGGCTGGATGCGGAGCTCGAGGCCGTCCGGCCCAGGGTTCTCGTCGCCCTCGGAGCGACCGCGGCGCAGGCGCTCCTCGGCCGCCAGTTCCGCGTGACGAAGGACAGGGGGAGGCCCGTCGAGTCCGACCTCGCGCCCTACGTGATTGCGACGGTGCATCCCTCGTCGATTCTCCGCCAGCGGACCGACGACGAGCGCCAGGCCGCGATGGACGATTTCGTCGCTGATCTGCGCGTGGTTGCCAAGCTTCTGGCCAGAGCCTGAGCGCGGGCTTCTCCACAGGGTTATCCGCAAGCGACGATAGTCACGTTTTTCGCAGCATTCATAAGGTTTTCCGCGGGCGCGCCCGTTGACCTCACTCCCTCGAACGAGGGTAAGGAAACGGGATGAGGGTGCCGATTTTTCGCTCACGATGGACGCTGCCGAGCGCAAAGACATCCTGTCTCGATACCTGGACCACGCACGCCGCTTCGACGAGGCGGCCGCGCGCCGGTCAACACAGGAGCAGGAAGCTGAGGTCATCCCGTTCACGCCCCCGCTCAGGGAGCTCGAGCAGGAGCCCACAATGCGCGAAATCGAGGTTCTGCAGCTGATTTCAGACGGTCTAGTGAACCGCGAGATCGGCGTGCGCCTCTACCTCTCCGAGGAGACGGTGAAGTCGCACGTGCGGCACCTTCTGGCGAAACTGCAGGCGCGCAGCCGCGCGCATGCGGTCGCAATCGGTTTCAGGCGCGGCCTGATCGCCTAGCGACCAGGTTTTCCACGCAATCCACAGCCTAGACCCAGAATCCCTCTAGCGAGGGATGCTGGCGGTTGTGGAAAAACTCAGACTAAGCGGGCTTTACCAGACCTTGCTAGCGCCGGCGATGGACGCCAGAGAGGCCAGGGTAGCGACAACACCAGCGAACGCCACTCTCCAACGAAGCATTTGTTCCTCCGTCGCGGGGGGATAACGGCCGGGAGAGCTTATACCCCTTTTGGGGGACTTTCAAGACAATTGACCACTTTCGCAGAAACTCACCCCCAGCCGACTAAATCATCCGTTTCCCCAGGAACCAAGCTGTTTGCTGGCTCTTTGGTCGCCGCGGCCATCCTCATGGTCGGTTTCCTGGTTGATGCCGATTCCACGCTTGAAGGCAGTCCGCTAGCGCTGGCCGCACTCTGCATCGTCGCCCTTGTGGCAGAACGGCAGAGCGTCTTCATTTCCCCGAGTACGCAGGTTTCGGTATCCGTCCTTCCGTTGCTCTTTGCAGCGGTGGTATATGGGCCGTTTGCCGCAATGGTCGTGGGCGCGTTTGCGATGCTCGCTGACTTCGGGCCGCCCTTCACTCGATGGGTCATCTGGACAGCCTCGCGCTCGCTCGTAGGTGGTCTTGCCGGGATCGCCGCCGTTGCCGTGATCCCGGATGGCGCATCCTTCATGCATCTGCTGGTCGGCGTCGTAGTCGTGGCACTGGTTGAGGCCACCGCGGACCTCTGTCTCGCGTCTCTAACTGCTGTCGTGCGAAACAAGCCGCTCTCTGACGTGACTCAATCGACCAGTCGCGTCGCATTCGGAACGGTTTCGCTTTATGCGCCGATCATCGCGGTGCTCGCATATGCATATGCGGAGATCTCACCGTGGACGCTCCTTTTCTTCTTTGTGCCCGCGATCGCTGCACAGCGCTTGTTCGTTCTGTACCAGGAGCAGCGTCGATTGGCGGACGACCTTGCCGAAGCAAATGATCGCTTGGAGGGCGCCGGCCTTTCTTTTGCTACCGCTCTAGTGGCGGCGCTCGATGCTCGGGATCAATACACAGCGGGTCATTCCGCCTGTGTCGCAATCTACGCGCGGGATATTGCCGCGAGACTTGGGTTGTCTGAGGAAGAGCAGCACATCGCCCATCTATCCGGCCTTGTCCACGACGTTGGCAAAGTCGGCCTACCGGCCGGTCTCCTTGAGAAGCCGGGGGCGTTGACGCTCGAGGAACGGCGGATCATGGAGGAGCACTCTGCGATCGGCGAGAGGATCCTCTCGAACGTTGACGGTTATTCCGAGATTGCAAAGATTGTGCGACATCATCACGAACGTGTCGACGGTCAGGGATATCCAGACAAGCTCCCCATCGAGGACGTCCCGCTGATCTCGAGAATCATTGCAGTGGCTGATGCCTATGACGCGATGACGTCCGGTCGCCCGTATCGGGATGCTATGCCAAGTCGAGTTGCGCGAATGCGCCTGGCTCAAGCAGTGGGCACCCAATTTGACACCACGGTCGTTGCTGCTTTCGAAGCAATATTGGCCACCGCAGACGAGGCTTATCTCACCGGCGATCGCGCAGACTTCGAACCCGAGACGCAGTGGAACGCCTCAATGGCGGCCGTTGCCGCCGGCTAGGGTCAACGAGTTCTTTTAGCCGCAAGTGCCGCCTGAACGCGGTTCTTGACGCCCAACTTCTCGAGGATGTGTCGGACGTGGACCTTTACGGTGCTCGGCGCGATGAAGAGACGCTGGGCGATTTCGGCGTTAGAAAGCCCTAGGCCGAGAAGTTCGAGCACCTCCGCCTCTCGGGCCGTGAGAAGAGGATCACCCGCTTGTGGAGACTCGCCCGCCAGCTTCATTCCGGCTTTCTGAGCGAGTTTCGTATCGCGGGCGTTTCTGATGACAGCAGAAGCAAGACCGAGTGCCTTGCGATCATTCGCCACGGCTTTCAAGAGCTGTGGAAAGGCACGGTAGGCCACGACGAATGAATCTGTGTAGTCGGCCGAAAACGCCTCCGCGACCACTTCGCAAGCCCGGGCGCTGGGATCGCCGGAATCGAAATTCGCGATGACCTCGGTGAACGCGCACAGGTAGTGCGCTTCCGTAGCGGATGTGATCTCTCGCGCTTGTCTTGTGCGTTCAAGAGCCTCGCCAGGCTTTCCAAGTGACGCAAGAACAAGCGCAAGGAGCGCGATCCGCTCTCCAAGCGTCGATGGGCTTGGATCACCGTGAGACGACTGCTCTAGCTTTGTTTGTGCGGAAGACAAATCTCGGCGGGCTATCAAGAGCCGAGCCTCGGTCAAGGCCCGCTGAGTCTGCAGATAGGGGTCTTCTCTGTGGGCGGTCGTCTGCACGAGAAGGGCAATATCCGAACCAGCTGAGGCGAGTTGCCTGAGCCCAACCTTGGCGGCCGCTCGATATGCAAGGCAGCAACCTGTTGCGAAGTCGTGTTGAAGCACCATGCTCAACTTCAGGGCTTCATCGCTCAGGTCTAAGGCGGCGGAGTACTCTGACCTCGCGGTCGCAAGGTAGGCGCTCTGCGCAAGGAAGTTGCTGCGAACAAGTGGGTCGGCGGCATGTCGCGCGACCGGAATGAGTGCATGCGCTGCCGCCCAAAGACCCGACAGAGATCCTTGTTCGAGCGAAATCGTCTGGCGGGCAACAGTCACGCGAAGGCGGGTGTTCAAATCCTCCGCCGCATCCGACTCGAGCTCCCGTAGGAAGGCCATGCTCGAGTCAATATCTAGATCGGCGTGCGCGAGGAACGCGCCCCACAGAGCGTTCTTTCGATCGATCTCACTCTGGGCATCCGCGAGTGCCTTGACGTACAAAGGAGCTGCGAGGTCGCTTCGCGAGCGCAGGTAGAAGGCTTGCGCAGCGATCTGATTCGCTCGCGAAACCCACTGGTCGCCTGAGGGCAGGCTTCGCGCCACTGACTCGGCCAATTCGGACGCTTGGGCCAGTTCGGCATGGCGGACGAGAATCTCGGCTCTCAGGAGTAAGGCGCCCGGATGGTGAGCCGCGGCCGCGCCACACTCCTCAAGCCAGCGTTCGAGAGTTTCCAGGCGGCCAGCAGCTAGGAATTCTGGGGCGGCTTCGACGGCGATCTCCGTCGCGGCAGCGAGGTCTTCCGCATAGACGGCGATGTCGAACGCGTCCTCCCAGCTGCTTCGATCTCTAGCGTCTGCTACTGCTTTGTCGCAGAGTTGACGCCAGGCATCTGGTTGCTCGGCGCGGAGTTGTTGTCGGAGAAACGCGCGGAGGAGTGGGTGAAACTCAAGTCTCGAAGAGCCGACTTGGTGAAGAAGTCCTTCGTCGATGAGGCGCTCAAGGATTTCCGTCGCGTCCTGGACGTCCAAAACACTGCGTGCGGCTCGCTCGTCGACACTCAGCAGAACCGAAGCTCGCAGAACGAAGAGCGCTTCCCCCTCGGTCAGCCCCCGAACGACCTCCTCGGCGAAGTAGCGGTACAGCGCCTCGGAAACGCGTTCCGTCGGGAGCTCATGGGTTGCCGACAGAGCGGCGAGGCCGATGAGAGCTGGCCATCCCTCAGCCTGCTGGACGAGGGCCTGCACCTCCTCCGTCGAGCGGCCGTCCAGGACGAGGGCGGCTTCTTCGGTCGTCATCGCGAGCTGTCCACGATCGAGCTCGAAGATCTCCCCGTAGAGGATGCGTCTCGCCGAGGCCCACTTCGGCCGCCGCCGGGCGGTCACGAGCACCCGCAGCGCCGGCGTCAGAGTGAGGAGCCAGTCCATGAACTCCTCGACCGGGGCCGAGTCGACCACCAGGTGGTAGTCGTCGATGATGAGGATGGCCTCCGGCGGCCAGCCTTCGAGATCCTCCGAGAAGATCTCTGCGAGTGGACGTGCGGCGCGCTCCGGGGTATCGGCTACGCGGAGGCGCTGTTTCAGCCTGTCTCCGACGCCGGGGACGAGAGGGGCTATCACGTCGGCGAGTCCGGCCGAAAACGCCGCGACGTCCGCGGAGCCCGAGGTGGATCGATACCACACGACATCGTCGCGGCCCTGCACCCATTCGGCCGCCAAAGTGGTCTTGCCGTAGCCGGCCGGAGCGGTCACGACGATCGTCTGCGCCGTACTCTCGTCGAGCAGGCGCGTGAGGCGAGGACGCCGGGCGTGGCGGCGGAAGAGAGGTGGGTACGACTCCCGGAGCGCCTCCATCGCGGCCGCGGCTCTGCGCCGGCGGCTCACGAGATTAGCGCGATTTGCAGGAGAGTTCCAACCACGGATATTCCGGCGCCCACGGCGGGCCGCGGGCGCCGGGCCGTTATCCCCCGAGTGGTCAGTCGGGCGTGCGGGAGTCGTCGCGCAGGCCTACCGCCGGCTCGAGGCCTTCGAGAGGGTTCTCGCCGGTCGCATCGCGGAAGGCGAGCGGGATCTGCCGTCGCCGGCTGACCCGCAGCTTCGAACGGAGGATGTCCGAGTGCGCCTTCGCAGTTCGAGGTGACACGCCGAGTCGTTCTGCGATCTCGACGTTCGAGCAACCCTCAGCGATCAGCTGGATCACCTGTCGTTGTCGGGGAGTGAAGCGGATGTCTTCGCCGAGAGTGATCATCGGCGGCATGTTGTCGCGGGAGTGGCGGCCTCGCCATTGGCCGCGGGAGCGATCTTTCCGCGCTACGCCTTTGGGCTTATGAAGGACGCATGGTGCCCGCGGGCGTTCACCGCTACCAGATCCGCCTCTGACAACGCACCGGTGCTCAGCAGCAATTCGAGCTCGTCGCGCAGGTGCGTGCGCATCATCTCGGGCCCGTCCGTCGCGATCGTGAAGGCGACGCCGCGGTCGGCGAACGTCCTGATCGTGTCGCGGAGCGCGTCCTCGTCGGCGAGCGCGCGGGTGAGCAGGTTCGAGGTCGGGCAGATCTCGAGGACGGTGCCGGTCTCGACGAGGGCCCCCATGACGTCGTCGTCCTGCGTGGCGAGGATGCCGTGGCCGATGCGGTCGGGGCGGAGGGTCTCGACGACCTCGCCGACCTCCTCGATCCCGTGCGCGCCGCCCTCCTCGCCGACGTGGATGGTCACGCCGAGGCCCACAGACCGCGCCTCGTCGACCAGCGGCGCGAGGTCGCGATAGGGATAGCGCCCGCCGTTCGGCCGTGGGCCGGCGATGTCGATGCCGACGATCCCGCGCTCGGCATAGCGAGCCGCCTTCTCGACGATCACTGCGTTCTGCTCGTGCGTGAACGTCCTGTCCATCATCAGGATCAGGCCGGCGCGCACGCGCGGGTACTCGAGCCGGGCGCGGTCGAGCCCGCGCACTGCGGCCATGATGATGTGGTCGAGGTCGCGCTCGCCGCCGCGGTTTCGCTTCATCGGGTTGAAGCGGAGCTCGAGCGTCGTGATGTTCTGGGAGATATAGGCGCCGCCGATCGCGCCGTGCACCGACCGCTCGACGGCGAGCGGGCTCGACTGGATCAGCTCCGTCCATTTGTAGATCTGGTCGAGCTCGGGGAGGCCCTCGACGCCGCGCGGGTCGACGGTGACGAGATCGACGAAGTCCCAGTAGTCCTTGACCGGAAGCGTGATCCCCTGCTCGTGGGCGAGCGACCACATGACCGCGGGATCGACCGAGCCGCCGAGGTGCGTGTGCAGCTCGGCCAGGCCACCGCGGGCGATCTCTGCGACGACGGCTTTCGTCTGGGTTTCAGACTCGACTTGCAACGGCCTCCGCGAGCCTCGAGCCGGCGACACGATCCGGGATGGTCTCGAGCCGCTCGACCGGCTCGGCGCTGAAGACGAAGCGAACGTAGCGGGCGGCGACCTCGTCGCCCCAGCCGGTCATCGCGGTGGCGGCGATCTGCGCCTCGTCGAGGAGAATGCGCGACGCCTCGGCGGGCTCGAAGCCGAGCGAGGCGACGTCGAGGAGAAGCGACCACCCGCCGGCCGGGCTGACGAAGGGCCAGCCGGGGAGGCCGTTGAGGATCGCGTCGCGGCGGCGTTCGAGATCGGCGACGCACTCGACCACGTGGCCCTGATCTCCGCGCAGGACGGCGGTGGCGGCGAAGCGGGAGATCGCCACCGGCATCGTCGTGTTGTAGACGTGCGCCCAGCCCACGTCGGTGACGGTGTCCGCCGGGCCGGCGACCCAGCCGACGCGCCAGCCGATCATCCGGTGCTCCTTCGAGAGTGAGCCGACGAGGATCGTGCGCTCCGGCATCCTGTCCATGCGCAGGGGGTGGACGAGCGGCCGGTCGTCGAAGAGAAGGCGCTCCATCGCCGCGTCGTAGATGAGGAAGAGCTCGCGCTCGCGGCAGATATCGCACACAGCGAGCCAGTCGTCCTCGTCGAGCCAGCCGCCCGAGGGCATTGACGGGCTCATGAGGAGGAAGCCGGTCGTCTTCCGACCGACGAGGTCGGCGAGCCGGCCGCGGTCGAGGCGCCAGCCGTCCTCCTCGGCGAGAAACGGCACGAAACGCGGCGTGCCGCCGGCGAGCCGGA
Source organism: Gaiellaceae bacterium (assembly GCA_035698665.1). GTDB lineage: Bacteria > Actinomycetota > Thermoleophilia > Gaiellales > Gaiellaceae > DATEOR01. Next base: position 17,665 of record DASSBN010000070.1, read on the forward strand.
TGCGGTTGACGATTCCCGCGTAGGTCGGGTCGGTGACGACCACCTCGTCGCCGGGATCGACGGTGCAGAGGAGGGCGTTCAGCAGCCCTTCCATTCCGCCTGCCGTCACGACGATCTCCCGTTCCGGGTCGTAGCGGTGACCGGTGCGCTCGGCGGTGAAGTCGGAAATTGCGGCACGGAGATCGAGGTCGCCCGTGAAGGGGAGCCAGCTGTTCGACTTCGTGTCGTCGAGCTTCCCGCGCGTGACCTCGAGCGCCTCCGGCGGGAGCGGAAGGTCGGTGTCGAGGTTCTCCATCCGGAGAATGGGACCGCCGTGGCTCCCGCCTTTCTCCTCCGACGAGGCCGCGACGCGGTCGATCCCGAAGCCGACGACCTCCTCCAGCCTGGCGGCCCGCTTGATCATGTGCACGAGTCTATTGCCGGTAAGGTGCGGCCATGAAGGTGGGCATCGTCGTGCCCTACTCCTGGTCGTTTTGGGGGGGAGTCCAGGAGCACGCTGACCACCAGGCGCGGGCACTCAGAGACCTCGGAGTCGAGGCCAAGATCCTCATGGGTCACGATCCGCCTGGACGTCTGACGAAGCTCCTGCACCCGAAGGAAGGCAGGCACACCAGGCCGCCGGACTACGTGATTCCGGTGGGGCGGTCGGTGATCGTGCCCGCGAACGCCTCGCTCCCGAACATCATCCTGTCGCCGCCCGCGATGCTGCGGATGCGGCGGATCTTCGCAGAGGAACGATTCGACGTCGTGCACGTGCACGAGCCGTACGCACCGATCCTGTCCGCCTTCGCGCTCGTGGCTGCGCCGTGTCCGACCGTGGCCACCTTCCACGCCGCCGGCGAGAAGCTTGGCTGGTATCCGATGGGCAGGAGGATGTGGGGAATCGCGGTCGATCGGGCCGACTACCGGATCGCGGTGTCGGAGTCTGCGCGCCGTGCGGCGGAGCCCTACGCCGGCGGGCCTCTGGAGGTGATCCCGAACGGCATCTTCCTGCCGGAGACCTTCGATCCGGGCGGGCGTAACGGCAACGTCGTCTTCATCGGGCGCAACGAGCGGCGCAAGGGCCTGGAGGTGCTCCTGCGCGCCTGGCCGGGGGTTGCCGCGAAGACCGAGGCGCGGCTGCGCGTCGTCGGGGCAGATCCCCTCTCGGTCCGCTGGCTCGCGCGGCGACAGGGGCTTTCGCTCGAGCGCGTCGACCTTCTGGGCGGCCTGTCGGAGGAGAATCTGACCTCGGAGCTGCAGGCGGCGAGCCTCCTCGCCGCACCGGCGCTCGGCGGAGAGAGCTTCGGGATGGTGCTCACGCGCGCGTTCGCGACGGCGACTCCCGCGGTCGCCTCCGACATCGAGGGATATGCCGCGGTCGCGGACCAGACGAGCGCAGTGCTCGTGCCGCCCGGAGACTCCGCCGCTGTCGTGCGCGCCCTGGTCCAGCTCCTCACCGACGAGCCGCGCCGCGCCGCGCTCGGCGCAGGAGCTCGGACGGTTGCTGAGCAGTACTCCTGGGACAGAATCGCGCGCCGCCTCGTCGAGATCTACGAGCAGCTCACGGTCGGCACGACGGCGCAGAAAGCGGCGGCCTGACGTGTATCTGCCGCAGAGCCGAGCGGTGCGGTTTGGAATTCTCGCGGCTGTTCTCGCGGTGGCGGCGATCCTCGTCGCCTGGCAGTGGCCGGACACGAATCTCCTCACCGACGCCTTCGAGGCGGTCTCGTGGACCTGGGTGGCGATCGCGGTCGGCATCAACCTCTTGTCGGTCATGGTTCGATCGTCAGCCTGGCGCGTGGTCATCCTCCAGGCGATTCCGAAGCCGTGGCCCTCGTGGCGCGTCGTCTTCTCCGCGTTCTGCGTCGGTCTCCTCGGCAACGTCGCGCTGCCGGGACGGGTGGGCGAGCTCGCGCGCGTGGCCGTGATCACGCGGCATCTGCGCCGCCGCCCGGGAACCTGGGCGACGATCGTGGGGACGGTCTTCGCGCACCGGCTCTTCGACGTCGTGGCCGCCACCGGGCTCGTCGTCTACGTCCTCTACACCTCGCGAATCCCGGACTGGGCGAAGCCCGCGCTGGCCGTCGTTATCGGCGTCGGGCTCGGCCTCCTCATCGCTGCGTTTCTCCTTGCAAGGCGGCATCCGCAGCCCGCGCAAGAGGCGTCCGAAGACTCGGGAGCCGTGCGCCGTCTGATCGCGATGGCGCGGGCCGGGCTGACCGTGCTGCGCAGGCCGGCGCCTGCGATCTGGGCGCTTTGCTTCCAGCTTCTCGGCTGGACCGCCCAGCTCCTCGCGGTGTGGGCGGCGATGCAGGCCTTCCAGATCCACGCGGGCGTGCACGCGGCCGCGCTCGTCCTCCTGCTCATGAACGTCGTCACGCTCTTCCCGTTCTGGCCGGGAAACGTCGGCCTACTCCAGGCGGCGATCGGGTTCGCCCTCCTCTCCTACGGCGTCTCGTATGCGCACGGGTTCGCCTTCGGAGTCGGCCTGCAGGCGATCGAGGCCTCGGTCGGTGTCGGCCTTGGCCTCGTCTATCTCGCGCGCGAGGGCTTCTCGTTCGCGATGCTGCGGCGCATGCCCGACGTGACCGACGTCGAGGTCGAAGAGGACGGGCGCGTGGAGCGGATCGCATAGTGCCTCTTCCAGCAATACACGCCTGCTTCTCGCCCGCGATCACGCGGCGCCCTGCTTCGTCCTCAGTCGCCCCGGTAATCGCCATTACCGGGGCTCCCTGCGTCCTCGCAGCGCTTGGTGCTCGCGACCGAGAAGCGGGGCAGCATCACTGGAAGAAGCACTAGAAGGTCAGCGGCGTTCGGTAGAAGGCGATCGCTGCGACGGTGAGCACGAGGATTCCGGCGCCGAGGACGACGAGCGCGGCGTACCCGACGATCACGCCGCCGGTCACCAGCTTGCCGCTGCGGCGGCGGTCGCGTGCGGCGAGCACGGCGCTCGCGGTAGCCGCCACGAGCCCGCAAGGGATCGAGAGCACGACTGCGCTGTCGAGGTGCTGGTGGGGGAGGAGTAGGGCAAGGACGATCGGAAGCGCGATACCGAGGGCACTTGCCGCGAGGAGGCCGATGTCGTTCGAGGCCACGGGGCAACGGTAGGCGACATTCCGGACCGAGCCCGAGCCGTCGTCTGCCCCGGCCCGCTCAAGGGCGTTCTGAGCGCGGAGGCGGCCGCGCGGGCTCTCGGAGGCGGGCTCGTGCGCGCCGGCCTCGAGGCTGATGAGGCGCCGATGGCCGACGGCGGCGAGGGAACCGCGGCAGCTTTCCGCGCAGGGCTGGGAGGGGAGTGGCTCTCCGCTTCGGTGTCGGATCCCTTCGGACGGCCGGTCGAGGCGCGGCTTGCCCTGCTCCCGGACGGACGTGCCGTCGTCGAGGCTGCGGAGGCGGTCGGCCTGAGCCGGCTGGGGTCGGGGGAGCTGGACCCCGTGCGCGCGTCGAGCCGGGGACTTGGCGAGCTCATCCTCGCTGCACTCGCCGCTGGGGCGAGCGGGCTCGTCGTCGGGCTCGGCGACAGCGCCACGGTCGACGGCGGCGCCGGCCTTCGCGACGTCCTGGACGACCTAAGGGTCACGACCGTGGTGGCCTGTGATGTCGCCAACCCTCTGCTCGGCCCGCGAGGCGCGGCGCGAGCCTTCGGTCCGCAGAAAGGCGCTTCGCCGGAGCAGGTCGAGGAGCTCGAGCGGAGGCTCACGGCAGACTCGGAGCTCGCGCCCTTCGCGGATGTTCCAGGTGCGGGAGCGGCCGGAGGTCTCGGCGCAGCGTTGGCGTTCCTCGGAGCGACGCTCGTCCCCGGTGCCAAGCTCGTCGCCGGCGCAATCGGGCTACGCGAGCGGCTCGACGGCGCCTCGTTCGTGGTCACAGGCGAGGGAACCGTCGACGTAGCCTCCCGTGAGGGGAAAGTGACCGGCCTCGTCGCGAAGCTCGCCGCGGAAGCGGGAGTCCGCTGCGTCGTTTTCGGCGGCCGCGTGGAAGCCGAGCTGCCTCAGGCGGACACGGTGGGCCTCAGCGGTGATCCGAGCAGGGCCGAAGCCGACCTCGACGAGCTGGGCGAACGGCTCGGGAAGAAGCTCTAGCCGCCGGGCGGGCGCGGCTCTTCGATGGCCTGGTCGTCGCGGGCCTCGTGCGCTTCCTCTTCCAGTTCCTCCGCGATCGGTTCATCGGGCTCGGGTGCCCGCGAGGCCTGGTCGTCGGTCGTCTCGCCCTTCCGGCGGCGCCAGAAGTTGTCGAACCAACCCATGAGTCCCCCTTCTCTAGTCCTGCGCTTGCGCGGCGCGCAGACGCTGGGCGAGCGTCTTCAGGAGCGACCACGCCACCTGAGGGTGATCCTCGACGAACGGCTTGAACTCCCACGACGTCATGCCGTATGCGGTCACATCGGTCGCGGCGGTGATCGTCGCCGAGCGGGTCCCCTCGTCGATGAGCGCGATCTCGCCGAAGTAGTCGCCCGATGAGAGCGTCGCCTTGGCCTCGCCCCCGACGCTGACCGTGGCGCTTCCCTCGGTAATGACGAAGAAGCCCGCGCCGCCGCTCCCTTCGCTCGTCATCGGGCTGCCTTCCGAGAACCGGCGCTCCTTCATCTGGTTCGCGAGACCGGCCAGATCCTCCTCGTCGAGATCGGCGAAGAGCGGAACCTGACGGAGAACGTCGACGGGCGCTGACATCGCGCGGGATGATAGCGGCGAGAAGGGCAAGCGCGAAGCGCGGCGAAGTTCGCGCCGATGCGCACGCAGGCGGCCCTCTACGAGGAGATCGACCTCGAGCTCTCCTGGTCCGAGCAGGAGTTGCCCGAGCGCGAGCGGACGAAGCACGTCCACAGGCTGCATCCCTACCTCGGCAAGTTCGTCCCTCAGCTCGCCGAAGTCTTCCTCCGCCGGTATGCCTCGCCCGGCCAGCTCGTGTGGGACCCATTCGCCGGTTCCGGCACCACCCTGGTCGAGGCAAACGCCTTCGGCGCCCGGGCCGCCGGTTGCGACGTATCGGCCTTCAACTGCCTGCTGATGCGCGCGAAGACCGGCTCCTACGACCCCGCCGCGCTCCTCTCGGATGTGGTGCGCCTCTCGGATGGCGATGGCGCGCTGAAGGCAGGCCGCGGAAGCCGCTATCTCAAGCAGTGGTACGCGCCACGCGCGCTCACCGAGCTCCTGTCCTTCCGGGAGCGGATCGAGGGAACCGCCTATCCGGAGCTCTGGCAGGTCGTTCTCTCCCGTTCGGCCCGTTCGGCCCGTCTTGCCCGGCACGACGATCTCGACTTTCCCGCCGAGCCTGTGACAGGCGAGTACTTCTGCCACAAGCACCGGCGTGTCTGCCGTCCGGTCGGCGAGGCGGACAAGTTCCTGCGCCGGTACGTGCGCGACGCGGTTCAGCGCGTGCAGGAATTTGCGGACGTTCGCTCGGCGGCGAATGTCGACGTCCTCCACGGTGACGCGCGCTTCCTCGACCCGCCCGGCCCGGTCGACGTCGTGCTGACGTCGCCGCCGTATCCCGGCCTCATCGACTATCACGAGCAGCACGCCTACGCGTACGAACTCCTCGGCCTCGAGCGGCGCGACAGCGATGAGATCGGCCGCGGAGTGAAGGGCTACTGCGACGACATCGCCGCCGTCCTCGCCCGCGCGCGTCGAGCGCTGCGGCGCGGCGGCAAGATCGTGGTTGTCGTCAACGACCGCCGCGGACTCTACGACGGCATTCTGAGCGCAGCTGGGCTTCACCTGGAAGACCGGCTGCTCCGCCACGTGAACCGGCGGACCGGGCGTCGCAAGGGCGAGTACTACGAAGAAGTCTTGATCGCGACGCCCTGAATCCCGCTGCGGACGAGCCGGTGGCTCCCCGGGATCAGAACCTCATGCACGCCGGCGACGTCGAACCCCGCCGCGGCGACTTCCTTCTTCGTCTCGCGGTTGAGATGGCAGTTCCCGAGCTTGCGATGGAGCGGGGTCACGCGGTCCTGCCACCGCGCGATCCGGCCTTCGCCGCGCACGTGCTCCAAGAGAACGAGGCGACCGCCCGGGCTGAGCACGCGCCGCACCTCGGCTAGCACCGTTTGCGGATCCTGCACCGAGCAGAGCACGAAGGTGATGACGACCGTGTCGAAGGCGGCCTCCTCGAAGGGGAGTGCGTCGGCAGAGCTCTGGACGATCTCGACCTGTACCGAGGCCTCGGGGAGTTTCTTGCGCAGCTGCTTCGCCATGCTGGCGTCCGGCTCGACCGCGATGACACGGCTCGCGCGCTCGTAGTGCGCGAGGTTGTTTCCGGTGCCCGCGCCCAGCTCGAGCACGGTTCCCTCGAGCTCGGAGAGGAGCTCGTGCCGCCGCGCGCCGAGCTCGCCCTTTTCCACCCCGCGGCCGACGAGGTCGTAGAGCCAGCCAATCACGGCTTCGACTCTTCGACTCGCTTGCCGAGCTCCTCGATCTTTCCCTGTGCCGCGTCGAGCTTCCCGACGCACGTGCGATAGAGGAGCTCGCCCCGCTCCCACAGGGCGACGGCTTCCTCGAGGCTCGCCTGGCCGCTCTCGAGCTTCGCGACGATCTGCTCGAGCTCCCGCCGCGCGTCTTCGAAGGAAAGCTCGGCGCTCAGGGCCTCGTCTCCTCGACGCGTGCCCCGAAGCCGCCCTCGGCGAGCTCGACCTCGACGCGGCGTCCGGCCTCGAGCTCACCGCCGGAGCGGACGATCCCGTTGTCCGTCCGGACAATGGCGTATCCTCGAGCCAATGTTTTCCGTGGCGACAACGCCTGCAGCCGCCCGGCGAGGGCCTCGAGGCCCGCCCGCTTGCGCTCGACAAGCAGAGCCGGCGATCGGTCCAGCCTCTCCCGGTCTCGGGCCAACGAGCTGCGGGCGCGTTCCAGAGCCGTACCCGTGCTGCGGGCGAGCGCGGCGCGCGCGGCGTCGAGCCGCTCCCGGAGCTCGCGCTCGTCCGGGACGACGAGCCGTGCCGCCGCTGTCGGAGTCGATGCGCGGAGGTCTGCGGCGTGGTCGCAAAGCGGCGTGTCCTGCTCATGCCCGACCGCGGAGACGACGGGAACGGCGGACTCCGCGACCGCACGGACGACGCGTTCGTCGCTGAAGGGGAGGAGGTCCTCGAAGCTCCCGCCTCCGCGCGTGAGGACGATCACGTCGACCTCGGGCTCACGCGCGAGCTCCTGCAGAGTGCCTGCGATCGCGGCCGGCGCTGCCTGTCCCTGCACATACGTCTGCGCGACGAGAACATTCGCAGCCGGGAAGCGGTTCTGGACCGCCGTCACGAAGTCACGCTTCGCCGCGGCCTCGTTTCCGGTGAGCAACCCGATCCGCCGCGGGAGAACCGGCAGCGGCCGCTTGCGCTCGGGCGCGAAGAGCCCCTCCGCGGCCAGCTTGCGCTTGAGCCGTTCCAGGCCGGCGAGGATCGCCCCGAGCCCGAGCGGCTCGATCGAGAGCGCGCGCAACTGGAAGACACCGCGTGCCTCATAGAGCTCCGGCCGGCCGAAGACGTGGACCGACATCCCGTCCGCCAGGTCGAGGCGGAGACCGTCGAAGCGGCCGCGCGGCATGCTGACGGGAAGACAGGCGCCGTCGGTCGGGTCTTTGAGAGTGAAGAACACGCTCTGCCAGCCCTGCTGCCGGCGAAACTCCGTCACCTCGCCCTCGACCCAGATCGAAGGCAGCCGAGCCACCCACGACGCGACGCCGCGGTTGAACGCGGAGACCGTGTACACCTTGCGGTCGCCGTAGAGGAGCGGTTCGACCTTCACCCGCTCGAATCTAGCTCAGCCGAGCCGGTGTGGAAGAAATCGGCGCGCTTTAGAGCAGGATCTGCGCGGCGACGTCCGGAAGGCAGCCCCGCGGGCCGACCAGCTCGACCGCCTCGTGCAGGTCGGCGTCGCTCTGTGCGATCCGCTCGGCGAGCGGGAGTGGATAGCCGGCCTCCATGAGGACGTGGAGGCGCCAGCTTTCGACTTTGCCTCGTTCGTCCTGTTCCCGCTCGAGAGTGGCCATTGTCTCTTCCATTCCGCGTAGGTTCGGTCTCCTTAGGACGAACCCTCCCCGGAAAAGTCAGTTTCAATCGCGGTCGAGACTGCGCATCGACGCGTCGAGCTCGGCTTCCATGGCCGCCTGGCGCTCCTCCGCTGCGGCGAGGGTTTCCTCGAACCGTGCCGTGAGGTGACGGACACGTTCGGCGGCGGCTTCGTGCTGGGCCTCGGCAGAACGGGCGACGTCGTTGATGCGGCGCTGAAGCCGGTCGGCGGTCAGGCGGGCCATCTCCGTGATGCGGTCCGCGACGTCCCCTTCCGCCTGGCGCGCGAACTGCTCGATTGCCTTGTCGAGCTCGCGTGAGAGGCGCTCGGCGGCCTTCTCCCTCGACTCCTTGATCTGTGCGTCGAACTGTTTCTCCGAATACTCGGAGAGCCGTGTCGCGGCGCGCTCGAAGGCGCGGTCCAGGGCGGCGAGGTGCCTGCGCTCGGTTTCCTCGAGCCCCGCTGTGATCCGGGCTTTCGCCTCGGCCTCGTCGCGCTCGAGCTGCTCGCGCAGCGACCGCTCGCGGGCGCGAAGCCGCTCGCCGACCTCGTTCAGCGCGCGTCGGCGCTCGGCTGCGTGGATCTCGATCTCGGAACGTCCCTCCTCGAGGAAGGAGGTGCCGAACCGCTGCAACTCCTCGCGGAGCTTGGCGACCGCCAGCCGTTGTTCCTCGCTCGCGGTCTCCACGCGTTCCGCATCCGCTGCCAGTCGGGCCTCGTATGCGGCGACCGCTTCGCGCTGCTTTTGGCCGAGCTCCGCGAGCTTCTGCTCGAGTTGGCGCTGTCCGCGGTCGAGGTCTGCCGCCCAGGCCATGAGCCGCTGCTCGAGCCGTTCCTGTACCGATGCGACCGTCTGCGTGAGCTCGACGCGCGCGCGCTCCGCCTGGCGTTCGACCGTGTCGCGCCGTTCTTCGGCGAGGCGCCGCTCCTGCTCGCTGAGCTGGTGACCGGTGTTCGCGCGCTCGCGCGCGAGCATCCGCTCGAGTTCGAGAATTCGCTGTTTTGCCTCCTCCTCGGCGAATGCGGACACCTCGGCGCGCGCGGCTTCCGTAAGCGATTCGATCTCCTGCATCCGGCGCAGGCCACGGTTGAGCGCAAACAAGCCCGCCTCTGCGACCGCAGCAGCGCCGAGCCCCCCGGCGGCGAGAATCAGCGCATCGGTGTCGCCATAGGAGGCCACGAGGTCGATCCCGAGCGCAACGACGCCGACTGCGGCGGCGACTGCCAAAGCAATGGTGACTCCGAGGAGCAGCCGGTCAGTTGCCCTTCCCGTGACGACTGCGAGAAAGGAGAGGGCTACGACGCCGATCGCCGCGGCGAAGGCGATCTCGAGGGCGAGAGCCATCGTCCCATCCTAGGCGCTAGAAGAAAAACAGACGACCCGTCGCGCCTCTGCGCGAAGAGCTCGTGTTCGAGAAGCGGTCGAGTGCGGCTTTCGCGATCTTCCCGGCGAGAATGTCCGACGACACCCCGACCCCAGACGAGCTGTACGTCATCACCACAGCCACCAAGCCGCCGCCGTCCCAGTAGACGAGGCCGCTGTCATGCCGCGCCACGCTGATCCACCCGGCCTTGTGCAGGACGGAGACTCCCGGCTTGTCGCCGATATAGCGGTCGAGCTTCCCGGGGTCGCGGACATGCGCCAGCGTCCAGAGCATGAAGCGCGCATCGCGGGCCGAGAAGTGGCCGGTGAGGCCGAGCAAGGGGCCACGCCCAACGGCGCCGCGGTGGAGGTATGTGTGGACGCGGGCGAGATCCCAGGCCGACGTGTACTTCCCGGTCGAGTAATAGGACGGCTGCTCGTTCACCTTCAGCGGAATCGGCCGGGGGTCGGCTGTGCCGATGATGTAGCCGCCGTTGATGTACGAGTCGGAGAGGCCGAGCGCCCGCATCGTCGCCGTGACCCTGGCGCTTCCGGTGTAGATGGATCCGCCGCCCAGCCAGACCTGGAGGTCGTTCGCGGCCTTGTTGTCGGAGTAGACGAGCATTCGGCGGAAAAGCATGCCGATCCGGGAGCTCGCGGCAGGCTTGCGGCCCAGGACGCGTAGAACCTCGATCGCGATTCCGAGCTTCAGCGTCGAGGCGCCCATGAACCGGGCGCGCGCGTTCCAGGCGGCGCCCTTCCCGGTGCGGAGATCCTGCACGTAGACAGCCGATGTCCCTGGAAACGCGTCGACGAGGCTGCGGACGTGCCGTTGCAGCCCGCGGTCGAGCGAGCCCTTGAGCGCGTGCGGCCTCGCGGCCCGAGGGAGGCCGTAGACCGGCCCGACCGTCGACGATGCCCGATCGCCCATCGCGTTCACGGACGTGATCCGGATCGTCACATCTCGGCTCGGCAAGGAAAGCGTCTTCCAGAACCGCCGGCCATCGAGATACGCGTGGCCCTTGGAGACGCCGTCGACCCGAATGGTGACGAGCCTTGTCCCGGCCGAGACGCGGCCCGCGATCCGGCCGAAGGAAACCTCCCGCGGCGCCGGTGCGTAGATGGCCGGCGGCGTCGGGGGCGGTTCCGCCGGAGGCATGAAGGCGAGCGTCACCACACCCGCATCATCACCAACGCGCAGGCGAGTGCAACGACTGCGACGGAAAGAATGCGAAGCCCGCGTTCGGCGGGCCCCATGATGAGTTCGACGGTGACGTCTTCGCTGCTCCCGTCGCTGCGGTCGATTGTTCCCTCGACCCGTCGTACCCGGCGACGAATGTCGCGAACCTGTGTGGACAGGACGCGCTGGGCCAGGCTGAGCGCGAAGGCGAAGACGGCTGCCGCCACCGCGGCGGCGTCGATCGATTCGGCTGTTGCGAAATAGGCGGTCAGCAACGGGAACGATCCCCATGCGAGCGCGAACCACCAATCGTCGTGGAAACGACCTCCGAAGGACTCGAGGTTGTAGGCGACGACGATGAAGGCCCCGGCGACGACGAATGCCGCGATCCACGGGTCGAACCTGACCGCGCCCACGATCCCGATCGCGACCGCGCCGGCGATGGAGGCCGCCGCGAGGAAGACGAGGACGCCGCGCGGGATCTCCGTTCGGAGAGGTCGGCCGTTCAGCTCGTCGAGTGCGTGCGCTCCGATCCCCACGGCGAGAAAGAACGCTGCCAGCGTGGGCAGGAAGCGCGACCATGAGAACTGCGCGCTCAGAGCGGCGCCGATGGCGACGTAGCTGAGGTGCCAGGCCGTGTAGGGAGGGTGGAGGAGTGTGACGTAGTCGCGCCACCCGCCCGAGCGCAACGCGTAGAAGGCCGGCCGCGACGTCTCAAGCGCCACGGGTTCCCCAGAGGACGATTCCGCCACCGAGGCTGAGGCGCCGCCCTCGAACGTCGACGATGCCGGCCTCACCCCAGGCGCGCACGACGTCGTCGACCGGGTTCTGCGCCCAGAACCCTCGGATGCTCGGCCCGAGGAAGTCGCCCACCTCGGCCCACCCCGGTGAGATTGCGCGGCCGAGAACGGGAAGGCCGACGCGCACGTAAAGCTCCCACGCCGGCCGCGCGAGCCGTTCGGGCACGAAGAAGTCGAGCATCGCGACGCGCCCGCCTGGCCGGACGACGCGGGCGAGCTCCTTCATCGTCCGCCCGGGGTCGTCGACGTAGCGGAGCAGGTAGGTGAAAGTCAGCGCGTCGAAGGAGGCGTCTTCGAAGGGGAGCGCCTCGGCCCGGCCCTCCTGCAGCTCGATTCGATCGGCAGCCCCCGCGGCCTCGACCCGGGCTCTCCCCGCGGCGATCATCTCGGCGCTCTGGTCGATCCCGGCGACGCGGCAGCCGTACCGGCGAACGAGCTCGAGCGATACCGCCGCCGTGCCGCAGGCGACGTCGAGGACGGTGTCTGCAGGCTCGGCCTCGATTCGCGCGACGAGGAAGGATCGCCAGCGCGGATCCTGTCCGAACGAGAGCAGGCGCGCGTAGCGGTCGTAGGTCTCACCGAGAGGCGCGAAAAGCGCTTGTGCGGCTCGGTTGCGCTCGCTGAGGCTCTCGGTCACCGGGCTATTGTTGCCGCTGTGGGGCTCGAGGAGGAGATTGCGGCGGCGGCCGAGGCTGCCTCGCTCCATAGGGCGGAGGGCGAGGAGCTCGAAGGCGTCGTGCCCGCCGAGCCTGGTGCGGGGGCGCGGGTGTACCTCTGCGCCTACCGAACCGGAACGGAGCAGGCGTGGCTCGCCCTCGATTCCGAATATCGACCGGTGGCGGATCGGGCGCTCGTCCGCGAGGCAGTTTCGATCGCCGCCATGTGCGAGCTCGCGGAGGAGAGCGCCGGAGGCGGTGATCTCGGCGATCTGCGAGCTCGGCTCGTGGAGCTGCGCTTGACGGAGGCGCCTGAAGGCATCGAAGAGGCCGAGGTCGCCGCCGCGGAGCTTCAGGGGACGATCAGGCCGACCCCGCGGCTCGCAAGCGTCGCGTATCTCGACGCCATCGGGCTTGCAGCGGCCAAGCTGGAGCAGACCCTGGGCCAGGTCGGCGGCTCCCCCTTTGCGGACGCGATGAAGAGCGGCATGCCGGCGGCAGACGAGCTCGCCGCCGAGGTGATCCGCACCTACAAAGGCCCGCTCGGCTAGCTCGGCTCGTAGCGGTAGACGTTCGTCTCCCGCCTGCGAAAGCCGATCTTCTCGTAGAGCGCGTTGGCGGCAGTGCGCGACGGGCGCGAGGTCAGGTCGACCGTGCGGGCGCCGAGCTCGGCTGCGAGCCGGATGGCCTCGTTGACGAGCGCCTCTCCTGTCCCCTGCCCGCGCGCGGCCTCGTCGACGACGACGTCCTCGATCCATGCGCGCCGCCCCGTCGGCGTCAGGAACACGGCCAGGGTGAGGGAGCCGATGATTGCACCCACGTCGTCGTGGGCGAGCAAGATCGTCGTCGCGGGCGATGCGACGACCTCCTCCAGCTCGGCGCGCGTGGGCGCCTGCGCGGAGCTCGAGAGCTGCGGCACGAGCCGGGCGAAAGCAGCGACGAGCTCGTCCGAGACCGTGGTCGCCCGGGTGACCGCCACGTTCGGCTAGAGCGCTCCGCCCGCGGCGGGAGGCGCCGTCGGATCCACTCCCGCGTCGCCGATCTGATTCCGGGAAAGGTGCTCCTCGGCGAGGAGGAGGTTGTCGGCCGCGCGCTCGACGACCGCGAGGAGTGCGGACATGCTCGCCACTTCCTCGCGCTGCTCCTTGAGGAACCAGTCCATGAACTGGGCGCCGACGAGATCGTTCTCCTCGCGGGCGAGCGCGGCCAGCCGCACGATCTGCTCCGTGACCGTCCGCTCCTGCTGGAGGGCGAGGCCGACCGGGCCGGCAGCATCCGTGAAGTCGCTCTGCGGCTCGGCCACCGCGGGAATCTTGACCTTCTCCCCCGAGTCGAGCAGGTACTGGACGAGCATCATCGCGTGGTTTCGCTCCTCGAGCGCCTGGCGGTAGAAGTGCGCCGCCAGCTGCTGAAGGGTCTCGGAATCGAAGTACACGGCGATCGCCACGTACTGGTTCGATGCGGCGAGCTCGTGGGCAATCTGCTCGTTCAGTGCGCTGATGAAGCGGCTCTCTGACATCGATGCGTACATTACGGGTGATCGACGAAAGGAGCCCGATGGAGGGCGGCGGATTCGGATTTCCGTTCGGGGGCGACCCGGACGATCTCATGCGCGGCCTGCGCGACTTTGCGGAGCGGCAGACCGAGGCGATGCAAGAAACGCAGCGCGAACAGTTCGCGACGCTCACGCTGAATACGGCGGTCGAGCT
>DASSBN010000071.1:0-11583 GCA_035698665.1 Gaiellaceae bacterium
AGCTCAACAGGGGAAACGCACAGGAGGCTCTCGATCTCCTCGCGGAGGGTTGGCCCCTCCTGGAAGCGAGCGCCAACGGCCTCGAGCGGGCGCAGTACCGCCTCGAGGAAGCGCGAGCGCTCGCCCGGCTCGGCCGAAGCGAAGAGGCGGCTGCGCTCGCGATGCAGATCTCCGGGCTGATCGCGGACGCGCATCCCGAGGACGCTGCGCGGAGCCACTCCGTCCTCGCGGGAGTCTTCGACGACCTCGGCGACCGCGGCCGGGCGCGGGAGCTCTACGAGCTCGCCGCCGAACTCCTCGAGCCGCGCAACCCGAACCGTTTCCTCGTCGACGTTTACTCGCATCTCGCCGACATCGCCGAGTCGGAAGGGCGCAAGGAAGAGGCTTACGCGCTGATGAAGAAGGCCGTGGGCATGCAGAAGGCAGTGGCAGAGCCAGCGCCGTCCTAGGCCTGCAGACGCCGAACTAGGGTATATTTCGACCAGCCGCGCGCAACATTCACGCGCCGGCATCCTCGTTTCATCTTGCAGCGCCTCTTGCGCTGCACCCTATGCACGAAGCGATAGACCAACGGACCCTTCCTGGGGTGGAAGCGGACGGCTTGGCCGCCGCAGCCCGACGCGCGGAAGCGTGGGCGGGCGAGCCCTTCCTCAGGCCCGACGAAGACCCTGCCGAGGCCCTCGCGGAGGGCCGCGCGCGCCGTCGTGCGCTCGACGACGCGCTCGACGAGATGGAGGCGGGCAGGCGCACACCGTCCCCTTCCTGGAAGATCCGCTACGCGCTCATGCTCGGCCTCGAGCGCGAGCTCACGGACCATCCGCCCCGCCTCGCCTCGGGCACCGAGCTCCGCCGGCACCAGATCGACGCGCTCGCCGGGATGCTGACCGAGCTGATCGCGCGCCACGAGGAAGAGGCCGAGAACGGCAACGGGAACGGCCACGCCAACGGCAAGGGCCTCGAGGAGCACTACGACGAGGAGGACGAGGAAGCCGAGGCGCTCGACGATGAGGACGGCGAGGACGAGGAGCAGGAGGATCCAGGCGCGGTGCGCCGCTTCCGGTTCCGCCATCCGACGGCGTCCGGAAAGACGATCGCCGCCGCCGGGTTCGTCGAGGGTGCGCGCACGATGGGTGTCCTCATCCTCACGCACCGCCGGCTCCTGGTTCAGCAGTTCACCCGCGACCTGACCACGGAGGGCTACGGAGACCGGCTGCGGCCCGCGATCGAGGACGGCCAGGAGCCGCTCCACGGCAATCCGATCACGATCCAGACCTACGCGTGGTTCGCCCGCCACGTCGATTCGATCTCGAAGAGCGCGTACCAGCTCGTCATCTGCGACGAGGCGCACACCGCCCTCGGCGAGAAGACGAGCACCGCGATCCGCCGCTTCGCCGACCCGATCTACATCGGCATGACCGCGACCGAGCAGCTGATCGCGAAGCAGGTCTCGGACGTCTTCCCGGCCTCGGTCGACGACCTTCCGCTTGCGGACGCCGCGCGCCGCGGCCTCATCGCACCGCTCCGCTGCCTCCGGGTTCCGCCGGCCGCCGCGGTCGCCTCGGTGCCGATCGTGGGCGGCGACTACGACCAGGAGATCCTGGCTCGAGTCCTCGACCACGCGGTCATCAACCAGGCGGCGGCAAGCCTGTATCGCGACCGCTTCGGCGAGACCCCGGGCATCGTGTACGCCGCCGGGGTCGAGCACGCCTACAACCTCGCCCGCGAGTTTCGGGCCGCCGGCCTGAAGGCCGAGGCGGTGAGCGGCAAGACACCGCCGCTCAAGCTCGCCGAGACGCTTGCCGCCTACGAGCGCGGCGAGATCAACATCCTCATCAACGCGATGCTGCTGGCGGAGGGCTGGAACTCTCCCCGCGCCACCGTCTGCATGCACCTCGCGCCGACCGCGAGCCGCCGCGTCTACCAGCAGCGCATCGGCCGCATCATGCGGATGCATCCCCGTAAGGAAGCCGGCGTCGTCGTCGATTTCGTCCCGGACGCGGCCACCCACAACGAGCGCACGATCACGCTGCACTCGCTCCTCGATGCCGACTTCTACCGGCCGGGCGCTCGCGTCACCCCGGCGCCGCGCCGCCGCGTCCAGCGCCGAGCCCGCCGCAAGCTCTCGCCCGCGCCGTGGCTCGTCCCGGTCACCCCGGACGTCCGCCGGCGCGTGACCGTCATCACGCGGGAGTGGGAGCGCGTCGACCCGAGCCGTCTCGCCGACGACGAGCAGCTCCTGTGGGCGCGGATCGCCGGACGCCAGCTGCGCTTCGAGGAGCGCCAGCACTTCGCCGAGAAGCTCGCCAAGGCCTCCAGGGAATGCCGCGAGGCGTTCCTCATGAGCTGCGCCGCCGAGAACCCCAACCGAAGGCTGCGCCTCTCGGCGCTCGGCGACCGCGTCGCGGTCAGCGTCGACCGCGCGAGCTTCGACGACCTGGTCACCATGATCACCTCCGCGCCGACGTGGGAGAAGGACCGCGTGCAGGGCGTCCGCATCCTGCTGCGGGCCATCGGCGAGGCCAAGGTGGATTCGCCGGAGGACATCCTCTCCCGCTGGACGTGGCGTCTGGCCCGCGCGACGCGCAAGCTGCAGGACCGGCGCGCCGGCTCCGAGCTGCCCGAGGCGAAACGCCTGCTCGGCGCGCTCACGAACTCACGCGGACACAGGCACGAGGAGAACGCTGCCCGCCTCGTGAACGTTGCGCTCGAGCAGCCGATCCACGTCGCGGTCGCCCTCCTCGCGTCGGCGGAGGCCTACACGCCGACCGCGCAGCAGTTGATCGACCGGATGCGCGAGCGCCTCGGGACGATTCAGGAGGTCGCCAACGCACTTGCCGACAACCTCCCCGCGCCCAAGCAGCACTCCGGCAAGTCGCGCCGGCGGCGACGCAAGCGCAAGCAGAAGGCCGAGCAGCAGAAGGCCGAGCAGAAGCAGAAGGAGAAGCCCAAGGACGACGCGGGCGGCAAGCAGAGCGAGAAGAAGGACGAGAAGCGGCCGAGGAAGAGCAAGCCCGCGGCTGCTGCGGCCGACTAGACCCCGTCTTCCTCCTCTTCCTCCTCCGCGGCGCGGCGAGCCTCGTGCTCGCGGAGAAAGCGCGTCAGCTCCGCAGCGAGGGAGTCCCCGGAAGGAACATCGAGCTCGTCGCCGAGCGCGTCGCGCCGCGCCTCGAGCTCCTGGACGTAGGCCTCCGTTTCCTCGTCCGCCGAGACCGCGTCGCTGACCTGCTGCTCGTAGGCCGCTGACGCGCGCTCGAGGTCACCGAGGTCGAACTCGGTTCCGAGCAGGCCGGCGAGTCGCTCGCAAAGAGCGAGCGCCGCCCGCGGGCTCGCCGCCAGCGAAGCGTAGTGGGGAACGGCCGCCCACAGGCTCGCCGAAGGCAAGCCGGCGCTCCGGCACGAGTCGTGGAGGACGCCGACGATCCCGGTGGGCCCTTCGTAGCGGGACGCGGCGAGGCCGAGCTCCTCGACGAGCTCCTGGTCGCTCGCCGAGCCCGTCACGGGCGCGGGGCGCGTGTGCGGTACATCTGCGAGCAGCGCGCCGAGCGTGACCACGAGCTCGACGCCGAGCTCGCCCGCGAGCTCCACGATCTCGTCGCAGAAGGTGCGCCAGCGCAGGTTGGGCTCGATGCCGAGCATGAGCACCGCGTCCCGCTCCGTGCCGGGAATGGGTGCATGGTAGAAGACGGTGTCCGGCCAGTCGATCCGCCGCGTGATGCCTTCCTCGAGGGCGACATGCGGCCGCGTCGCCTGAAAGTCGTAGAACTCCTCGGGATCGATGTTGGCGAAGCGGCGCGCCTCCCACGCCTGAGCGAGGAAGCTCGTCGCGAGCGAGGCGCCCTGAGCGCCGTCGTTCCAGCCCCGGAAAGCACCCACGAGCACTGCGCGGCGAAGGGTCGGGCGCCGCTCGATGCGGAGATGGCTGCCGATACGGAAGAGTCTAGGGCAGCACGGGCCGCGATCTGAGCAGAAGCCTGGCGGCGAGCGCGACGACGCCGACCCAAACCGCGGTCGCGAACGTGACGTGCACGAGCACGAGGGGCCAGGGCAGGTGCTCTCGCCACTGAATGTCCCCGATCGTCATCTGCAGCAGAAGCAGACCGAAGACGGCGCCGGCGAAGAGCAGGTCGCCTCGGGCCTCCCGCCGGCTCCAGAAGAGCGATGCGACGATCCCGACGAAGGCGATGGCGAAGATCCCGGTCGCGCCGACATGGATGTGCAGCGCGTCCGGAAGAAGCCCGTAGCGCTTGATCTTCTCGCCCCCCGAATGCGGGCCGGCGGCGGTGACCAGCGTCCCGGTGACGATAAGTGCGAGCGCGCTCGGCACGAGGACGACGGCGAGCCAGTTGGCCGCGAGCGGCGGATGCCTGACGACGCCGCGCACGAAGTCATGGGCGCCCAGGGCGACGACGACGGCGACTCCGAGTGCGAGCAGCGAGAGCAGGAAGTGCGCCATGACGATCAGCGGGTGCAGCTCGACGAGGACAGTGATCCCGCCGAGGACCCCCTGGAGGAGCACGGTGACGGGAAGCGCCCACGCGGCCCAGAGGAGCCAGCGCGGGAGTCGCTCGACACGCGTCGCCCCGATCGCAGCCGCGAGCGTGACGAGCCCGACAGCGAATCCGACACCTCGGTTTCCGTACTCGACGAGCGCGTGGAAGTTCTTCTCGGGGAGAAACGAGGAGCCGCAGCGCGGCCAGTTGTCGCACCCGAGCCCTGAGTCTGTGAGCCGCACCGTCGCGCCCGAGACGACGATGAGGAAGAGCGCTGCCAGGGCTGCGTAGGAGAGCAGCGCAAAGGTCTCTGCCGAGATGGCGAAGCGGGCGCGTGACACCTGCGTCGTGTCGGCTTCCATCAGGCGAGCGCCAGGCCGGTTCCCTCGACCACGCTCCCGATACGGGCGGCCGAGATCCCCGCCTCTGCGAACGACGCCTCGAGGACGGCGCTTTTCTCGGCAGGAAGCGAGACGAGAAGGCCACCCGCGGTCTGCGGGTCGAAGCCGAGGATGCAGAGCTCCTCGGGAAGACCGTCCAGCTCGGCCGCGTCGGCGACGAACTCCCGGTTCCGCTCGTCTCCACCGGTCCGCAACCCTCGCCGGGCGACGGTCAGAGCGCCGGGCAAGGCGGGGAAGTTGGCCGGCTCGAGCAGGATGCGCACGCCGCTCCGCTCCGCGACCTCGTGCGCGTGGCCGAAGAGCCCGAAGCCGGTCACGTCCGTGACCGCCGACGGCTCGAACGGGCGAAGCGTCTCCGCGGCGCCCGCGTTCAGCTCCGTCATCATCACCGCGGCAGCCTGGAGATCCTCCTCTCCGAGCACCTTCTTGCGAACACCGGTGAGGACGAGCCCGGTGCCGAGCGGTTTCGTCAGGTAGAGCACGTCGCCCGGCCGCGCACCGTTCTTCCGCCAGATGGCGTCCGGGTGCGCGGTGCCGACGACCGCGAGGCCGTACTTGGGTTCGTCGTCGCGAATCGTGTGCCCGCCGGCGAGGAGCGCGCCCGCCTCCTCGACCTTCGCAGCCGCCGCGTCGAAGACGGCGCGAACGGACTCGAGCGGCAGCTCCTCCGGAAAGGCAGCCACCGAGAGCGCGAGCAACGGCTTGCCGCCCATCGCGAAGACGTCGTTGAGCGCGTTGACCGCAGCCACGGCGCCGAAGAGGGCCGGGTCGTCGACCATGGGCGGGAAGAAATCGGTCGTGAAGATGAGCGCGCGCTCGTCGTCGAGCCGGTAGACGGCCGCGTCGTCCGCGGGCGAGAGCCCGACGAGGAGATTCTCGGAATCCGCCGGGGCGAAGCCCGCGAGGAGCTCCTCGAGCCGTCCCGCCGCGTACTTGGCCGCGCAGCCCCCACCGGCTTCGAGACCCGCGAGTCGCGCAGTAGTCTCCACGCGATGGAGGTTACCCCCCGCACGTTTGGGTGTCAGAGCATGACCGGCCGGCTCGAGCGGGTGCTCGTCAAGCCGCCGACGCAGGGCGCCTGGGCGGCGTGGCGCGCCTACGGCTGGCGTTCAGAGCCCGATCCTGCGGGCCTCGAGGCCGAGCACGAGGCGTTTCGCGCGCTCCTCGCCGAAGCCGGCGCCGAGGTCGTCCTCGGCGAGACGGGCGGAAGCTCGAATCCGGACGCGATCTATGCGTACGACCCCGCGCTGGTGGCCGACTCGGGAGCCGTCCTCCTCATGCCGGGGAAGGAGGGCCGGAGACGCGAGCCCGAAGAGATGGGCGTGGACTTCATGGAAGCCGGCGTACCGCTCGCCGGCCAGGTGCGCTTCCCGGCCACCGTCGAAGGCGGCGACACGGTCTGGCTCGACGACCGCACGCTCCTCGTCGGGCGCGGCTACCGCACCAACGACGCCGGCATCGAAGGCCTCCGCGAGCTGCTCCCCGACGTCGAGGTCATCGGCTTCGACCTCCCGCACTACCACGGAGCAGGAGAGGTGCTGCACCTCATGTCCTTCCTCTCGCCGCTCGACGTCGACCTCGCGGTCGTCTACCTGCCCCTCATGCCCGTGCGGCTGGTCGAGCTCCTCCGCGACCGGGGCATCGGGTTCGTCGAGGTGCCGGACGAGGAGTTCGAGTCGATGGGCCCAAACGTCCTCGCACTTGCGCCACGAGTCGCGCTCGCCCTCGAGGGGAACGACGAGACGCGCGATCGCATGGAGGCGGCCGGTGTGGACGTGCGGACCTACAAGGGCGACGAGATCTCCCGCAAGGGCGACGGCGGCCCCACCTGCCTCACGCGCCCCCTCCTGCGGTCGTCCTAAACAGACACCGGGGTCTGACCCCGATGTGGAAAACGTGCCACCGCGTCGTGCCGAAAGACGCCACCGCGGGATGCGGCGGGAGCGAGGGGCCTAGCCTCAAGTGGATGCCGCGACCGACCCGCTCGTTCACTCCCGAGGCGATCTATCACATCATCGCCCGCGGGAATCGTCGGCAGCCCATCTTCCTCGGAGACCTCGACTGCCGGCTTTTCCTCGAAATCCTGCGCCGGGTGGTCGTCGAGAGACAGTGGACCGTTCATTCCTACTGCCTGATGCCGAACCACTACCACCTGCTTCTCGAAACGCGGACCGCAGACCTTTCTCCGGGCATGAGAGAGGTGAACGGCGCGTACGCTCAATGGTTCAACCGTTTGCATGGCTTCGTCGGCCATGTGTTTCAAGGACGGTTCAAGGCAATCCTCGTCGCGAGCGACTGGCACCTCCTGGAGCTGACGCGCTACATGGCGACGAACCCCTCCCGTGCCGGGCTCTGCGACAGCCCTGGTCTTTGGCAATGGAGCAGTTACCCGTGGCTCATCACTGAAAGGGCCGAGGGCTTCGCGCCCTCGAGCAAGCTCCTCGCATTGTTCGGAAACGACGAATCCAGCGCTCGGAATGCGATGCGGCGGTTCGTCGAAGACAAATAGACGTGGCTTTCGGAGACAGCGGGGTCTGACCCCGGTGTGGACAGGTCAGCGAAGGAGGAAACCGGTGCCGAGCTCGTCGTCCGCGGCGAGCACGAATTCGTGCTCGCCGGTCTTGTGCGCGCGGCCCTCGACCTCCGTGATCACCGCCGGCCGCCCCGCCACCTCGGAGCCGCCGACCACGCGCGCCGCGAAGACGCTTCCGACGATGCTCTCATGGGCCAGCTCCTCGCCGCGCGGAAGCTTTCCGCTCACATCGAGAAGCGCGAGCCTGGCGGACGTCCCGCTCCCGCAAGGCGAGCGGTCGACCTCGCCGTCCGCGAAGACCGTGACGTTGCGCTGCCTGAGTGGAGGCCCGTCCTCGACGTGCTCGAAGAAGATGACGCCGTAGACATCCCGGAGCTCGGGCTCGAACGGGTGGACGAATTCCCTCCGAGCCTCGAGCTCGCCCTTGACGTCGCGGCCGAGCTCGATCAGACGCGGCAGGCTTTCCTTCCGCACCGGGTGGGGCGACTCCACCGAGGCGTAGAAGGCCCCGCCGAAGGCGACGTCGAGGGTGAGGCCGGCCGCCGAGAGCCCGAGCGCCTCGACGTAGGACGGGACGTTCGTGAAGCGCACCCGCTCGACGCGGCCCTCACGCACGGACGCCACGGTGCCCAACCGTCCCGAAGGGACGTCCACGACGATGCGCGTCTCCGGCTCCTCGGCCGCGATCGCGCCGCTTTCGAGCGCCCAGGTGACCAATGCGATCGTGCCGTGGCCGCAGGCCGTCGAGTAGCCCGCGTTGTGGAAGAAGACGACGCCGAGGTCTGCATCCCCGTCGTTCGGCTCCGTGACGAAGCAGCCGTACATGTCGGCGTGCCCGCGCGGCTCGTGGACGAGCAGCTTGCGCACGTCGTCGAGCCGCTCGTGCGCGAAGCGCCGCTTGTCGAGGATGGTGGCGCCCTGAAGAGGCTCCACACCGCCGGTGACGATGCGAAACGGCTCGCCGGCGGTGTGGTAGTCGGCGGTCTGGACTACGAGGTCGGCTACGAGCCCTTCTCGATCGGCACGTCGACCAGGTTTCCCCACTCGGTCCATGAGCCGTCGTAGTTTCGCACCCGTTCGAAGCCGAGCAGCTCGCTGAGGACGAACCACGTGTGCGCGCTGCGCTCGCCGATGCGGCAGTAGGCGGTCACTTCCTTGTCGGAGGTGATCCCCTTGCCTCCGTAGAGGTCGCGAAGCTCGTCCGCGGACTTGAAGGTGCCGTCGTCGCGCACCGCGCTCGCCCAGGGAATCGAGACGGCGGAGGGGATGTGCCCCGCGCGCTGCGCGCCCTCCTGCTCGTAGCCGGGCGGAGCGATCAGCTCGCCGGCGAACTCGCCGGGTGAGCGGACGTCGACGAGCCCGCGATCGGCCGCACCTAGCCAGTCGCGCACCTGGTCACGGTAGGCGCGAATCGACTCGTCCCGGTCCTGCGCGGAGTAGCTCTGCGCGGAGGGGGAGGGAACGTCGGTCGTGAGCTCCCGCTCCTCGTCGATCCACTTCTGCCTGCCACCGTCGAGGATGCGGACGTCGCCGTGCCCGTAGACCTTCAGGTACCAGTAGGCGTAGGCGGCGAACCAGTTGTTCTTGTCTCCGTAAACGACGACGGTGGTGTCGTTGCCGATGCCGAGGCCGCCGAGCAGCTTCTCGAAGGTTTCCCGGTCGACGACGTCGCGCTCGACGGGATCCTGCAGGTCTTCGCGCCAGTGCAACTTGACGGCGCCCGGGATGTGGCCCTCTTCGTAGAGGTCGGGGTTCTCGTCGACCTCGGCGACGACGACATCGTCGTCCCCCGCGTGCTCCGCGACCCAGTCGCTCGTCACGAGGACGGGCTTCGCGTATCCGTTCTCTGCCATTAGCTACCTCCCCGATCACTTCAATAGTTGAAGCGATCCTAACACCCCTGTCGTGGCCTCGGCTATCCTCGTCGACATGGGGAGCATCGGGGATGTGATGACCGGTGAGATCGTCGCAGTCGCCCCCGAGGACACACTGGGGGAGGCTGCCGAGCGGATGGCCGAGCAGGGCGTCGGGTCGGCGGTCGTACTCGATTCCGGACGCCTGATCGGGATCCTCACCGAGCGCGACCTCCTGAAGGCGGTCGCGGGCCGCGTGCACACGAGCGAGGCGCGCGTGCGCGAGTGGATGACCGCGGATCCCATCACCGCCTCCGAAGGCGATTCCGCCGACGAGGCGATCCGGACGATGCTCGACAACGGCTTCAGGCATCTACCGGTCGTGACCGCCGGCAGGACCGTGGGCGTCGTCAGCCTGCGGGAGCTGATGAAAGCCGCACTGCAGGTCGACGCCTAGCCGACGCTAACCCCGGGCCCGGCGTGTCCCCGCTCTAGATGAGCTGGGCCGCGATCAGTCCTGCTGCGCCGAGCCAAAGCCCGGCCAGGGTTCCGATCAGCGGTGCAAGTGGACGAAGAGAAGGACGCTGTTCCATGTCGAAGAAGAATTCTCGGCTCGCGCGCCGCAAAACCTTCGACGCGGAACTCGAGCATCCTTCTCTTCACCTAATGGCCGTCGAAGAACCCGACGTAGTGACCCTTCCCGGTCGCCTTGCCGACCATGGAAGCAATCACCAGGAGGAGCAGAAGAAGCTGTACCTGCCGTGCCGTCACGTGCTTCACCTCCTTTCCTAGAACCGGAAGTCCTGTAGCGCCTCGGCCGCGCGCCGGTACAGGTGCGCAGCTTCGAGGTCTTCGCCTCGCCGCACGGCCAGGTCGCCCTGAGCGATCCAGGCTGCCGCGCGATGGCTGACGGAGGAGAGCTGTTCGAAGCTGCCCTCCGCTTCTTTGAACATCGTGTCTGCCTCTTCGAGGCGCTCCTGCTCGAGAAGAGCCCGGCCGAGGACGAGCTGGGCGTTGCCGATCTCGTCGAGGTGGTCGACACGGCCGTCGAGTAGGTCGAGAGCATGCCGCGCCTGCTCCTCTGCGAGCTTCGGCTCGCCCGTGCGCAGGTGAACCTGCGCGAGGGACGAGACGACGTGGCCGGCGTCGGTGTCGTCGCCGACCTCGAGGAGAACCCGGTAGGCGTCCTTCAGGTGCTTGATCGCCTCGTCGGGCTTCCCCAGCTGGAAATTCAGTCCGCCGAGGTTGTTCAACAGCTTGCCGACGTTGGCCTGGTCGGCGAGCTCCTCGTACTGCGCCTTGGCGCGCTCCGCGTACGAGCGGGCGAGGACCCAGTGCCCGGTGCGCTCGGCGATGAGCGATGCCTGGAAGTAATGGTGCGCGACCGTGCGGCGGTCGTTCAGCCCTTCGGCGAGCTCGAGCGCGCGCTCGACGTCCTCGCGCGCGGCTTCCCAGTCTCGCTGGCGCCGGTAGCAGCGGGAGCGCCAGCCGAGCGCGTTCGAGCGCAGCCGGTCGGCGGGAAGGCCCGAGCGTTCGGAGAGATCGAGCGCCTCGCTGAAGAGGGCGACCGCGGTGGCGATCGACGAAAGCTTGTAGCGGCACACGCCCAGGCGGTAAAGCACCTCGGCCCGGTCGACGTCGCTGAACGTGGGCGACTCGGTGAGCTGCCGCGCGCGGTCGAGAAGGCCGATCCCGGCGCGAACGTCACCAAGCGACATGCGCGCCCAGCTCTCCGCCAGGAGGGCTCGGAACTCGAGCGACGGAACCGCAACGGTGGTCAGCGCCACGCCGAGCTTGTCGATCTCGGCGACGACGTCGTCGTAGGAGTTCGACTCGAGCGCGGCCTCGGCTCGGGCGACGACGCTCTCCACCCGCTCGCGCTCGCTCGAGGAGACTCCGGTCTCGAGGAACGAGGAGTCGACGCCGAGGCGGCTGGCGAGCCACTCGACGGTCTCGCCGGTCGGGCGCGTCTTCCCGCGCTCGATCTGTGAGACGTACTCCTTGGAGAACCGCTCGCCGGCGAGCTCGGTCTGCGTCAGGCCCCGCGCGATGCGCAGCTGGCGGACGCGCTCGCCCATCGAGGTGCGGGCGGGTCCGGTGGCGGTGCGGGCGGCTGTGAGGTGATCGTGCATCTAAGTGAACTATACGAGGAAAAATTTACTTCACAAGGCTACTTGACTTCTTCTTCGGCTTGGCTATAGTCCGACTACCTCGCATTCCTGCCGGACGCCAGGCAGAGGGGTGCGGGAGGCGCGCCAGATTCCCGGCGACACCAACCCGGAGGCATCGGCTGGGCCGCAGAGCCG
>DASSBN010000072.1:0-25987 GCA_035698665.1 Gaiellaceae bacterium
GGTCGGGATGCATCCCGCGGAGGGCGCTGATCTCCTCGACGGTCATCGCGGTGAGACGGTCGGTCCAGTCGGAGACGGTCTCGGCCGAAAGCACGTGGCCGTGCACGAGCTCGGGATCCTCCTCCTCGAGGCCGAGGTCGAGCGTGGCGATCGTCGTGATCGTCCCTGCGACGCCGATCGCGGCGTCGGGCTTCACGTCGACGCGGGCGAGCACGTCGCGAACATGGGCGGCCGTTGCGTCGAACTCGGTGCCGAAGCGCTCGGTCAGCCGCACGCAGCCGAGATCGAGACTGGTGTGGAAGGCGACGCCGCCGGGCCCGCCGAGGATGAGCTCGGTCGAGCCGCCGCCCACGTCGATGACGACGGTTCCCGGGGCGACCTTCCGGCCCGCCGAAACGCCGCCGAAGGTGAGGAGCGCTTCCTCATCGCCGCTCAAGAGCCGGGTCGTGAAGCCGTAGCTCCACTCCACCTCGCCGAGGAACGCCTCCCCGTTCTCGGCGTCGCGCACGGCGCTCGTCGCGAAGGCGAGCGTGCGCTCGGCCCCGGCTTCCTCGGCCGCGCGGCGATAGTCGGCGAGGACGTTGCGGACCCGCGCGACGGCGTGCGGGAGGAGGATCCGCCGCTCGTCCACGCCCTCGCCGAGGCGCGTGATCTCGAGCCGCCGGTCGAGCTCGCGCACGGCTCCGTCCTCGACGTCGGCGACGAGGAGCCTGGTCGAGTTGGTGCCGATATCGACTGCCGCGACGCGGGTCACTTCTGGACGAGCAGCGCGCCTCGCAGCCGGGCGACCGTCTTCGCCATGTCGCCGATCGCCCAGGTGAGGACGGAGAAGCGGTCGAGACTCGTGCGCAGATGCTCGAAGTGCGGTTCGGCCGCCTCGACGTGCCCGCTTGCGCGCGCGGCGCGGCGCTCGAGCTCGTCGCTCTTCTCGGCGAGGTCTTCGAAGGCCACCTGGAGAAGCTCGCCCGTGCGCTGCAGCCGGCTCAGCGAGCGCAGCGCGAGGAGCGCGACGATGCTCGCCGCGAGCACGACCGCGGCGAAGAAAGCGAGCGAGACCCAGGTCCACCAGGGCATGGGACGGATGCTATCCTTGCGCTCGCGACGCGGGGTGGAGCAGCCAGGTAGCTCGCCGGGCTCATAACCCGGAGGTCGCAGGTTCAAATCCTGCCCCCGCTACTCGAAGGCCCTGCTCAGCGGGGCCTTTCTCGTTGCGAGAGTCAGCTCAGACCGCGACCCAGCTGACCTTGAGCCAGTAGATGCAGAGACCCATCGCGGCGAGCCCGAGGAGGACGACTGCGAGGGTGGCCCACGGCCGCTCTTTCCACGGGCTTCCCCAGGGCTCCGCCTCGCCGCTTCGGACAGCCGAGGACGGGCGCGCTCGCCAGGCCTTTTGGGCGGCCGGCTTGGCCTCGTCGGGCGGAACTCCCGCCTCGACGAGCAACGCGGTCAGGTCCTTCCGGCGGCCGACCTGGCTCCGGGCTGGTTTCATCCCCGAAGGCGAGACGGTGACCCACTTGTTCCAGGCCCAGTCGATCGTCAGGTCGCCGACGCTTGTCTCGAGGACGTAGCTGTCTCTCTCCGAGCTCATGCCCTTTCTATCGGCCGCCTGCGGGTAACGAATGACGGGCGCCTCATTAAACTCGGGCGACCCGAAAAGGAGTGACATTGGCCGACCCGACTGCGACAGACCCCGACAAGTACTTCGTGATCTTCGAAAACGAGCGCGTGCGCGTGCTCGAGTACAAGGACGAGCCCGGCCAGAGAACGAGCCTTCACGATCACCCGGACAGCGTCATGTTCACGCTCAGCGCTTTCGACCGGCGGCTCGAGGCAGACTCGGGCGAGGGCCGCGACGTCCACCTCGAGCAGGGTGAGGTTCGCTGGCTGGACGCACAGACGCACGCGGGAGAGAACATCGGCACGAGCCCGACGCACGTGCTCTTCGTCGAGTTGAAGGAAGGAGGTTCGCCGGCAGAGGCCGCGGAAGGCCTCGGGCCGAGCTAGTCGCGGAGCTCCACCGTCCCGTCGGCGGCGAGGAGGCCGCGGTCCTTCAGCCGCTTCCCGACGAGGTCGCGGAGCTTCTTGCGTGAGGCGGCCGTCTCGCGGCTCGCCGGATCTTCCTCGTAGTGGCGCCGGTAGGCACTCGCCAGGAAGCCCACCTGGATGACGTCGCCGCCCGCCTCACGGATCGCCTCTTTGGCCTCGTCGATCGTCAGGGCCACCTCTGCTGGCGCCGTTTCGGGCTCCGGTTCCGGTTCGGGCTCCGGTTCCGGTTCGGGCTCCGGCGCCGGCTCGGGCTGCGGCTGGGGCTCGGGCTCCGGCTCCGGCTCGAGCGCCGCTTTCTCGATGGGCTCAACGGTCTCCTGGGTCTCCCAGAACTTCCACCTCATGCCTGCGTTCTACCCGATCGGTCTGACGCCGGACCCAAGGCTCTAGGCTGGTCGCGTGCCGCTCGAGCTCCGAGTCATCGAGGTGGAAGGGAAGGCCGGCGCCGAGGCCGTTCGCGGCGGCAAGCGCGTCGGTCGGCTCGTCGCGGCCCTGCAGGAAGACGATGTCCGCGGCCTCCACGCGTGGTCGTCGCTGGCCGACCACGAGCTCGCTCCAGGGGAAGATCCGGAGCTCTACCGCGATCTCTATTCCGTCGCCGGGGCGGCATGGGTCGACGCCGGCTACCTCGACCACTACGTCGTCGTTCCGGCAGACGAGGGCGTGCTGGCGGCGTGGTACAGCCTCTCCTTCGCGCAGCAGCAGGTGCACGGCGCCCAGGCGCTCGCGCCCATTGCTGCCACCGAACCGGAAGGGTTCACGGTGCGGCGGGCGGGCCCCGAGGACATCGAGGCCGCGATGGCCCTCGCCTTCACGATCTTCGACCACCAGGCCGGGGCTCCGACCTGGGCGGGAGCGCCGGCGCCTCCCGAAGACGAGGCCCGCGCCTCGTACCTCGAGTATCTGGCCGACCCGGACGTCGCCTACTTTCTCGCCGAGCGCGACGGCGAGCCGCTCGGCCACCTGGCCCTCGAACGCGAGAGCGACTCGACTGCCAATCTCAGCATCGCGGCAACCGTCCCCGAGGCGCGTGGGCTCGGCGTGGGGAAGGCGCTGACCGAGACCGCCCTCGGGTGGGCGCGAGAGGAGGGCTACGCGACATGCGTCACGGACTGGCGCTCTGCGAACCTCCTGGCTGCCCGCTTCTGGCCGAGCCAGGGCTTTCGGCCCACGGCCTATCGCCTCTACCGGTCGATCACGGTGACGCCCAGGGACCGACACCCCCGAAGCGCTCCGGCGTGATCCGCGTCACGCGACCCGGCGGCGGGTCCGGCATGGGAGGAAACTCGGTTCCCGGGCCCAGATAGGTCTGCGCCAGCTCGTGGAGCAGCTCGGGCGCCCCGCCCTCGGTGATCCGCGCGGTGCCGTGGACGACGAGGTAGTGGCGCAGGCCCATGTCGTTCGACTCCTTGCCCTCGACGGAGAGGGCGACGCGAGGGTCGCGCTCGATGTTGCGGAGCTTCCGCTGGGGGAAGAGGTGGCCGGCGACGATCTCGTCCCCGTCGACACCGACCCAGATGCACGTCACCTGCGGGCTTCCGTCCGGGTTCAGCGTGACGAGGTGTGCGAGCGCGTCGGATTCGAGCAGGGCCCGCGCCCCGGGCGGAATCGCGGCCATCAGGAAGCCGCCCTGCCGCGCCTGCGGTGCTTCGCGCGATCGAGGGCCCGCCAGGCCGGCGCGACCAGCGGGTCGGTGGCCCTGCTGGCGAGCTTCACGACCGGAGCGAGGTAGTCCCCCGCGAGCAAGAAGACGACTGCCGCCGAGGCGAGGCCGATCGCCGCGCCGCCGAGCACGTCCCCCGGGTAGTGCAGCCCGGCGATCACGCGGGTGACGGCGATGAGCGTTGCGGCGGCGAGGAACGCGGCGCCCATGCGCCGGCCGACGAACGCGACTGCGAAGGCGATCGCGAACGCCGCCACGGCGTGGTCGCTCGGAAACGAGGGCTCGTGCGACGGCGCCACGAGGAGGATCGTGTCGTGCGGGTGCGCGACGTACGGGCGCGGTCGCTGCCAGAAGTGCGTGATCACCTGGCTGACGACGAGGCCGAGACCGGCAGCCGTCATACCGGCGAGCGCGGCGATCTTCCAGCGGTACCAGGGGCCGGGTCGGTCGAGGAACCAGAGGCCGACCGTCGCCGCGGCGAAGACCGGCACCGCCCAGACCGAGACGAAATCGCCGATCTCCTCCTCCACGATCCCGTGACCGCGCAGGAGGTCGTTCAGGTAGTGGAACGCGCTCCAGTCGATCCGGTGACCCTAGCGGGAATACGGGTTGCGCCTGAGCCTGTAGCCGGCACGGCGGAGCTACCCCGGCTTGGCGCCTAAACGGCTGCGCCCTTGAACTGCGGGATGATCTCGCTCCCGTAGGCGCGGAGGATGTCCTCCTGCCCGTGGGTCATGAGGTAGATGTTGTAGTGGTCGACGCCGATCGACTCGAGCTCCTTGAGCTTCTCGGTCACCTGCTCGACGTTGCCGATCACCGAGAAGCGGTCGCAGATCTCGTCCGTCACGAACTCCCCGTGCGCGGCGCCTTCGCGGCTGTGGTCCTTGTAGTCGTAGAACTTCCGCGCCTTGACGTAGTCGGTGAGGTCCTTGGGGATCTCGGAGTCCTCGCCGTAACGCTCGATCAGGTCCATGACGTGATTCGAGACCATCGCGGGGAACCAGCGCACCGCCTCCCGCGCCTCCTGCATGTCGTCCGTCAAGATGCTCGGCGCACAGACGAGGCACTCGAGCTCGTCCGGGTCGCGGCCGGCCTCGGCGGCCGCGGCGCGCGCCTGCTCCATGATCCACTGGATGATGACGGGGTCGGCGAGCTGGATGATGACGCCGTCACCGATCCGGCCGGCGACGCCGAGCGCCCGCGGTCCGTAGGCGGCGACGTAGAGCGGAATCTCCGGGCGGCCCTGGGCCCAGGTGAGCTCGAGCTCCTTCCCGTTCCACTCGACCGGCCGGCCGTTCATCAGATCCTTCATCATCGCGAGGGCGGCCTCGAACTCGGCCATCTTCACCGGCTTGTAGCCGATCACCCTGCGGGCGGAGTCCCCACGTCCGATCCCCATCACCATGCGGCCGTCCGAGATGTCGTGCAGCGTCGCGTAGGCGCTCGCGGTCACCGTCGGCTCGCGCGTCCCCGGGTTCGTGACGCAGTGGCCCATCTTCAGCTTGTCGGTGTGCACCGCGAGCAGCGTCATGAGCGGATAGGCGTCCTGCCAGAGGATGTGCGAGTCGTACGTCCAGCCGTACTCGAAGCCCTGGTCCTCCGCGAGCTTCATGAGCTCGACGAAGCGGGAATGCGGCGGGTCCGGCAGGACCGTGACGCCGAATGTGAGCATCGAAGCCCTCCTCGGGATGGGGAAGGCCGATTCTAGTCCGACGGCGGCTTGCCGTTGCCGTTCGCCGACCAGTCGGCGACCGCGCGCACGACCTGGACGAGGTCGGGCTTCGAGATACGGTTCGAGAGCCGCAACCACCCGGCGGTCGACGGCGTCGTCGGCTCGGACGTCAGCACCTCGACGACTGCGATCCCGCGCTCTTGCAGCTTCGCGGCCTGGTTCCTGCCGATGAGGCGTCCACGGAAGACGACTGCGAGATCGACGTCCGGAAACGTTTGGGGAGGCTGGCGCTCCGTCTCGACGGTGAAGCCGGCCTCTTCGAGCAGGCCCCTGAGATCCGGCTGGCGGGCCGCCAGAAGCAGCACGCGTCGGCTTCCGTTCCCGTTCGGTTCGACCCCGTTGCGGCGCATCAAACGGGAATTTCCCCGTTTCGCGAACGTTGCAACCGGAAAATCATGGGTACCGTGCGCGGTATGAAGATCGAGACGCTTGACCACATCGCCCTCTGGGTCGCCGACCGGGACGAGTTGGCGGATTTCCTCGTCGACCGGCTCGGCATGCACGTGATCGACCGCACGGACAAGTTCACGCTCGTCGGCGCCGACGCCCGCCGCGGCAAGCTGACGTTGTTCGCCGCCGAGCCCGACCGCGAGCCCGGCCCGCTCTCGAGGATCGGCCTCCGTGTCTTCGACCTCGAGGAGGCGCGCGCCGAGCTGCCACCCGACCTCGCGGTCGAGAGGCCCGACGAGGGGCGCATCGAGTTCGAAGGCCCGCAGCGCGTGCCGTTCGCCCTCGTCGCGACCGACGACGGTGTTGCCTACGACCTCGACCACGTCGCCTTCACGGTCGCCGACCCGGAGAGCACCTTTGCACAGCTCGCCGAGCTCGGCTTCGCCGTCGAGGACGGCCGGCTGAAGGCCGGCGACGCCTTCGTCGAGCTCGAGCAGGGCGAGGCCGACGAGCCCGAGCGGCCGTTGCTCAACCACCTCGGCCTGCGCGTGGAGTCCGCAGACGACCACATCCGCGAGGCCGAAGAGCGCGGGCTCGAAATCGCAGACGTCGTGGACGCGGAGAACACGTACGCCGTGTTCGTGTGGGGCCCGGACGGCATCAAGCTCGAGTACGTCGAGCACAAGCCGACCTTTTCCCTCGTCTAGCCCGCTGCCGGACCTCGTCGTCGCCGGAGCGGGGATGGCCGGCCTGGCCGCCGCGGCGCGTGCCCGCGAGCTCGGTGCAGATGTCGTCGTCTACGAGAAGGGGACGCGACCGGGCGGCTCGATGCTCCTCTCGAGCAGTGTGGTCTGGCGGTATCGCGACCTCGAGCGCTTCCGGGCCGAGTGCCCGGGCGGGGATCCCGAGCTGCAGCGTGTCGTCTGGGAGGGCCTCGACGAGGCGCTCGCGTGGCTCGAGAGCCTGGGTGCGCCTGTCGTCGCGCGTGAGACCGACAATCCCTTGACGACCGGTGTGCGCTTCGATCCGAAGGGGCTGACCGGCGTTCTCGCCCGCAGAGCAGGCGACGTGCGGCTGGGCGAGCCGTTGACGGAGCTCCCCGACGGCGTCCCGCTCGTACTCGCCACCGGCGGATTCCAAGGGGATACCGAGCTCGTGCGCGAGCGCATCACCCCCGAGGCGGAGCGGCTCGTCCTGCGCGCGAACCCCTGGAGCGCGGGTGACGGCCTGCGCTTGGCTCTCGATGCCGGCGCGTCCGAGAGCGTCGGCCTAGAGGAGTTCTACGGACGCAATCTCGCGGCTGTGCCGCAAATTGCTCCCAGGGATTTCGTGCCGCTCGCCCAGGTGTACGCGAGGCACGCACGCGTCGAGAACCTGGACGGCGAGGTCTACGAGGCTCGCACGTGGTCCGAGATCGACGTCGTCCAGTGGACGGCGCGCCAGCCCGAAGCCCGGGCGCGCTATGTCGTCCCAGACGCCGCTCTCGGCGAGGCAGTTCGCGAGCGCACCGTGGGCGAGGTGATCGAGGCCGCGGGTGCGGCCGGCGCGCCCGTTGAGCGCCGCGACGGCGAGACCGTGGTCGAGGTCGTCGCGGGCATCACGACGACGCTCGGCGGGATCGCGATCGACGCGCGTGGGCGTGCGGCCGACGGATTGTGGGCTGCAGGAGCGGACGCGGGCGGGATCTCGACGGGAGGCTGGTCGAGCGCCCTTGCCTCGGCGCTCGTCTTCGGCCGAATCGCCGCCGAGGACGCGCTAGGAAGGCTGTAGGTACGCGCAGGGCCGCTCGTCCTGCGGAAGCGGCGAGGGCGCCACCTTCACGACCTCGAATTGCGCCCCGTTCTCGTCCAGGTCGACCTGCGATCCCGGGGCGGGCGGATCGCCCTCGCGCTCGACGAGCTCGTAGCCGGTCGGGCGCGAGACGAAGAGGATGTGCGTGCCGGCCATGCGGGGCGGATGTTACCCCTGCGCGGCAGCCACGTAGGCGGGCATGACGACGCGGATCGCCGTCCCGCCCTCCTCGCGCGCCTCGATCGAGAGCCGGCCGTTGAGGAGGCGCACGCGCTCCTCGATCGCCTCGATGGAGGCCCGCCGCCGCTCGTCGACGCCGTCGTCGTCCACCTCGGTCGCGAAGCCGCCGTCCTCGAGCTCCACGACCGTGACGCCGATCCGGCTCGGCCGCCGGCGCACGGCCTGGTTGATGGTCTCGCGAATCACCTGGTAGAGCGCGGCCTGCGCCTTCTCGCTGAGCCGTTCTCCCGCGGCGACGCTCGCTCCGACGGTGATTCCCTGGGACTCCTCGACCTGGTCGCCGAGGGCCCGCACGGCCGCCTCGAAGCCTTGATCGCGGAGCACGAGCGGCTCGATGGCGAAGGACAGGTCGCGGAGCTCCTGGATGGTCCGGCGCTCGCGCTCGAGGGAGCCCTCGATCATCTTGGCGGCGTCCTCGTAGCGTCCGTCCTGGATCGCGCCGAGCGCGGCGTCGTGCATGAGGGCGAGCCCGGCCATGGCCTGAACCGGCCCGTCGTGGAGGAAGAGCGAGAGCCGTCTCCGCTCGTCCTGCTCGGCCGTGATCAGCTGTTCCGTGAGGCGTCCGCGCTCGGCCTCGCGCTCCTGCGCCTCCATGACGAGGCGCGCGTTCTCGACGGCACGCGAGGCGAAGTCGCCGAGAACGGAGGCGCGCGTGCGGTCCCAGCGCTCGAACTCCGCGGAGCGGACGATCTCGATCGATCCGAGCGGCTCGCCGCGGACGGCGAGCGGAACGATGAGCTTCCCGGGCGTCTCCTTGACGTTCTCACCCGGCGGGACGAAGCGGGCGGAGCGGGCATCGAAGAGGCGCTTCGCCTCGTCGCACGCGCGCTCGACGATCTCCTGCGGGTCGAGCGGTCCCGAGACGGCGGCGATCGACTCGACCAGGGACTCGAGGAAGCTCGCCTGCGCCGCGAGCTCGTCCTCTGCGGTCTCGTGGCGCCTCCGCTCGGAGACGATCAGGTAGACGGCGAACGCGCCGGCGAATGCAGTCGCCGCGATCAGGCCTGCGGCCGCGAGCGCGTCGCGGTTGACCGCCCAGCCGACCGCGCCGATGACCGCGCAACCGACGGTCGCCCCGACCAGAATCCCGGGAAGGTTCTTCGCGCTAATCGATGATCGACTCGCGGAGAGCGATCGCAACGGCATGGGTGCGCGTGTCGGCCTCGAGCTTGGCGAGGATGTGCCGCACGTGGCTCTTCACCGTCTCCTGGCTGATGAAGAGTCGGGAGGCGACATCGGCGTTCGACATGCCGTCGGCGAGCAGCTGCAGGATCTCGCGCTCGCGCTGCGTCAGCATCTCCTCGCGCTCGCGCGTGAGGAGCGCGGGCATGAGGGCCGGATCGACGTAGCCCTCGCCGCTTGCGACCTTCTCGATGGCGCGCAGGAGAGTCTGGTGCGGGGCCTCCTTCAGGATGTAGCCCTTCGCACCGGCCTCGAGCCCGCGGCCGAGGAGGCTGCGCTCGCCGTACGCCGTGAAGATGAGCACCGCGGTGCCGGGAAGGCGCTCGGCGAGAACCTTGGTCGCCTCCAGGCCGTCCATGCCCGGCATGCGTACGTCCATGATCACGACGTTCGGGCGGCGCCTCTCGGCGATCGCCACTGCGCTCGCACCGTCGGACGCCTCACCGACGACGCGGATCTGCGGCGAGCGGCTGAGCGAGAGTCGAAGCCCTTCGCGGACGACCTCGTGGTCGTCGGCGATCAGGCACGTGATCTCGGTTGCGGCTCCGTTTGTGGACACTGCGGCTTCCCCCAAGGCACGATGATAATCGGGTGGGAGGGCGTCACACTTTAGAGGGACTTCTCGTTGACCCGATCGGAGGGGCTCGGCCGGGCGCCTTGACGATCGAGGACGACCTCATCGTCGAGGTCGAATACGGCGAGGCAAACGAGGAGAACGTCGTCTTCCCCGGCTTCCTCGACGTGCACGTCTATGCACCGGAAACCCTGATCGCAACAGGGGTCACGGGGTATCTGCAGGCTGCGCAGTCGCCGGTCGAGACGACCGATCCGCTCTGCCTCGGGCTTCACCTCGAGGGCCCGTTCCTGAACCCTGAAGCCGCCGGCGCCATCCCGGTCGACCGGCTTCTCCCGGTCGACCTCGATCTGCTCGAAAGCTGGCTCGCGCGCGGCGACGTCCGCCTCGTGACCGTCTCGCCGGAGCTCGACTTCGCCCGCGACGCCATCCGTCTCGTCTCCGAAGGGGCGATCGCAGGCGTTGGGCACACGCTTGCCAACGCGGCGACGACGCGGGCCGCGATCGAGGCCGGAGCCCGCTTCGCCACGCATCTCTGGAACGCGATGAGACCGCTCCGGGCGCGCGAGACGGGCCCGATCGCCACGCTGCTCCTCGACGAGCGCGTGACGATCGGCCTCATCGGGGACGGCCGGCATCTGCATCCGAGCATCGAGGAGCTCACCGTCC
This sequence comes from Gaiellaceae bacterium, assembly GCA_035698665.1. Lineage (GTDB taxonomy): Bacteria > Actinomycetota > Thermoleophilia > Gaiellales > Gaiellaceae > DATEOR01. Next base: position 10,288 of record DASSBN010000072.1, read on the forward strand.
GCGCCGCCGGTGCAGGACGGATCGCGCTGACGAGCGACCGCGTCGCCGGGCCGCTCACCTCCGACAACCGCCTCGCGGGCGGCGACATCTCGGGAGCGAGCATGGTGGCGCGCTTTGCCCGCTTCGGACTCGCGGAGGCCGCGACGATGGCGAGCCTCGTCCCCGCGCGGCTCCTCGGGCTCACCGATCGCGGGCGCCTCGAGCCCGGGTTCAGGGCCGATCTGGCGGTTCTGGATGCGGAGTTGCGTCCGTTACAAACGCTTTCCGCGGGGAAGACCGTATGGGCCCTGCGCTATCCTGAAAGCTAGAAGTTGGACGAGATCCCGCCTAGTACCCACGCCCCGGGAAGCGGGGCGTGAACGATTTCCTCAAGATCGTCGCCGTTCTCCTGCTGGTCGCAGGGAACGCGTTCTTCGTGGCTGCCGAGTACGCCCTCGTAACGGCTAGGCGCACTCGGCTCATGGAGCTCGCCCACGAAGGCAACCGTCGCGCGAGGATGGCGCTCCGCATCATGGACGACCCCGTGCGGTTCATCGGCACGGTGCAGCTCGGCATCACAGCCTTCTCGATCGCCCTCGGCGCGATCGGCGAGCCGCTCGTCGAGCACTTCCTCGACCCGGCGCTCGCCCAGACGGTGTCCTTCATCCTCGCCTTCGCCGTCGTCACGTACCTGCACGTCACGCTCGGCGAGCTCGTTCCCAAGGCGGTCGCACTGACGAAGAACGAAAGCACCGCGCTCTGGGTCGCACTCCCGGTCGAAGCCTTCTACATCGTCACGTATCCGCTCGTCTGGTTCCTGCAGAAGTCGGCCAACACGTTCACGAACCTCTTCGGGATCCAGCCCGCCCCGGCGGGAGTCGTTGTCGCCGACGAGGACGAGATTCGCATGATGGTGGCCGCGGCCGAGGACACGGGCGTCATCCACGAGGAAGAAGAGGCGATGCTCTACAAGGTCTTCGACTTCGCGGACAAGGAGGTCCACGAGGTGATGGTCCCGCGGCCCGAGGTCGTGGCGCTCTCCATCGACCTGCCGCCACACGAGTGCCTCGCCGCCGTGGTGGACTCGCCGTTCACGCGCTATCCGGTCTACCGGGGCTCGCTCGACGACGTCGTCGGCCTCCTCCACGTGCGCGACCTCTTCTCGGCGCTCTACGACCGCGGCATCGACAACGTCGTTCTCGAGGAGCTCGTCCGGCCCGCGCATGTCGTCCCCGAGACGAAGGACCTGGCCGCGATGCTCGCCGAGTTCCGCCGCCAAAACCAGCACATGGCTCTGGTGGTCGACGAGTACGGCGCCTTCCAGGGCATCGTCACGCTCGAGGATCTGCTCGAGGAGATCGTCGGCGAGATCGAGGACGAATACGACCTTCCCGACGAGTCCGTCGAGCGCGTCGACGACAACCACATCCGCATCGACGGGACCTTTCCGATCGACGACTTCAACGAGGAGTTCAAGGCCGAGCTGCCGCAGGAGGACTACCACACCGTTGCCGGCTTCGTCTTCGGTGAGCTCGGGCGCGCGGCCGAGAAGGGCGACGAGGTCGTCCACCACGGCATGCGCTTCCACGTCCTCGACGTGGACGGCCCGCGCATCGAACGGCTCGAGGTGGAGTTCCTCCCGGAGGGCGAGCCCGAGGCCGAAGAAGTTCCCGCTGCCGATTAGGATCTCTGAGTGCCCCATCCGGCCATGGTCAGTGCATTTCTGGCGGCACCCGGAACCGCCAGGCGGCGTCCTCAGTCGCGCCAATATGTACATATTGGCGCTCCCTGCGTCCTTGCCTGACGGCCCCGTGCACCCGCCAGAAACACGAGACCATCACCGGACGGAGCACTAGTGGAGTTCGATCACATCGGCGTTCCGGCCGCGTCGAAGCGCGACGGCATGCGCTTCCTCGAGTCGAAGCGCCTCTGGCTGACGAGCCCGGCAGACCATCCCTACCGGGTCGAGTGGCTCTGGTACGAGGCGGACAGCCCGGAAGCCGAGCTCGTCCGCACGGTGCCTCACGTCGCCTACCGAGTGGAGAGCCTCGAGGACGCGATGGCCGGCGGCAACGTGCTCGCCGAGCCGTTCGACGTCTTCGGGGAGGTTCGTGTCGGGTTCATCGAAGTCGACGGCGCTCCGATTGAGTTCGTCGAGCCTTACTGAGCTCGCCGCGGAGCTCGTCCGCATCGACTCCGTCAACCCCGACCTCGTTCCCGGCGGGGCGGGCGAGGGCGAGCTGGCGCGCTTCGTGGCCGGCTGGCTCGAGGACGTGGGCCTCGAGGTCGAGGTGGAGGAGGCCGCTCCCGGCCGCCCGAACGTCGTCGGCCGCGCCCGTGGCAGCGGCGGCGGCGCCACGCTTCTCCTGAACGCGCACATGGACACGGTCGGCTACGACGGGATGGAGGCGCCCCTCGATCCGCGCATCGAAGAGGGGCGGCTGTACGGCCGGGGCGCCTACGACATGAAGGGAAGCCTCGCGGCCATCATGGTCGCGGGCGCCGAGGCGGCTCACGCAGGTCTGCTCGGTGACGTGCTCGTTGCGGCCGTCGTGGACGAGGAGGTCTTCTCCATCGGCGCCGAGGCGGTTGCGCGCCGCTACCGGGCCGACGCGGCGATCGTCGCCGAGCCGACCGAGCTCCGCCTCGTCATCGCGCACAAGGGGTTCGTGTGGATGGAGATCGAGACGAAGGGCCGCGCCGCGCATGGGTCGCGACCTGACCTCGGTGAGGACGCCATCGTCCGTATGGGGCGAGTCCTCACCGGGCTAGGCGCGCTGTCCGAGTCTCTCCTCGACAACCCCTCGCACCGGCTGCTGGGCAGCGGCTCCGTGCATGCGTCGCTGATCGGCGGCGGAGTCGAGCTCTCGACGTATCCGGAGAGCTGCGTCCTCAGCCTCGAGCGCCGGACGGTGCCGGGCGAGACCGTGGACATCGTGGAGCGCCAGATCGCGGAGATCGCGGACGGCGCCGAGATCCGGACGACCTTCGTCCGCGAGCCCTTCGAGGTGGGCGAGGACGAGCCCGTCGTGCAGGCGCTGCTCCGCCACGCGGGCGGCCCTGAGGTCACAGGCGTGCCGTTCTGGGCCGACTCGGCGGTGTTCGCTGCGGCCGGGATCCCCACAGTGGTCTTCGGGCCGGGCGGCGAAGGGGCGCACGCCCAGGTCGAGTGGGTCGACCTCGCCGACCTCGAGCGCTGCAAGGATCTCTATGTCGCGGTCGCCCGGGAGCTCTGCGCGTGAACGACCGGCAGCTGCTGCTCGTCGTTGCGCTTGCGCTCGTGGCCGGCGTCGCCGGGCTCGTCATCGGCCTCGCGAGCTGCACCGGGGACGACAGCGCCGCACCGCCGACGGGATCCACGGTCGGGACCCCCGAGGGTCGGGCGCCGTTCCTCGCCCTCCTGCTCCCGGCGGAAACGGACGGCACCGCTCTCGACGAGGCGCTTTCCGAGGCCGGCATCGACCACTCCGTGGACACGGCCGAGGACGCTCAGGTGCAGCAGGCCCAGGACGCGCTTCCGCGTGCGTCTGCGATTCTCGTCGCGCCTGTGGACGCGTTCGCCGGCGCCGGGATCGTCCAGGCTGCCAAGGACGCCGGCGTCCCCGTCGTCCAGTACGACCGCTTCCCGAGCGCGGGCCCGCTTCCCGACTACTTCACCGGCTACGACCAGGAGGCGATCGGCAGGATGGAGGGCGAAGGGCTCATTCGCTGCCTCGGCGAGCAGGGAGTCGTCGACGGATCGGTCATCACTGTCAACGGGCCGCCGGGCGATCCAACGGCCGATGCGCTCGATCAGGGCTTCCGCGCCGTCCTCCAGACCAAGCCCTTCGTCGAGCTCGGGCGGGTGCACGCACCGGTCTGGACCGCCGAGGCGGCGCGTCCCGAAGTCGGCGACCTGCTCGATTCGGGCGAAGTCGACGGCGTGCTCGCGACGAGCGATGCGTATGCGGCGGGCGTGATCGCGGAGTTGCGTGCGCGTAAGCTCGACGGCGTTCCGGTGACAGGGTCCGGCGCATCGGTCGGCGCGATCCAAGAGATCCTTGCCGGGAACCAGTGCATGACCGTCTATGCCCCCGTAATGCCCGAGGCTCAGGCCGCAGCGCGGTTTGCGGCCGGTATCGCGCAAGGGGTGGTTCCCGACCTGCAGGACTCGGTCCTCGTCGGCGACCGTCGCGTCCCGGCAGTGCTCTCCCAGCCTGTCGAGATCACCGATGACGTCCAGCTCTTGAACGACACGGTGATCCGTGACGGAGCGATGACGTGGGACGAGATCTGCAGCCGGGCCTACGAGCGCTTCTGCCCACCGGCGAGCCAGCGAGGCGGCGGTTGAGCCCGGGGCCCGTGCGCTGGGGCTTCCTCTCGACGGCCAGGATCAACCGGCGGATCCTGGCTGCCGCGGAGAAGTCGAACGCCGCTCTCGTGGTTGCCGTCGCGAGCCGTGAGGCCGACCGCGCAGAGGCGTACGCCGTCGAGCACGGCATCCCGCGCTCGCACGGGAGCTACGAGGCGCTGCTCGAGGATCCGGAGGTCGACGCCGTCTACATCTCGCTGCCGAACTCGCTCCACGTCGAGTGGTCGGTCCGTGCGCTCGCAGCGGGCAAGCACGTTCTCTGCGAGAAGCCGCTGACGCGGAGCCCCGAGGAGGCGGTGGAAGCGTTCGAGGCGGCCGAGCGGGCGGGTCGGATCCTGATGGAGGCTCTCATGTGGCGCCACAGCCCGCAGACGGCGAAGCTCGTCCAGCTGGTCGAGGGCGGGGTCATCGGCGAGCTCCAGCTCGTCCGGGCGACGTTCAGCTTCCCGCTCGAGGGCCGGCGCAACATCCGTCTCGACCCCGAGCTCGGCGGCGGCGCGCTCATGGACGTGGGCGCCTACTGCGTCAGCGCCGCCCGCCTCCTCGCCGGCGAGCCGGAACGGGTCTACGGCGAACAGGTCATCGGCGACTCGGGTGTGGACACGCTGTTCACGGGCGTGCTGCGCTTCCCACGAGGAGTCCTCGCGGAGATCGACGCGGGCATGCACCTACCGAGACGCGACGGCCTCGAAGTTGTCGGAACCGAGGGCTCCCTCGTCATCGCGGATCCCTGGCTCGCCCAGCGGCTCGTCCTGCACCTGCGTCGGGGGGAGAGCCGCGAGGAGATAGCCCTGCCGCCCGCGGATCCTTTCCGGCTCGAGCTGGAGAACATGTGCGCCGCGATCGTGGGAGAGGCCGAGCCCCTCCTGGGGCGCGACGACGCGGTCGGCCAGGCCCGTGCCCTCGATGCGCTTTACCAGTCGGCCGACGAGGGCGCCCCCGTCACGCTTTCGTGACTCAGCCGTTCCTGAGGCCGCGCGTGTCGACGACGCGGAAGTCAGAGCCCTTGACCTGCCCGAGCGTGTGCAGCTGGTCGTTGTCCCAGCCCGCGTCCGGCGTCCCGGTGAGGTACCAGCTCGTGCCGTTGTCGGCCACGATCATCCCGTAGCGCTTGAGGGCCTTGAGGACGACGCGGGCCTGGTACGGGAACTTGGCCACCGGATAGTTGGAGCGCAGGCGCAGCCGCAGGCCCATCGGCGGGAGCGCCTTGCTCGTCCGGCTCGAGGCGAAGTGGCGCGCCGGGTAGACGTAGGCGCGTCGTGACCGGCTGACCGTGAAGCGGATCGCGTGGTCGATGTGCCCGGCCGCGACCTCCTCGTAGCGAACCAGCCCCGGCAGGATGGGGAGGCCCGCCGCGTCGGCCGACGTCCAGCCGCGCGGACGCAGCGCGTTCGAGGTCAGGTTCCAGATCGCACCGGAGCCCGCGCTCCACGGCGTGGGGTAGAGGGCAAAGAGCTCGTAGAGCGTGCACGAGTCCGAGTCGACGATGATCGCGTGGCGGTCGCCGTCCGAGTGGTCGCCGCCCTCGATCGCCACCCCGTCCGGGATCGGATACGGGCCGGCGTCGCTCTCGTCGTCGTAGTAGAAGTCGACCGCGGACGCCGGCTGCGCGGACGTGACCACGGTGATCGGAATCCCGATGGGTGCGCCCTCGTAGAGCCCCGAGCCGAAGTCCGCGTGCACGGGTAGGCGTGCGCCGATTGCGTCCACGATCTTCTTCGAGTCCGAGCGGAGCGGAAGGTTGGCGACCGGCTTGTTCCAGACGTTCGTATCCCGGAAGAGCGGGCAGCCCGGCGCATCGGGAAGCGGCACCGGAGCCGCCACCGCGGGAGCGGCGAGGACGACGGCTGCTGCGACCGCGGCAAGAAATCTCACGCTTGTGTTGTCGTCGCACTCCGGCGAGGGATCAATCCCTCGCCCTGCTAGCTAGTCGATCGGATCGGGCTCGATCCGGCCGTCGGCGATCCGCCAGCCCGCGAGCTCGCCTGTGTGCAGCGACAGGATGAGGTACGGCTTGCCCTCCCAGAGGCCGATGTTCTCGACGTCCGTCCGCGACGGGCGCGGCGGGCTCGAGACGTGCGAGTGGAAGACGGCGAGCTCGTAGCCCTCGTCCTCGAGAAACCACGTGTCCGGCGGCACTTCGAGCTCGTAGCGGTAGGGGCTCTCGGAGAGGTTCCTCCCGGGGATGTAGCGCTCGGCCTCGCCGTCCCTGAAGACGACGACCCCGCAGGCCTCGTTCGGGCTTTCCGCCTCGGCGTGCTCGACGAGCGCCGAGCGCACCGCCGGCGGGACTACCACCAGAGGTGGTCTTCCATCGACCGCGCGCCCTCCGTCCAGAAGTCGGCGGAGAGGTACTTCCAGCCCGCGTCCGCGAGCACCGCGACGACGACGGCATCCTCTTCGAGCTCGGCTGCGATCCGGCGCGCGACGTGGATGACAGCGCCCGACGAGACGCCCGCGAAGATGCCCTCGCGGTCGAGGAGGGCGCGAAGGCCGGTGACCGACTCGTCGTTGGAGACGAGGATCTTCCGGTCGAGCTTCGAGACGTCGAGAACCGGCGGGACGTAGCCGTCGGCGAGCGAACGCAGGCCGTACACGAGGTCGCCCTGGAAGGGCTCCGCCGCCGCGACGAGCACGTCGGGGAAGGACTCGCGCAGGCGCTCCCCGGCGCCCATGAGCGTGCCGCCGGTACCGAGACCGGCGACGAAGGCGTCGACGCGCGGAAGCGCCTCGGCGATCTCCGCGCCGGTGCCCTCGTAGTGTGCGCGCGGATTCGCCTCGTTCGCGTACTGGTTGAGCATGAAGTAGCGCGAGTCGGTCTCGGCCAGGCGCAGCGCCTGGCGGACGGCGCCGTTGGAGCCCTCGCTCCCGGGCGAGAAGACGATCTCGGCGCCGTAGAGCTCGAGCATGCGGACGCGCTCGGGCGTCGAGCTCTCCGGGAGGACGCAGGTGAGTGGGTAGCCCTTGAGCTTCGCCACCATCGCGAGCGAGATGCCGGTGTTGCCGCTCGTCGGCTCGAGGAGGACGCGGCCCGGCTCGAGCTCGCCCGAGGCCTCTGCGGCCTCGACCATCGCCTTCGCGATGCGGTCCTTGATCGAGCCGGTCGGGTTCTGTCCTTCGAGCTTCGCGTAGAGGCGTGCTCCTCCTTGCGGGCTTAAACGAGCGAGCTCGACGATCGGCGTGCGGCCGATCGCCTCGAGAAGCGACGGGGTGAGCGTCTGCTCGCCCCCGGCCATGGCGGGGAGGAGGATGACCGATGTGCCTTCGCCCACCGGCGTGTCCAGCCCGTCGAGGGTGCGGACGTCCTCGTTGTTCACGTAGACGTTCACGAAGGGCGCGATCTCGTTCCCGTTCTCGAGCACCTGGTGGCCGAGCCCGGGGAACCGTTCCGCCAGGTCGCCGAGCAGCTCGCGGACGGTCGAGCCGGCTGCGTCGACCTCCCGTGCACCTCCGACGGCGTCGCGGAGCGTGGGTGGGATGCGGACGCGGGTCACGCGACGTGCGTCCTTCCGCCCTGGCAGAACTCGACGTAGTCGATGTAGCTCGTGATCGTGGGGCTCTCGCCGCAAACCGGGCAGTCCGGGTCGCGGCGCAGGGAGATCTCGGTGAACGTGCCGTCGAGCGCATCGAACATCTGCAGGCGGCCGACGAGCGGGTCGCCGATGCCGAGCGCGAGCTTCAGCGCTTCGTTCGCCTGGAGCGAGCCGACGACACCCGGGAGGACGCCGAGCACTCCGCCTTCGGCGCAGCTCGGGGCGAGCTCCGGGGGAGGCGGCTGCGGGAAGAGGCAGCGGTAGCACGGGCCTTCGTGCGGCTTGAAGACCGTCACCTGGCCCTCGAAGCGGAAGATCGAGCCGTGCACGACCGGGATGCCGTGCCACACAGATGCGTCGTTCAGGAGGTAGCGCGTTGGGAAGTTGTCGGCGCCGTCCACGATCACGTCCCAGCCCTCGCCGAGGATGCGGTCGATGTTCTCGGACGTGAGCCTCTCCTTGAACACCTTCACGGTGACGTCAGGGTTCAGCGCCTCGATTGTCCGCTTGGCCGACTCGGCCTTGGACTCGCCGAGACGGTCGGTCGAGTGGACGATCTGGCGCTGAAGGTTGGTCTCGTCGACCGCGTCGTCGTCGACGATCCCGAGCGTGCCGACGCCTGCGGCGGCGAGGTAGAGCGAGGCCGGCGAGCCGAGCCCGCCTGCGCCGATCAAGAGGATCCGCGACTCGAGGAGCTTGAGCTGGCCCTCCTCGCCGACCTCCGGAATCAGGAGGTGCCGGCTGTAGCGGCGGCGCTTGGCGGCGTCGAGCGCCTCCGGGACCTCGTAGGGGAGGCCGTTTCGCTTCCAGTCCGTGAAGCCGCCGGCGAGAGAGACGACGCTCTCGTACCCGAGCTCTTCGAGCGTCTTGGCGGCAAACGCGGAGCGGTTTCCGGCTGCGCAGTAGAGGAGCACCTTGCTCGACTTGTCCGGGACGGCGCGCTCGATCCGCGACTCCAGGTTGCCGCGCGGCACGTGGATCGCGCGCGGGAGGTGGCCTTCGTCCCACTCGTCGCGCTCGCGAACGTCCACCACGGCCACCGAGCTCTCGGAGAGGAGCTCCTGCGCCTCGGCGGCGTCGACCTCGTCGATCTCGGACTTGGTCTGCTGGAGGAGCTCGCGATAGGTCGCCATAACTTCACGAAATATAGCAACTTGACCTCGGGCGCCAGGCGTGCTCGGGCTACGCTCGGCAGGTGTCAGCGCGCACCCGCATCCGGCTGATCGTCGGCGTTTTAGCCCTGGTTGCCGCCGCGGTCGTCGCCGGGGTCGCGCTGCTCGGACGCGGCGATTCGAGCCCGGATCTCAAGCCCCCGGTTCTCGAGCTGAGCGTGATCCTCGGAGACGATGCCGAGGCCCAGGCCCTGCGGGCCGCGGAGCGTGCCTACGACAGCGGGCGGACGGAGGAAGCGCGCTCGCAGTTCGCCGCCGTGCTGCGCGACCACCCGGATTCCGTCGAGGCCGCGGTCGGCGCGGCGATCGCGTCGTGGCCGGACGGTACCCTCGGGCGCCTGCGGGAGCTCGAGGCCTCGCACCCCGAGAGTGCGCTCGTCCGTCTCCACCTGGGCCTTGTGCTCTACGCCGAGGGGCAGCAGGGAGAAGCGGCGGCCGAGTGGCGAAAGGCTGTCGCGGTCGAGCCCGATTCGCAGTCGGCGGTGCGTGCGGGGGATCTCCTGCACCCCGACATGGCGCCGGGGCTGCCCTCGTTCTTCACCACCCTCCGGGCGCCCGACGAGCTCGCCGGCAAGACGCCGCAGGAACAGCTCGACGCCCTCGAGCAGGCGGCGCGCCAGGGCGGCGACGCGGACGATTGGATCCTCTACGGAACTGCGCTGCAACGGGTCGGCAAGCCGCTCTCGGCACGGAACGCGTTCGACCACGCACTCGAGCTCGCCCCCGACCGGCTGGACGCGAAGGTGGCGGCTGCGGTCGGGCGGTTCGACAAGGACGATCCCTCTGCGGCGTTCTCGCGCCTCGGGCCGCTGGCCCGCGACAATCCCGACTCCGCCCTCGTCCGTTTCCACCTCGGAGTCCTCCTTCTCTGGATCCGAGACGTGGAGGACGCGCGCACTCAGCTCGAAAGAGCCGAAGCTACCAGGCCCGAAAGTTCCTACAGCCGGGAAGCAAAATCGCTCCTTTCCCGTCTTGAAAACATTGGGACCTAACGCCTAACAAATAGTCCAGTCGGCCCATGGCGAACTGTCCGGTCGCCGTGCAAGAGTCGCGCCACACAAGCGTGGGATCCGGCACGAAGTGCCGTTGACAAATCCAGGGCCGTCAATACGGTCAGAGAAGGGGGTCAGTTGAGCGAGGGGAGAGGGAATGGAGCCAAGGCTTTGACGCTGGACGACGACGCCACGAAGGCGCTCGTCCGCCAAGGCCAGGAGGCCGGCTTCCTGACGCAGGAGGAAGTCGCTCTCGCGCTGGACGAGCTCGATCTCGACAGCGCTCAGGTCGACGAGTTCTACCAGGCTCTCGAAGAGCTCCACATCGACGTCGTCGAGGCCGAGCCGGAAGAAGAGCCGGCAACGGCGCAGGCCGACGTTTCCGAGATGTCGACCGATTCCCTCCAGCTCTTCCTCAAGGACATCGGCAAGGTGCCGCTTTTGACCGCCGCGCAGGAAGTCGAGCTGTCGAAGCGGATCGAGCGCGGGGACCATCGCGCAAAGCAGCAGATGGTCGAGGCGAACCTGCGGCTCGTCGTCTCGATCGCGAAGAACTATCGCAACCAGGGTCTCCCCTTCCTCGACCTGATCCAGGAGGGAACGATCGGCCTGGTTCGCGCCGCCGAGAAGTTCGACTATCGCAAGGGCTTCAAGTTCTCCACGTACGCGACGTGGTGGATCCGCCAAGCGGTTGCCCGCGCGCTCGCGGACAAGGCGCGGACGATCCGCATGCCCGTTCACGTCGTCGAGAAGCTGAACAAGATCGGCCGGGTCGAGCGCAAGCTCCTCGCCGAGCTCGGGCACGATCCGACTCCGGACGAGATCGCACGTGAGCTGGACATCGACCGCGAGGAGGTCGAGCAGATCCGGCGGAGCGCGCAGGCGCCCATCTCCCTCGAGAAGCCCGTGGGCGACGAGGAGGAGTCGGAGTTCGGTCACTTCCTCGCGGACCAGTCGGCCGCCGCTCCCGACGAGGCGGCGGAGACCACGCTGCGCAAGGAGACGCTCAAGCGCATTCTCTGTGCGCTCTCCCCGCGTGAGCGGCGCGTACTCGAGCTTCGTTACGGCCTCGACGGCCAGCACCCGCGGACGCTCGACGAGGTCGGACGGACGTTCAACGTCACCCGCGAGCGCGTGCGCCAGATCGAGAACCAGAGCCTGAAGAAGCTCCAGGCTCTTGCGGAGTCGCAGAAGCTCCGCGACGTCGCCGCCTAAGCCGTCACGATTCCGCGCCGTTTCCCTGCACTGCGCGAGCCACGTGCGCGCGTTTTCTCAGTACGCTCGAAAGCGGGTGGTGGCTCGGGGTGGCCCCAGTAGACTCGCGTCACATGACGCCGGCCGAGACCCCTGACCAGGCCTGGCTGGAGGAGCTCTACGAGCTCCTCCGCATCCCGAGCGTGAGCGCGGATCCCGCGCACGCCGACGACGTGCGGCGGGCCGGCGAGTGGGTCTGCGACTTCGTCCGCGGGGCGGGCGGCGAAGCAGCGCTCGTGGAGACCTCCACCTTCCCCCTCGCCATGGGCGAGATCCCCGCGTCGAACGGGAACCGCGATGCGCCGACGGTCATGGTCTACGGCCACTTCGACGTCCAGCCGCCGGCCCCGCTCGACCTCTGGGAGTCGGATCCCTTCGAGCCCGAGATCCGCGACGGCTACCTCTACGCGCGCGGCTCGATCGACGACAAGGGCAACTCGTACCTCGTGCTGAAGGCGGCCGAGCTCCTGGCGCAGGCGGGCGAGCTTCCGGTCAACGTGCGCATCGCCTTCGACGGGGAGGAGGAGACCGGCGGCCGCTCCATCGTCGACTTCCTCGAGGCCGACGAGCGCGGAGCGGACGCCTGCATCATCTTCGACAGCGGCATGCCTCGCGAGGACGTGCCGTCCTTCGACCTCGGAACGCGCGGTCTCATCTACTTCCACGTCCGCCTGCGAACGGGCGAGCGCGACCTTCACTCCGGAATTTTCGGCGGGGCCGCGCTGAACGGCGTCCACGCGCTCATGCAAACGCTCGAGTCCGTCGTGGCTGTCCCGCACGAGCTGCGAGCAGGCGTCATCCCTCCGACGGAGGAGGAGGTGCGGTCCTGGGCCGAGCTCGACCCCGGAGCGGACGTGCTCGCCGCCGAGGGCGCGCGGCCTATGGATTCGGCCGCCGCCGAAGATTTCTACCCCCGCACGCTCGCCGGCCCCGCTGTGGACGTGCACGGGATCACCGGCGGCTCGCCCGTGCTGCAAAAGACGGTTCTGCCGGTCGAGGCGGAGGCAAACGTCTCGATCCGGCTCGCTCCGGGCCAGAAGGTCGAGGAGATCGGTGCTGCATTCGAGCGGCTCCTCCACGACGCGGCCCCGGAGGGAGCCGACATCGAGATCGAGCGGTGGTCGTCGGCGCCGGCGGGATTCATCTCTCCCGACGCGCCGGCCGTCAAGCTCGCGCAAGACGCCTTCGAGCGCGTGCTCGGAAAGCGTCCGCTGCTGCTCCGGAGCGGAGGCACCATTCCGCTCGTGCCCGCGCTCGCCGACCGCGGCATCCCGACGATCCTGACCGGGTTCTCGCTGCCCGGCGCCAACATGCACTCGCCGAACGAGCGCCTGCTCCTGCGCTACATCCCTCTCGGCGTCGCCGCCGCGCGCGAGACCTTGCTCACGTTCAAAGAGCTGTAGCTAGACGAGTGCGCGGTCGTCGGAATCCGAGTGCGCGTGCCCGTGCTCGGGGACGAGCCACTCGTGTCCGAACTGCCGCATCGCGTCGATGATCGGCAGAAGAGCCTCGCCCTTCTCGGTCAGCGAGTAGTCGACGCGGCGGCGGGCGCTCGTGCGCTTGATGATCTCCTCCTGCTCGAGGACGCGCAGCCGCTCGGAGAGCGTCCGTGGGCTGATTCCCGGGCAGGAGCGCTCGAGCTCGGAAAAGCGGCGGGAGCCTTCGGACAGATCGTGGACGATCACCGCTGTCCACTTGGCGCCGATGATGTCGGCCGTACAGGCGACCGAGCAGTTGGCGTCGTGGACCGGACGCATCGTGCGCATGAGCTCATTGTACTCCGACGGTCCCTAGTCCCATGGAGGCGGGTGGTGAACCCATCTTCCGCCGACCATCGTCGCGACGACGCAGATCTCCGGAAGCTCTTCGGGAGGGCAATCGAAGGGATCGCGGTCGAGGACGACGAGATCGGCGAGCTGGCCCGGAACGAGGCGGCCTCGCCGCCGCTCCGCGCCTTCGAGCCACGCGGGAGCGACGCAGGTGGCGTGGACGGCCTCCTCGACCGTGATGCGCTGCTCGGGATGCCAGGCCGGCCGCTCGTCGCTGGTCCGTAGCACCCCGGCGGCGATCCCCGCGAGCGGGTCGAGCTCCTCGATCGGCGCATCGGAGCCGTTCACGACGTGCGTTCTCGCGTCGAGCAGGGAGCGATAGGCGTAAGCGCCGCCGGTCAGGTCGCCCCAGAAGCGATCGGCCAGGTCCCGGTCGGAGGGCGCATGGCTGAATTGCACGGAGGCGGCGACGCCGATCTTCGCGAAGCGCGGCACGTCCTCCGGGCTCAGGAGCTGCGCGTGCTCGATGCGAGGCCTGAGCCGGCGTGGGCGCCACTCCTCCTGCGTCGCCTCGAAGGCATCGAGCGCCTGCCGGTTTGCCAGGTCGCCGATGGCGTGCACCCCGACGGGAAAGCCGGTGCGTGCAGAGCGGCGCACGATGTCTTCGAGCTCGGCGCGGCTCGTGATCTCGACTCCGGAGCCGTCGAGCATGCGCGCGGTCTGCGAGCCGAGCGTCCCGTCCATGAAAGCCTTGATGTAGCCGACCCGGAGAAAGGAGTCGCCGAGTCCCGAGGAGACCCCGATCTCGGCGAGGCGGTCGACGTGGTCATGGGGGAGGGACTGCCAGACGCGAACGGTCAGGGCCCCGTCGCGCTGCAGTTCCTGGAAGACCGCGAGCGCCCCGAGCCAACCGTCCTTGTCGTGAACGGCGACGACACCACGGGAGTTCGCGAGGCGGATCCCCTCGCGCGAGGCGTCCACCATCTCCTCATGGGTCGGGCGCACGTACGTGTCGCGGAAGTGCCAGGCGCATTCCTCCCGCAGGACGCCTGTCAGCTCCCCGTTCTCATCGCGCTCCACGACTCCGCCGGGAACCTGAAGGTCGCCGTTGGCGCGCGCGAGCGCGGCGGAGTTGAGCCAGAGGGAGTGGTAGTCGCGTGCCATGAGCGCCGTCGGCACCTCGCCCGTGACGGCGTCGAGCGCCTCTTTCGTCGGCTCGACGGCCGGAGACCAGTCGCCGCTTCGCCAGCCGAGGCCCCTGAGCCAGCGGCCCTCCGTCACGGAGCCGACGGCCTCGCCGATCCGGCCGAGCGCCTCGTCCAGCGAACGCGTGCCCTCGAGGCGTATCTGGTGCTGGGCGAGCGCCCACGTGGGGAAATGGACATGGGAGTCCGTGAATCCGGGGAGGACGCAGCGCCCGCCGAGATCCACGCGGTCGGGGCTCGCGAGAGCGCTTTCGTGGGTGCCGACGCCGCCCGCGACGAGCTCCCCGGCGATTGCGAGGGCGCCTGCCCTGGGCAGCGACGGGTCGAGCGTGCGGATGACGCCGTTCTCGAGGATCACGTCTGGAATCCAATCAGTCCGGCAGCGGGTACGGGTATCGGCTAGCCGGCCCCAGGCCGAGGAGGCGCCCAGCCCGTGACGACTGGAAAGTCCGTCGTGCCTCCGCTCGGCGAGAACTCGTCGGTCACGTTCGAGACCGCCTTCACCTTCCCGAGCCGCAAGACCCTGAAGAAGAGGAACTGGTCTGCCGCGGGCCAGCCCGCCGTGACCCAGGTCAGGTCGGGGGATGCGACGAGGTTCGAGATCCTGCCCGGGCCCTCGAACATCCGCGTATCGGGCATGAGCCGGCAGGCGCCTCGAACGGTGCAGTCGGAACGCAGGAGCGCAGTCGAGTCCGCCCCCGGGTCGTAGTCCGCGTACAGGACACCGCCGTAGGCGAGCAGGACCGTGTCGAGCAGGACGTGGCCTGCCGGCACCCGCAGGAAGGACGTTTCCTTTCCGCTCCGGAAGACGACCACACGGGACGAGGTCGAGACGACGACCCGGTTGCCCGAGAACGTGAGCTCCCGAATGTCCTTGATCGCGCCGGTCTGCCAGAGCCGCCGGTGCGTGTCGGCGTCGACGACGTGGATGCGTCCGCGTGCGTCCGCGTAGGCGAGCACGTGCGAGTCCGGCTTCCAGGCAGGCGCGACCGGCGCCACGCCCTCGGCAAGGACCGCATCGGGCGACCCGTCGCCGGCGACCACGTGCAGCGTGTCGCCCGCGCGGTAGGCGATGCGTGTGTCGAGGCCGACGCCGCCCCAGCGTGGGTCGCTGATCGGCTCGGTCCGGGACAGAGACCAGCGGGGATCCCCGCTCCCCGGATCGAGCGTGACGAGCTGACGGCCGCGCGTGGCCACGACGAAGAGCCCTCGCGGAGACCAGGTGGCGTCGTCGTAGTCGCCGAGGAGCCGCTTCGAGCCGTCCTCCTGGACGACCCATGGGCCGCCCGGCGAAAGGACGAGCAGGCGACCTGGCGCCGGGAGCTCGACGAGCCCGGGCTGCGACGGCTCGCGGCCGATGGCGTCGCGGACCCGGTCGACGACGGCCATCCCCGGAGGTGTGAGCGCGGCCACGACGATCGCGCCGGCCGCCACGAGGGCGACCA
>DASSBN010000073.1:0-33379 GCA_035698665.1 Gaiellaceae bacterium
GTCGAGCTCGCCGCCCGGGCGGGAGCAGGGCCGCCAAGGCCTCGCCTGCACGCCATGGCGTGCCTCGGCGGCCGCGCTAGGCTCCGGAGCGGAGCGGCCCGGGCCCGGTGGCCCAGCCGGTCTTCAAAACCGGTGAGGCGGCGTAACCCGTCGCTGGGTAGGTTCGACTCCTGCGCCGCTCCGCTTTTCGGCCTCAGCGCGCCGTGAACGACAGCTCGCAGGAGTCGATGGACGCGGTCGCCCGGCTGCTCATCGAGGCGGGCGTGCCTGAACTCGAGGGCTAAGCCTTCGTCAGACGGACGTGCCGCGCTGGCGGAAACGCTCTGGCGGCTCGGCGCCGATCGCAGGCGGACTCTGTGCCTGCTCGTTCACGCAGACGAAGACATCGAGCCACCAGTGCTCGCGCTCCTCGTCGATCTCGCCCTCGCCGACGAGAAAGCACGTGTTCAGCCATCGCCACCGCTCGGCCTCGGTCGTCAGCTCGACCCGGGCGAGGATCGCGCGGCGGCTTCCTGCGGCGTCCTCCTCGACGCTCTGGCCGTGCATCGAGACAAGGAGCTCGTCGCCCTCGCCCGTCGTGATCGTCCCGCGCAGATTCGGCGTCCAGACGCCGTCCTCGCGCCGGCGCGGATAGTTGGCCCACACGAGAGCGCCGTCGAGCTCCCCGCCGACCTCGCCGTCGCCCTGGCCGAAGCCGAGCCCTTCCTCCCCCGCGTACGGCCGGTGCCAGCTCGATGCGCCATAGCGCATCGAGACCCGGCAGAAGGGCTCGAGCCGCACGGGGGCCCGGCTTAGGCCGGCTGGAACTGGCGGGCCCGGGCGCGCCGCTTCTCCGCCTCGACCTCGCGGTCCTTCGGCGGCGCGGTGGTCACCAGCTCCTCGAGGAGATGGTGCGAGGCGTGGGCGACGGCGTCGACCGCGCGCGCAAAGGCCTCCTCGTTCGCGCGCGACGGCTTGGCGAAGCCGCTGATCTTGCGCACGTACTGGAGGGCCGCGGCGCGGATCTCGTCGTCGGTCGCCTCGGGCTCGAAGTTGTAGAGCGTCTGGATGTTTCGGCACATGCCGCCAGCCTAGCGACCGCGGCCGAGGCCGACTAGCCTTCGCGGCCGTGAGCAAGGTCCGCGCCGAGATCAGCATGTCCCTGGACGGCTTCGTCGCCGGGCCGGACCCGACCCTGGAGGAGCCGCTCGGCCGAAACGGCGAGGCGCTCCACGAATGGGTAGTGCAGACGCAGGCCTGGCGCGAGGCGCACGGCCTCGAAGGCGGCGAGACGAACGAGGAGTCGGACATGGTCCGCGAAGGCATCGCGTCCGTCGGCGCCTCCGTCATGGGCCGGAAGATGTTCAGCGGCGGAGCGGGCGACTGGGAGAGCGATCCACGGTCGAAGGGCTGGTGGGGAGACGAGCCGCCCTTCCACACCCAGGTCTTCGTCCTCACCCACCACGCGAGGGAGCCCGAGGAGATGGACGGCGGAACGACGTTCGTCTTCGTCACCGAGGGAATCCAGGCCGCCGTCGAGCAGGCGCGCGCGGCCGCCGGAGATCGCGACGTCTCGATCGCGGGCGGCGCAAGCGTGATTCAGCAGGCGCTCTCGGCGGGCCTCGTCGAGGAGCTCCGGGTGCACGTGGCCCCGATCCTCCTCGGCGGCGGCACTCGCCTCTTCGGCGAGGGCCGGCCGGTCAGACTCGAGGCCACGCGGATGTTCTCCACGCCGAGAGCGGCGCACTTCCGGTTCGACGTCGGCTCCTGATTAGGCGCCCGTCGCGATCGCGAACGTCACGGTGAGCGACGCAGAGACCTGCTGCGTCCCCGGCTCCACCGGCGCCACCTCGGCTGCGGCCGCCCGGTCGTAGCCCATCACGGGACCGGGCACGTAGCCGCCACCCTCGACGATGGCGACCGGAGCGCCGAGCGAGAGGCCGGCCTTCGCAGCGATCGCCTCGGCATGGGCACGCGCGTCGTCGAAGGCCTTGTCGACGGCCTCGCCGTAGGCCTCGTCCGTGTCGGACGGGTGCAGATTCGGCCCGTAGACGTCGCCCGCGCCGGCGCGGACCGCCGCGTCGACGACCTTGCCGGCCTCGCCGAGCCTGCGCACGGTCGCGGTGACCGTGCTCGAGGCCGAGTAGCCGGTGACCGTCCGCCCGTCGTCGGCCGTCTCCGGGTAGAGCGAGACCTCGGTGGTCTGCACATCCTGTTCGGAGACGCCCGCGCCCTCGAGCGCGACGAGGACAGCCCTCATCGCCGAGGCGTTCGCCGAGAGCGCATCCGACGCGGTCGTGGCCTGCGAACGGACGCCGAAGCTCCAGTCGGCCACGTCCGGGACGACATCGGCGGTCCCGGTCCCGGTCACCGTGATCCCGTTGCCGCTCATCGCAGCGCCCTGCTGCTGGACGGGCCCGGCCGAGACCGCGCTCTGCCCGGAGCCCGAATAGCCCGAGAGCGCCCCCTCCGACCCCTTCTCCCCTCCACCGCAGCCGGCGGCCGCGAGCGAGGCGGCGGCGACGGTTGCCAAGAAGACGAGCTTCATGGTTCCTCCGATCGTGATTTGCAGGGCTTTGACCGGGGAAGGCGGGAAAAGGTTCCCCTTCCGAGGAGTACCGGCCTCGCTCGGTGGGGATAGGAAGACGATGCGGCCTCTCGCTCTCGCTGCGCTTGCCCTCGTACTGGCCCTCGCCGGCTGCGGCGGAGGGACGCCAAGGCAGACGGACTCCTCCGCGATCCCGCACTCGGTGGCCAATCGGCTTGCCGCTCAGAGCGAGGCGATCGTCGCCGCCTGGGACGCAGGGGACACGTGCGGCGCGGCTACCAAGGCGGACGACCTGAAGGACGCCGCCGAGAAGGCGATCGCGGCGGGCGAGATCCCTGCGGCCTACCAGGACGACCTCGAGTCCGCGGTCGTGAACCTCCAGAACACCGCCAACTGCGTCCAGGACCACGGCGGCGAGGACGACGACCACGGCAAGGACAAGGGGAAAGGCAAGGGCCCCGACAAGCAGGACGACGAGAGCCTGACGATCACGACCGACACGATCGGCACGACGACCGAGGAGGGC
The DNA here is from genome assembly GCA_035698665.1 of Gaiellaceae bacterium. GTDB lineage: Bacteria > Actinomycetota > Thermoleophilia > Gaiellales > Gaiellaceae > DATEOR01. Next base: position 3,054 of record DASSBN010000073.1, read on the forward strand.
GGCTGAGCACCCAGACGATCGCCGGCGGGCGCTACCGCGTCGAGCATGAGCTCGGCCGGGGCGGCATGGCCGTGGTCTACCTCGCGCGCGACGACGAGCTCGATCGCCCCGTCGCCATCAAGGTTCTGGCCGGCCACCTGGCCGACGACCCCGTCTTTCGCGACCGGTTCCTCCGCGAGGCTCGTCTGGCCGCCGGGCTCTCACATCCGAACATCGTCCAGATCTACGACGCGGGCGAGGATCACGGTGATCCCTACATCGTCATGGAGTGCGTGGAGGGCCGCTCGCTGGCGGACGAGCTCGAGGCCACGGGCGCACTCGACCCGGCGCGGGTCGTCGATCTCGGCGTGCAGGTCTGCGACGGCCTCGAGCACGCGCACGCCGCGGGGCTCGTCCACCGCGACATCAAGCCCGGCAACCTTCTCCTCGGCGAGCGCGACACCGTCAAGATCGCGGACTTCGGCATTGCGCGCGCGGCCGAGACCACTCGGCTGACGCAGATGGGCAGCGTTCTCGGAACGGCCGCGTATCTCTCTCCGGAGCAGGCGCTCGGCGAAGAGGTGACCGCCGCGGCCGACATCTACTCACTCGGCTGCGTTCTCTACGAGTGCCTGACCGGGCGCACGCCCTACGTCTTCGACACGCTCGCCGAGCTCGCGGTGAAGCACCGGGAGGAGCCGATCGCGCCTGTCCGCGAGCTCCGTCCCGAGATCCCGGAGGAGCTCGAGGCCGTCGTCATGCGCAGCTTGGCGCGGAACCCCGAATACCGCCCTCCCTCGGCCGCCGCTCTCGGGCGGGACCTCGCCGGCGCGACCACGGACGACGCCACGCGCCCGCTGCCACAGGCGAGCGGCGTCCGCGCCTCGCAGGTCCGCACCGAGCCGCTCAGTCAGGCGACGCCCACGGACCGCAAGGCGCCGGCCGTCAACCGCCGCTGGGTCCTCTGGGCAATCGTCCTCCTGCTCGTCATCGCCGCGATCGTCATCGGCGTCGTCGGCCTGTCAGGGGGGAGCGACGACGGCTCAGCCGGCAATCCCGCGCCGACGCGGGTCGAGCCGGCGGAGCAGACCGGCGACCCCTCCACCGACGCGCAGAATCTCGCCGACTGGCTGCGCGCGAACTCGGGCTAGCTGCTCGGAGAGGAGTAGAGCTCGGGCTCGGTCGCGGTCGAGGAAGCGATCTCGCGGTCGTTCACGAACACGAAGGTCGCGACCACCGACACGATTCCGAGTGCAACGAGAAACCAGAAGGCCCACGCGAAGCCGGAGGTGAGCGCGTCGGGCTGGGCGGTGCCTTCCTTCACGAGCGTCGTGAAGTGGCTCGTGGCGATCGTCGAGGCGACCGCGACTCCGATCGCGCCCCCGATCTGCTGCGACGTGTTGATGAGCCCCGAGCCGAGACCCGCTTCGTGCTCGGCCACTCCGGCGAGGGCCGCGATCGTCACGGGCACGAAGGAGAACGCGATTCCGACCCCGACGGCGAGGTAGCCCACCAGGAGGTCGGCCATGTAGGAGCCGCCCACGGAGATCTGCGTGTACCAGAGCATTCCGAAGGTCATGAGGGCCAGTCCGATTGCGAGGATCGGCTTCACGCCCACCCTCGTGACGAGGGCCTGGGCGACACCCGCCGACACCACCGCCGTTCCCGCGGTGGTGAGGAACGTGAGGCCGGCCTTGAGCGCGGAGTAGCCGAGCACCTGCTGGACGTAGAGGGTGAGGAGGAAGAAGTTCGCGAAGACGATGGCGCCGAGGATCAGGCCGACGATGTTGGCGCCCGCGACGGTGCGCACGTTGAAGATCCGGAGCGGCATGAGCGGCTGCTCCACCCGCATCTCGATGATGACGAAGAGGACGAGGAGCGCAACGGCGAGGATGAGAAGTCCGATCGTCCGCGCCGAGCCCCAGCCCACATCGGGCGCCTTCGAGATCGTGTAGACGAGGAGGGCGAGGCCGGTGGTCACCGACAGCGCTCCCGCGACGTCGTAGCGGCGGCGCGCCACGTCGACGCGGCTCTCGTTCACGAGCGAGAGCGTCAGCGCGAGCACCGCGATCCCCACCGGGACGTTGACGAAGAAGATCCACTCCCAGCCGAGGTACTTCGTGAGGATGCCGCCCATGAGGACGCCCACCGCGGCGCCCGAGCCGCCCACCGCTCCCCAGATGCCGAGCGCCTTGTTCCGCTCCGCTCCTTCCCGGAAGCACGTCGTCACGATCGCCAGGGCGGCGGGCGAGACGATCGCCGCGCCGAGGCCCTGCACGGCGCGTGAGGCGATGAGGACGGCCTCCGTGTTCGCGAGGCCGCAAACGAGCGAAGCGGCGGTGAAGACCGCGACGCCGACCATGAAGACGCGCCTGCGCCCGAGGAGGTCGGCCGCCCGCCCGGCGAGGAGGAGGAACCCGCCGAAGGTGATCGCGTAGGCGCTGATCACCCACTGCAGGTTCTCCTGGGAGAAATCGAGCGCCTCGCCGATCGACGGGAGCGCCACGTTGACGATCGAAACGTCGAGGACCGTCATGAAGAAGGCGACGCAAACGAGCGCGAGGGCCTTCCACCGGCGTGGGTCTGGAGCGGTGGTGACGATGGCCTGTGAAACGTAGCGGTTCGGCTGGCTATTCCGAGCCGCGAACGACCTCGAGACCGAGCACCCGCTCGAGGTAGTCGAGCGCGATGCGCTCGTTCTCCGCATCCACGGCCGCTGACGCATCGGCGCGCACGCTCACCTCGAAGCCGGCGGCCTGCGCGTCCAGAGCGCTCTGGAAGACGCACATCTCGGTCGCCGCCCCGGCCAGGGTCAGGCCGCTCACTCCGAGCCGGGCGAGGAGGTCCGTGAGCTCGGTCTCGTCGAAGGCCGAGTAGGCATCCTTCAGCACGACCGGCTCGCCGTCGACCGGAGCGACCGCTGCGACGAGCTGCCCGGCCTTCCCGTCCTCGACCGCCTCGCGGAGGACGTCCTCCGCCGTCGTGTGCTCCCCGCGGTCGTTCGCGTAGACGACCTGCACACCCCGTGCGCGCGCGTCCCCGAGGAGCGCGACGAGCGCGCGATGGCGCCGCCGGTAGCTCTCGAGCAGCGCGTCGCCGTCCTCGTGGCGGAAATCCTTCAGGACGTCGACGAGGAGGAGTGCGTCGGTCACTGCGACTTCAATCCCACCCCGAGCCGTGTTCCCAAACCCAGGCCGTTTCGGACCGCGTAGCCCTCCCAGTCGTTGTTGAAGTAGACGAAGACGTCGGCTCGGCGCCTCCAGCCTTCGATCCGCGCGGCCCACTCGTCGAGCTCCCGCTCCGAGTAGTTGCCGTTGCGCCCGCGGCTCCCGTAGTGGAAGCGGACGAACGTCCAGCCGGCGGTCAGCTCGTGCGCCTGCCACGGGCGCGCCGGATGGTCGCCGATGACGAGCGCGACGCCGTGCTCTTCGAGGCAGGCGTACGTCTCGGGGACGAACCAGCTCTCGTGCCGAAACTCGAAGCAGTGCCTCCCGGTCGGCAGTCGCTCGAGGGCCTCGGCGAGCCGTTCCTCGTCACGGCGAAACGTCGGCGGCAGCTGCCAGAGGAGCGGTCCCATCTTCGGGGAGGCCGTCAGCGGCTCGATGCGCTCGTAGAAGCGCGCGACGCCCTGCTCCATGTCGCGGAGCCGCTTGACGTGCGTGAGGTAGCGGCTCGCCTTCACGGAGAAGAGAAAACCCGGCGGCGAGCCCTCCACCCACGAGGCGACCGCCTCCCGGCGTGGAAGCCGGTAGAAGGTGTTGTTCACCTCGACGGTGTCGAAGAGCGTCGCGTAGTGCTCGAGCCAGCGCCTCGCGGGGAGGCCCTTCGGGTAGACGCGCTCCCGCCAGTGGGCGTAGTTCCAGCCGGAGCAGCCGATGCGGACCGGGCGCACCGGTCCGTTTTCTCCGCGTGGCGGGGCTTTACGCTAGCCGGCGTGCTCGGCTGCTTCGAGCACGAAGTCGGTCGCGAACCCGAGGAACAGGCCGAGCAGGAGCATCCACGTGACGAGAACCGGGAGCCCGAACTTGCGGTTCACGTGCATGAGCTCCTGGACGACGTAGAGGATCGAGCCGGCCGCGACGGCGAAGAACGCGATCGAGACGGCCTCGTTCACCCAGGCGCTTCCGACGACGGTTCCGAGGAACGTCGGTCCGCCGCCGATCAGCCCGAGGAGCGCGAGGAACCCCCAGCTCGGCCGCTCGGCCTCGCCGGACATGGGCCCGACGATGCCGAACCCCTCGGTGGCGTTGTGGAGGCCGAAGCCGATGATGAGCGCGAGCGCAAGGCTGATCTCGCCCGCCGCGCCGGCCTGGCCGATCGCGAGCCCCTCGCCGAAGTTGTGCAGGCCGATGCCGACGGCGATGAGAAGGGCCAGCTGCCGGCCGGTGGAGAGCCGCTCGATCCAGGAGCGCGACGCGAACTCGTCGATCGCCGCCGCACCGGGACCGACGAAGGCGGAGCTGCGCCGCTGCTTCATCCAGCGGTCGTAGTAGACGAGGCTCATCAGGCCCGCGATGAGCCCGCCCGCGAGCAGAGCCGCGTAGCCGACGAACTCACCCCACGACCCCTCGCCCTCGACGGCTCCCTCGAGAGCCTCCTCCACGGGCCCGACGCCGTGCGAGAGCACGTCCCAGAGCAGGAAGAGGAGAACGCCGCACGCAAGGGCGGAGAGGCCGGCCTGCACTCGAACGTCGACGCTCCGTACACGGCCGAGGGGCAGGCCGAGCAAGATCGTGAATCCGGCGATGGCGCCGAGTGCGAGAGTCTGTGCCGTCGACATGCGGGCGGTCGTCCTTTCGTCGTGGATGTAAGGCTGACCTTACAGGCCGGGGGAGCATAGGGGCGGCCGTCCGAGGCTGTCAAACTGGAACCTGTGAGGCTCCTCTTCCTCAGCGTGCTCGCGTTGGTCGCGACGTCGGCTCCCGCGCATGCGGCCGCGCCGGTCATCTGCATCGACCCCGGCCACGAGCGGACGCCCGACCTTTCCACCGAGCCCATCGGCCCCGGCTCGGACACCTACAAGATCAAGGACGGCGGTGGAACAGCCGGTGAGGCCAAGGTCGTCCTCCAGATCGGCAGGAAGCTCCGCAGAGTCCTCATCCATCGCGGCTACGAGGTCGTCATGACCCGGACGACGATGGAGTTCGACCGGGGGAACGGCGGCAACATCGCGCGGGCGAAGTTCTGCAACCGGCACGAGGCGGCGCTCATGGTGCGCGTCCACGCAGACGGCTCGACCGACCACTCGCGCCACGGCGGCTCGACGCTCTACCCGGCGTGGCACAAGGGCTGGACGGGCGACATCCTCCCCGAGAGCAGGGTGGCGGCCGCCCGCATGCAGCAGGCCTACATCGCGAAGACGGGTGCGGCCGACCTCGGGCTCGTGCGCCGCGCCGACCTGACGGGGTTCAACTGGGCAAACGTGCCGGCCATCCTCGTCGAGACGGGCTTCATGACGAACCCGACCGAGGGCAGGAAGCTGAGGAAAGACCGCTACCAGTGGAAGGTCGCCCGCGGTCTGGCCAACGGCACCTCCGCCTTCGTGCCGAAGCCCTAGCCTCCGGCCTCGACGATCCGCTTGAGCTCGGCGAGGTCGGACTCGAGGCGCTGCTGCGCGTGGCGCGTGACGACGCCGGCCATCATGCGGAGCAGGCGTTTCGTGTACTCGGTCTCGATCACCGCGACGAGGCGCGTCCCCTCCGGGATCTCCTCGAGCGTCTGGCTGCTGGTCGCCTCGACGCCGTCCCCGCGCAGGCGCACTTCCAGGTACGCGGGCGGCTCATAGCGGACCACATCGGCCTCGAGCTCGATCCGCTGGCCGTGGTCGACGAAGACGTCGCGGTAGCGGGTCCCGACGCCCGGCTCGCCGTCGGTGAGCGGCTCGGACTCCTGGAGCGCCCCCATCCACTCCAGGCGCCGCGGGCTCTCGACCACGTGGGGAAAGACCCGCTCGGGCGGCGCGGCGATCTCGATCGTGTGCTCGTTGCGGTGCAGACGGAAAGCTTAGGACGCCTCGTCGGGCGCCTTGCGCATCTCCTCGGCCGCGGCCTTGCCCTCCTGGTGGATGCGGCGGCGCATCGCCTCGAACTCGTCGGCGGGCGGAGGGACGGGAGGGGCGGGCGGAGGTGCCGGCCTCGCCTCGGGTTGTGGCGGCGGAGGCGGCGTGGGAGCCGGCGGCTCGAGCGGCTTCGGGGGCTCGGTAGCGGCGAGCTTCTCCCGAAGCTCGCGCTGGCGCTCTTCCGGCGCCGGGCCGGGAGCGGCGGCGCGAAGGCGCGAGCGGCGGTCCCAGACGAACGCCGCGGCGGCACCGAGGAGCGCTCCCACTCCGAACGCGGCATTTCGATTCACAAAGGGCACTCTTCCACGACGAAGAGGCGCGGGGCAAGGGGTCGCGCCAGCTATACTCGGACGACTTCCTGCCTCGCCCGGCGCCGCCCCTTCCCGAGCGGCGCTCACGAGCGAGGCCGCTTCAGACCGTGGGAAGGAGGAATCGGGAACTGTGAACGCATACGAGATCATGCTCATCCTCGACCCCGAGCTGGCCGAAGAGCGCCAGGCTGAGATCGTCGCGCGCATGCGCGCCCTCATCGAGCAGCGCGGAGGCTCGTGGGTCGGGCAGGAGCCGTGGGGCCGCCGCAAGCTCGCATATGAGATCGACAAGAAAGGCGAGGGGATCTACCACCTCCTCCACTTCGATGCCGACGCCGAGACGCTCGCCGAGGTCACCCGCGTGCTCAAGATCACCGACGGCGCCATGCGGCACATGGCAGTCCGCCGGCCCGCGGCCCAGCCGCGGCGCACCGAAGCCGTCCAACCGGCCGGTTAAGATACGAACGAGTGTTCGACTAGGTAAGGAGAGAAACCATGGCCGCAAACATCAACCGCGTCGTTCTCGTCGGGAACCTGACGAGGGACCCGGAGCTTCGCCACACCCCGAGCGGGACGGCCGTGTGCAGCCTCCGCCTCGCCGTCAACTCGCGCCGTAAGGACGCAGCCACGGGCGAGTGGGGCGAGAAGCCGAACTACTTCGACATCACCGTCTGGGGCAACCAGGGCGAGAGCTGCGCGCAGTACCTCTCCAAGGGTCGACCGGTGGCCATCGACGGTCGCCTCGACTGGCGCGAGTACGAGGCCAAGGACGGCTCCAAGCGCCAGGCGATCGAGATCATCGCCGACTCCGTCCAGTTCCTGGGCGGGCGCGGCGACGGCGAGGGTCAGTCCTACATCCCGCAGTCCGACGTCGCCGCAGACCAGTCCGACTTCGTCAAGGCGGGCGCCGCGGCCGACGACGACATCCCCTTCTAAGAGACAACGAGGAGTCGAGAGCACCGAATGGCACAACGAGAGAAGCAGGGCGGCGCCCGGCGGCGCCCGTCCCAGTCGGCCGGCCCTCTCCGGCGGAAGAGCTGTTACTTCTGCAAGGAGAAGATCGAAGAGGTCGACTACAAGAACTACAACCAGCTGCGCCGCTACGTGTCCGAGAAGGGCAAGATCCGCTCGCGCCGCATCACGGGGGCCTGCCGCCGACACCAGGAGCAGATCGCGGTCGCGGTCAAGCGTGCGCGTGAGATGGCGCTCCTCCCCTACGTCTCCGGATAACGCATGGACGTCATCCTCCTGAAAGACGTCGAGAAGGTCGGTCTGCGCGGTGACGTCGTGTCGGTCACGCGCGGCTACATGCGCAACTACCTCGGCCCGCGACGGCTCGCCGAGGAGGCGACGCCTGCCCGCGTCGCCGAGCTCGGGAAGCGCGAGTCCCAGCGCGCCCGCCACGAGGCGCAGAGCTTCGAGGACGCGCAGAAGATCGCCGAGGCGCTCGGCAAGGCCGAGCTCCGCTTCGACGTGAACGCGGGGCCGCAGGGAACGCTCTTCGGCTCGGTCACGGCGACCGACATCGCCGACGAGATCTGGGAGAAGCTGAAGATCCGCGTCGACCGGCGAAAGATCGACCTCGCCGAGCCGATCAAGCGCATCGGCCGCTACGCGATCCCGATCGAGGTCTTCACCGACGTGAGCGCCGAGGTTCGCACGCTCGTCGTCCCCGAGGGCGGTGAGCTACCTCCGGAGGAGGAGCTCGAGGCGATGGAGGCCGCCGAGAAGGCAGTCGAGGAGGCGGAGGCCGAAGCCGCCGCCGAGCAGCACGCCGAGGCCGAGGCGGAGGTCGAGCAGTTCGTGGCCGAGGAGGAGGCAACCGAGGCCGAGGAGGAAGCAGCCGAGGCCGACGCGGCCGAGGCAGAGGTCGTCGAGTCCGAGTCGGACGAGCAGGTCGTCGATCCGGACGCCGAGCCTTCCTGAGCTTTACCGGCTCTCCACAGCCGCTTTCCACACCGTCTGGATAGCCGCACGAATTTTCCGCTCCTAGCGAAAACTCCTGCGGGAAGACTCGGCCCGGACCTGGGGATTCCGTCCGGCGCAGCTGCGAACATGTGTTCGTTATGCCTGCAAAACCGGGCTCTTCGCCTGTGGAACCAGAGTTGCCTCACCGTCCATTACGGTCGCGTCCCATGGCGTCAAATGGAGGACAACCCGCTGCCGTCCTGGACGACGTCCACGTCCCGCCGCAAAACCTCGACGCCGAGGAGTCCGTTCTCGGCGCGATGATGCTCTCGCCCGGGGCGATCGCCTCGGTCAGCGAGATCCTGACGAGCGACGGCCGCGAGTTCTACCGCGAGAGCCACGCCAAGATCTACCGCGCGGCCCTCGGCCTCTACGCGAAGGGCGAGCCCGTCGACGCGATCACGCTCGCCGACGAGCTCGACGAGCGAAGCGAGCTCGAGAACGTCGGCGGCAAGTTCCGGATCCATGAGCTGGCCTCTGTCGCGCCGACCACCGCGAACGCCCATCACTACGCGCAGATCGTCCGCGAGACCGCGACGCTTCGCGGCCTCATCCGAGCAGGCGGCGAGATCGCCCAGCTCGGCTGGGACCGCCCGGGCGAGACCACCGAGCTCGTCGACCAGGCCGAGCAGATCGTCTTCGACCTCTCGCAACAGCGCGCCCGCGGCGAGTTCAGCCATATCGAGGAGCTCCTCAAGGAGAGCTTCGAGCGGATCACGGCGCTCTACGAGTCGGGCGCCGACGTCACGGGGGTGCCGTCGGGCTTCCGCGACATCGACCGCATCACGTCGGGCTTCCAGGAGGGAAACCTCGTCATCGTCGCGGCCCGGCCGAGCATGGGGAAGTCCGCGCTGGGCCTCTGCATGGCTGCGAACCTCGGCGTGCGCAAGGGAGTCCCCGTCGCGCTTTTCACCCTCGAGATGTCGAAGTCGGAGGTGACGCAGCGCCTGATGTGCAGCGAGGCGAAGGTCGAGTCGCAGCGCCTGCGCACCGGCAAGCTCGCGGCCGACGACTGGCCGCGGCTGACCGCGGCCTGCGACAAGCTCGCCAAGGCGCCGATCTACGTCGACGACACGGGCTCGATCACGATGATGGAGATCCGCTCGAAGGCGCGGCGCCTGAAGCAGAAGCACCCCGAGCTCGGGCTGATCATCGTCGACTACCTCCAGCTCATGACTTCGGGGACGAGCGCGGAGAACCGCGTGCAGGAGGTCTCGCAGATCTCGCGCTCGCTCAAGGTGCTCGCGCGCGACCTCGGCGTCCCGATCATCGCCCTCTCACAGCTCTCGCGCGCGGTCGAGCAGCGCCACGACAAGCGGCCGATCCTCTCCGACCTGCGCGAGTCCGGCTCGCTCGAGCAGGACGCCGACATCGTCTGCTTCATCTACCGCGACGAGTACTACAACGACGAGTCCGACCAGCAGGGGCTCGCCGAAGTGATCGTCGCGAAACACCGAAACGGGCCGACCGACACGGTGAAGCTCTCGTTCCTCCGGCGCTACGCGAAGTTCGCCGACTTGGCGGCCGCCTGATGGCGAGCTGGACAGTGCCGGTCGCGCAGGAGCGGCGCTCGTTCTGGGCACGCCTCCGCGCTCTTCTGCGCCCGTCAGCCTGACGGCGCTCTAAGCTCCTAGCCGTGCCCGCCACCGTGATCGTCGGCGCGCAGTGGGGCGACGAGGGCAAGGGCAAGATCGTCGACCTGCTCGCCCAGAGCTCCGACTTCGTCTGCCGCTACCAGGGCGGCCCGAACGCAGGCCACACCATCGTGCGCGACGGGGAGACGTTCAAGCTCCACCACGTTCCCTCGGGGATCCTCTGCGAAGGGAAGACCTCCGTGATCGGCGCCGGGTGCGTCGTCGATCCAAGGCTGCTCGTGGAGGAGATCGACGCACTCGAGGCCCGGGGCATCTCGACGAAGGGCCTCCGCCTCTCGGGCAACGCGCACCTGATCATGCCCTGGCACGTGGCGAGCGACTCGGCGAGCGAGCGGCGTCTCGGTCGGCTGCAGATCGGGACGACGCGGCGCGGGATCGGCCCTGCCTACGCCGACAAGGCGGCCCGCCTCGGCATCCGCGTCCAGGACATCCTCGACCCGAAGATCCTGCGGCAGAAGTTCGAGACGGCGCTGGCCGAGAAGAACCGCCTCCTCGACGAGCCGCTCGAGCCGGGCGACCTCGCAGACCGGATGGAGGCTTGCGCCGCGCGGCTCCGCCCCTACATCGCGGACACGTCGTTGCTCGTCGAGCGCGCGCTCAAGTCCGGCCAGAAGGTCCTCCTCGAGGGCGCGCAGGGAACCCTCCTCGACCTCGACCACGGCACGTATCCGTTCGTCACGTCCTCGAACCCCGTGGCAGGCGCGGCCGCAACGGGCATCGGGATCGGCCCGACCAGGATCGAGAGCGTCATCGGCGTCGCCAAGGCGTATGTCACGCGCGTCGGAGAAGGCCCCTTCCCGACCGAGATCGAAGGCCCGGACCAGGCGCGTGTCCGTGAACTGGGGGAGGAGTACGGGACGACGACGGGCCGCGAACGCCGCTGCGGCTGGCTCGACCTCGTCGGCCTGCGGTTCGCGGCGCGGGTGAACGGGATGACGTCGCTCGCCCTGACGAAGCTCGACGTGCTCTCGACGTTCGCCGAGATCCCGGTCTGCGTTCGCTACAGGCTTCCCGACGGCACCGAGACCGACGAGTTCCCGGCGCACCAGAGCGACTTCCACCACGCGCAGCCGATCTACGAGACGCTCCCCGGCTGGCAGGAGCCGCTCGACGGCTCCCTCCCTCCCGCCGCGCAGCGCTACGTCGAGTTCGTCGAAGAGGGGCTCGAGCTCCAGGTGGAGATGGTCGGAACGGGGGCCGACCGCGAGCGCGTGATCACGCGAGATCAGCCGGCGTATTCACGTTCCTGAGCTCGTCCTCCTCGCTCTCGACGACGCGCACCGAGAGCTCCTCGAGCGCGCGGTAGAGCGCGAGCTCGCCTTCCCTCACCCGCCGCTCGAGCACCGGTAGGGCCGACTTCCGGTAGGCGCCGGGGAGCGGGCCCGTCTGGGGGACGGCCGCGTCGTGGCCCTCGACCTCGTCGGCCAGGCGGCCGAGGAGCTCGCCGGAGACGAGCGGCATGTCGGTCGGCAGCACGACGGAAACGTCGGTCTCCGCCGCCTGGAGTGCCGCGACGAGCCCGATGATCGGCGCCCGCACCTCGCTTCCGTCGTCGAGGATCTCGTAGTGGAGATCGAGCTCGTCGCCGACCTTGCCGACGACGATGACCGAGCCGAACGCGTCTTCCAGCAGGCGATACGCGCGTTCCCCGAGGACCTCGCCCTGAAAGCGGGCCAGCGCCTTCGGCGACCCGAACCGACGACTCGCGCCGCCGACGAGAAGAACGCCGGTTACCTCGTCCCGACGGCGTACCACGCTCGCGCGGTGAGCTCGAACGGCCCTTCCGGAGAGCCAAGCCGCCGCCGGTACTCCTCCCGCAGAGCGGCCTGCACCTCGGGCTCGAGAGAGACCGCGAAATCGCCCGCCGGCCCGATCCCGGCGAGGATCGGGTCCCACAGGTCGTCGAAGTTCTCGTAGGAGGCGGACACCACGATCTGGCCCCCCTCGACGTCCTGCAGGCCGGCTCCCCTCCAGAGATCGGCGAGCTCTTCGCGCTCTCCGAAGCGGAATTGCGTGCGCTCGTCGCGCGCTGCCGCGCCGCGCTCGTCCACCGCGCCGGCCGCCTCCCAGAAGGTCACGAGCATCGTCATCTCGCCGCGGTAGTCCCAGACCGCGGCGGCCACTCTGCCTCCATCCCGCGTGACGCGCGCCATCTCAGCGGCGCCCCGCTCCGGGTCGGCCATGAAGTTGACGACGAGCTGGGCGAGGACCGCGTCGACCGAGCCGTCCTCGAACGGAAGCTCCTCGGCCGTCCCGCGCCGCACGTCTGCCTTCGGGTACCGCTGGCGCAGCGCTTCGACGAACGGCTCGGAAGGTTCGACCGCAGCGACGCTCTCCTCGCCGACGATCTCGGCCAGGACTCCGGTCAGTTTGCCCGTCCCCGCTCCCACGTCGAGCGCGCGCATCCCGGGCCGGACGCCCCCCTTTGCGGCCAAGCCGTGGGCGAGCTCCCCTGCGTAGCGGCCCATGAAGCGGTCGTACGCGTCGGCGTTGGCCCTGGCGAAGGCCATCCGATCCTCTGCGGTTCCGAGTACACGTTGATCCGCCCGCCGCGCACGAAGCCGCACAGGGTAACGCCGCGGTCGCGCCCGAGTCCCACGGCGAGCGACGACGGCGCGCCGACTGCGACGAGAACGGGGCAGCCGGCGACCGCGGCCTTCTGTACGAGCTCGAAGGAGAGCCGTCCGCTCACGCAGAGGAGCTTCTGCGACAGCGGCAGGAGCCTCTCACCGAAGGCCCAGCCGATCACCTTGTCCATCGCGTTGTGCCGGCCGACGTCCTCGCGCACGGCGAGGAGCTCACCGTCCGGGGAAAAGAGCCCGGTCGCGTGCAGGCCGCCGGTCGCGGCGAAGGTGGGCTGCCCCTCCCGCAGACGATCGGGCAGCTCGGCGACGAGCTCCGCCGGGACGACCAGGTCGCCCTCGACCCGAGGCGCCTCGACGGCGACGGCCTCGAGCGCGCCCTTGCCGCATACGCCGCAGGAGGACGAGGTGTAGAAGTTCCGCTTCAGACGGTCGAAGTCGAAGCTTTCGACCTCGGTGTCCACGGTGTTTTGAGGCAGGTCGGGAGGAATCGAAGCCCGAACGGGCGAGATTCCTTCCGAAATCAAGAAACCGATGGCCAGTTCTTCGTCGTGGCCGGGAGTGCGCATGGTCACGGCCACGGCCTGCCCGTTCACCCGGATCTCGAGCGGCTCCTCGACCGCGATCTCGTCGAGCTCGGTTTCCCCCGCGGGAAACCGCACGACCTCGACCGAGGAGGCGGAGTACGGGGGAACCTCGTTCACTATGATCGCAAACCATAGACGTCCTCCGGCTCACCGAGGTCTTGCCGCAGCTGCCGAAGGAGCGGACGCTCCTTCTGGACAACCTGGGGCGCATCCGCCGCGAGGTCGGCCCGCTCACCCCTGAGCTCGCCGACGCGCTCGCCGACTACATGTCGATCCGGCGGGGCGAGGTGCACGAGGTCGTCTCGTTCTACGGATTCCTGCAGGTGCCGACCGACGCGGTGCGGGTCTGCATCGGCCCGGTCTGCGACTGCATGGGCGCGAAAGATCTCCTCGCGCGCGAGCAGGAAGGGGCGAACGGCGTTCCGATCATCGGGGTCGAGTGCCTCGGCCACTGCGACATCGCCCCGGTTCTCATGCGCGGGGACGCCGTCGAGCCGGAGGTGACGCGGCGCACGAACACCGGCTCGTCCCTCGGTCTCGAGCAGGCCGACCAGACGCTGGGCGACTACGAGGCCCGCGGCGGACTCGCCGTCCTTCGGAACCTCCCATCGAGGGAGACGATCGTCGAGGAGCTCAAGGCCTCGGGCCTCACCGGCTACGGCGGCGCGGGCTTCCCCACCGGGCTCAAGTGGGAGGCCGTCGCGAAGGAGCCGGCCCCGCGCTACGTCGTCGTCAACGCGGACGAGGGCGAGCCGGGGACGATCAAGGACCGCTACGTGATGGAGCTGCGCCCGCACCTCATGCTCGAGGGCACGCTCATCGCCATGGACTTCGCGGAGGCAACGGAAGGCTTCATCTACCTGCGCGAGGAGTACGCGACCGCTCGGGGCCGGCTCGAGCAGGCGCTCGAGGAGCTCCGCGCGGCGGGCCTCCTGGACGGGCGCTCCCTCGAGCTCATCGTCGGGGCCGGCGCGTACATCTGCGGCGAGGAGACCGCCATGCTCGAGTCGATGGAGGGCCGGCGCGGAATGCCCCGCCTCAAGCCGCCGTTCCCGAGCCAGGTCGGATACCTCGGCCGCCCCACGCTCATCAACAACGTCGAGACCCTTGCGCACATCCCCGCGATCCTGCGCGACGGCGGCGAGGCGTGGCCGCGCGTCCGCCTGTGGTCGGTGACCGGCGCCGTCGAGGCGCCCGGCTGCTACGAGGCGCCGCTCGACGTCACGCCCAGGCAGCTGATCGACGACTACGCGGGCGGCGCGACCGAGGAGATCGGCGCGGTCGTTCCGGGAGGCGCGGCGAGCGGCATCCTCCCGCCCGCCGCCCTCGACGTGCCGCTGACGCGCGAGAGCCTGCGGGAATGGAACGCGGGCCCTGGATCGGCCGCCGTGCAGGTCTTCCCCGCGAGCTACTCGCCCCTTCGGCTCCTCGCGGAGACGATGCGCTTCTTCGCGGAGGAGTCCTGCCAGAAGTGCACGCCCTGCCGGATCGGGAACCGCGGCATGCACCACCTCGTCGAGGAGCTCGAGAGGGGCGAGGCGGTCATGACCCGCGAGCAGGCCGAGGAATGGCTCGACGCGATGGCCGCGACCTCGATCTGCGGCCTGGGCCAAGGCGCCCCCTTCCCGATGCGGAACGCGTTCGCGCACTGGCCGGATCTCTTCGAACCGCTGGGTGAGCCCGCAATAAGATGAGCTCGATGGTTCGCTTTACGATCGACGGCGTCCAGGCAAGCGCGCCCGAGGGGGAGCTGCTCGTGCACGCCGCAGCGCGCCACGGCGTCTTCATCCCCACCCTCTGTCACGACGACAAGCTCGACCCGTACGGCGGCTGCCGCATGTGCGTCGTCGGCGTCGAAGGCTCGCCTCGCCCCCTGCCGGCCTGCGCGACACGCGTCACCGAGGGCATGGTCGTTTCGACGAACTCCTCCGTCCCCGCGTTCAGGAAGACGCTGACCGAGATGCTCCTCGCCGAGCACCTCGACCCCAACCCGGGCGGGCGCCCCAACGAGCTCACCGACCTCGCGGCAGAGCTCGACGCGGAGGCGCCTTTCGTCCTTCCCGACGCGAAGCGGAAGGACTACGAAGACCGCAACCGCCTCATGGGCTACACGCCCGACGCCTGCATCCTCTGCAACCGCTGCGTTCGCTACACGCAGGAGGTCATGCAGTGCTCGGCCCTTTCCCTCGAGGGCCGCGGGCCCGAGGCGCGCATCGTTCCCACGTGGGAGCGCTCGTGGCTCGACACCGAGTGCGAGCTCTGCGGCGGCTGCCTGTCCGTCTGCCCGACCGGGGCGATCTTCGAGAAGTTCCTGGAGGGAACGGAGCAGCCCGAGCGCGAGCTCGTCAAGACGAAGACGACGTGCACGTTCTGCGGCGTCGGCTGCCAGATCGACCTGAACGTCGATCCGCAGACCAACAGGATCGTGAAGGTGACCTCGGAGCCGCACTACGTCTCGAACGAGGGCAACCTCTGCGTCAAGGGCCGCTTCGCCTTCAACTTCGTCCACCACCCGGATCGCCTCACGAAGCCGATGGTGCGCCGCGAGGACGGCGAGCTCCACGAGACGAGCTGGGAGGACGCACTCCAGGTCGCCGCCGACGGGCTCAACCGCGTCAAGGCGCAGCACGGCCCGCAGTCGATCGGGTTCCTCGCCTCGGCGCGCCTGACCATGGAGGAAAACTTCCTCATCCAGAAGCTCGCGCGCACGGTGGTCGGGACGAACTCGATCCACAGCTGCGAAGCCACCTGACACGCTCCGACCCTTTACGGCCTGGTCAGGTCGTTAGGCAGAGGAGCTACCACCAACTCGATCCCGGAGATCGAGAACGCGCGCTTCATCCTCGTGATCGGGTCGAACACGACCGAGGCGCACCCGGTGCTCGCGCTGCGCATGAAGAAGGCGGTGCGCAAGGGCGCCACCCTCGTGGTCGCCGACCCGCGGAAGATCTGGCTGACGAAGCTCGCCAAACGCCACCTCCAGCTTCGGCCGGGGTCGGACGTGTGGCTCGTGAACGCGATGATGCACGTGATCCTCGAGGAGGGGCTCGAGAACGAGGAGTACATCCGCGAGCACACCGAGGACTTCGAGGCCGTCCGCGAAGTCGTCGCCCGCTACACCCCCGAAGAGGCCGAGAAGATGACCGGCGTCCCTGCGGCCGACATCGTCGCGACGGCGCGCGAGTACGCGACCGAGAAGCACGCGGCGGTCTTCTACACGCTCGGGATCACCGAGCACGCGTGCGCCGTCGACAACATCTGGTCGCTCTCCAACCTCGTCCTGATGACGGGCCACCTGGGCTACGAGTCGACCGGCCTGAACGCGCTCCGCGGCCAGAACAACGTCCAGGGCCTGAACGACGCGGGTGCGAACCCGGCGTACTTCCCCGGCTACCAGCCGGCGGACGACGCGGACGTACGGCAGAAGTTCTCGGAGGCCTGGGGTGTCGACATGCCGGAGACGCCCGGCTACCGGCTCGACCAGATCATGTCCGGCCTCCACGACGGGCGCATCAAGGCGCTCTACCTCATCGGCGAGAACCCGGCCCAGACCGAGCCGAACGCGCACCACGTCGAGGAGGGGCTCGAGCAGGTCGACTTCCTCGTCACGCAGGACCTCTTCCTGAACGAGACGACCGAGCGCCTCGCCGACGTCGTCTTCCCCGCGTCCAGCTTCGCCGAGAAGGACGGCACGTTCACGAACACCGAGCGCCGCGTCCAGCGCGTGCGGAAGGCGCTTCCCTGTCCGGGCGAGGCGCGTGAGGACTGGCAGATCGTCGCGGACATGGCAAAGGCGCTCGGCGGCGAGTGGCCCGAGTACCGGACGGCCGAGGACGCCTGGAACGAGTTCGCCGACCTCTCGCCGCTCTGGACGGGCATCCGCTACGACCGCATCGAGGAGGTCGGGCTCCAGTGGCCGTGCACCGACCGCGACCACCCGGGCACCCCGTTCCTGCACGCGCCGAGCCCGTCCCGGCCGAGCGGCAAGGGCAAGTTCTATCCCGTCGAGTACCAGCCCCCCATCGAGCAGCCCGACTCCGAGTACCCGTTCGTCCTCTCGACCGGGCGCACGCTCTACCACTACAACTCGGCGACGATGACCATGCGGGAGGAAGGGGTCGTGCAGAAACAGGAGGATCCCTTCGTCGAGATGCATCCCGACGACGCGGCCGCGCTCGGCGTACAGGACGGAGACTGGGTCCGGCTCGTCTCGCGCCGCGGGGAGCTCGAGGCGCGGGCGGCCCTCGGCGAGCGCGTCTACCCCGGGCTCGTCTGGATGGCGCTCCACTTCGCGCAGGCGAAGGTGAACTGGCTCACGCACGACGTGGGCGACCCGCTCATCGGCACGCCGGAGTACAAGACGTCGGCGGTCCGCATCGAGCCGGTCGGCTCATCCCTGAGGCCAGCCGCGCGCTAGGGCAGCCGGGTCTCGCTCGGCGCGCTTCCTGCTAGAGCGGCCCGCGAAGGAAGACGTCGGTCTTTCGGTTCGTGTCTCCGCTGACCACACCCTTTGCGCGCGAGATGAACGACACGAATGCTCCATCGGCGCTCATCGCAGCGAGGAAACTCGTCGAGCCTGTCACCTGAGCGTCGCTGTCGGAGAGGCTCACGCGGTCGGTCGCGCCCGTCGCCACATCGACGACGAAGACGTCGGTCCCCGAGAAGTCGAACGGGTCGGAGCCCGAGCCGCCATTCGTATCCCCGGGCACGAGGTTGCTCGAGCTCGAGGAGAAGACGACGGTGCTCGCATCGGCCGAGATTCCCTGGGCCGAGCTCGCCCCGTTGGGTGCCGTCGACCCCATCCCCTGATCCAATTGCTCCGTCGTGTGGGCGGCTCGGTCCCGCAGCATCACGTGGGAGAACAGACACCCCGGATCCACCTCGGTGAACACCACCCGAACTCCGTGCTCGTCCAGCTTTGGGCTGAAAGACCCGCCGCTGCTGCAATCGAGAAGCTGGTCTCCATTCGAGTCGATGCTGACGCGTCTTGTTCGATCCGTCGCCAGCACGCGAACGAAGACGTCTCCGCCGTCGAAGTTCTGGTCGGGCCTGGCGAGATTCGACGCTCTCGAGGCGAACGCGACGACCGCTCCGTCGGCCGAGACGTCGGGGTCGAAGCTGTCGGCGTTGCCGGGCCGGCCGGCGGTGGTCACGCTGATCCGCCGAGTCGTTCGCTCGTTGCGCCGATACACATAGACGTCTTCGATTCCAGTGTCGCGGCGGACGACATGCCCGGTCGACGAGAACGCGATGAGACTCCCATCCGCGGAGATCGCCGGGTCGGTTGCGCCGGCAGCGATCTGATGGCCGTCGAAGCGACGGCTGATGCGATGCGTCCTACCGCGCGCGCGATCGCGGAGGAACACGTCCACCGCATCGTTCGTGTCGTGGCGCGCGAAGTTGCTCGCCCGCGATGCGAACGCGACGAAGCGCCCGTCGCCCGAGAGGGCGATTCCGAAGCAGCTGGACAGATTTCCTTGCCGTCCCGACGAGGAGACGCTGACGCGCTCGGTCTCGCCGAGGAGCCGGTCGCGCACGAAGGCGTCGCAGGCGCCGTTTCGGTCGCGCGGGACCAGATTCGCCGCGTTCGAGGTGAACGCAACGAAGCGGCCGTCCGCAGAGACGGCGACCGGCTCGCCGTCGAAGCCGCTGACGAATCCACTGTGTCCGAGGCCCGGCGCCTCGGTCGACGACACGCTCACGCGCTCCGTCGTCGGGGCGGGGCGCGCCATTTCGGCGGCCGCGAGGCCCACTGCGACGGACGCCGTCAGCGCAGCAAGGCACCTGAAAGTTTTGTGCATCTTGTTGCAAGGCTCCCACTCTCGCTCCGCGCGGTCAAGGCGCGCGCTGGTTTCCCACGCAACAACGGAATACGATCCCCGCGTGGGGAAGGGGCCATCTGCGGCTCAGGCGGGCGAGCGGATCCTCTACGAGATCGTTTCGACGGTCGGCTCGTCTCTCGACCTCGACGAGGTCATGGGCGCCGTCGTGCGCCTGCTCTCCGATGCGAGCGCCGTCCACGCCTGCTTCGTCTACCTGATCGAGGACGACCGGCTGGTACTGCGGGCGGCCTCCGACCCCTACACGGACCTCGTCGGCGAGATCACGCTCGAAAAGGGCATCGCCTGGTGGGCGGTCGAGCACGGGGAGCCCGCGTTCACGCAGAACGCCATCGACGACCCGCGGAACGAATTCGTCTCCGAGCTCGAGGAGGAGAAGTTCCAGTCGCTCCTCTCCGTTCCCGTCTCCGGGCGCGACAGTGTCATCGGCGCGATCTCGATGCACACCGAGGCGCCGCGGGAGTTCACCGCAGAGGAGGTCGAGCTCCTCACGTCAACGGCGTCGCTCGTCGGCGGAGCCATCGAGAACGCCCGCCTCTACGAGGAGACGAGCCGGCGCGTACGCGAGCTCGAGCACCTGACCGAGCTCGCGGAGACCCTCGCGCGGGCACAGCAGCTCGGCGACGTGCTCGCGGCAGTCGCAGACCGCACCCGGCAGCTACTGCGCAGCGACTCGTGCCACGTGTACATGCTCGACAGCGGATCGGAGGAGCTCCGCCTCCGTGCCTCGGCGCCCGCGGGCGAGGAGGCCCGGGCGGTCATCCGGCTTGCCGAGCTCGGCCCCGAGATCGCGCGGAGCGGCCGTTCGGCGACCGTCGCCGTGCCGATCGTCGCGGACGACGAGCTCCTCGGCCTCATCACGGCCGAGGGCACCACCGAGGTCGACTTCGCGCGCGCGGCCGCGAATCAGACCGCAGTCGCGATCAAGAAGATCGAGCTGATCGAGCGGCTCACCGAGAAGAACCTGATCAAGGACTTCTTCGAGCAGCTTGCCGGGGGCAACGTCCTGGGCGCCGTCGAAGGACGGGCCGCGCGGCTCCACTGCGACCTCGACCGCAGGTACGTCGTCGTGGAAGTCGCCCCGCCGGACGAAGCCGTCGAGAAGGCGATCGCGGCTGTAGCTCCAGGTTCTCTCTTCGACCATCGCGACGACTCGAGCCGGGCGCTCCTTCGTGTGCCTTCCGCGGGCGAGGCCGCCCTCGTCGAGCGGATCCAGGGCATCCACGCCGAGATCGGGAGCGGCGCTTCGATCGGCATCTCGAACCCGTGCACGGGCGCGCAGAGCTTCCAGGCCGGCTTCGAGGAGGCCGGCCACGCCCTCCTCGGCTCCGTCATCCGGGGCACTCCCGGCGTCATGACCTACGAGGAGCTCGGGCCGTACAAGTACCTCCTCCGGATGTCGCTCGACTCCAGCGTTCGCGACTCGCAGCGCGACCTCGTCGCGAAGATCGCCGAGTACGACCGGCAGCGCCAGACATCCCTGCTCAAGACGCTCGAAGAGTTCCTCCGCCGCCGCGGCAACATCAGCGCGACCGCCGAGGCGCTCTACGTCCATCCGAACACGCTCAGGCAGCGCCTCCGCCGGATCCAGGAGCTCTCGGGCCTCGACCTCCGCAAGGAGGATTGGCTTCTGATCGAGATCGCCGTGAAGATGGTGAAGCTCGACGAGGCGCTGGGCCGGTCACAGCCCACATAAGCCTCGCCGAACGCTTGTAGGGACCCGCCATCGGCAGGCGCGCCATCCCTGTTTAATCTCGCCTCACCCGACCCGCAGCGAGGGAGGAGGCCGCATGGCGACACTCGCCGCCGCACCGACCGTCGAAGACATTCGCAAGGAATCCGAAGAGCGCGGAATCGAGTTCTACTTCGCGCAGTTCGTGGACATGTACGCCCGGCCGAGCGCGAAGCTCGTGCCCGCCGCCAACCTCGACGACCTGGTCTCTGACGGCGCAGGTTTTGCCGGCTTCGCCGCCGGCGAGATCGGCCAGTTTCCGAGCGATCCGGACATCGCGGCCATCCCCGACCTCGCGACCTTCACGCCGGTCCCCTGGGAACCCACCGTCGCCCGCTTCGCGTGCAACATCCACGTCGACGGGGAGGAGTGGCCGTACGACCCCCGGGTCATCCTCCGCCGGCAGATCGAGAAAGCGCGCGCGAAGGGCTTCGACTTCCGCATGGGCCTCGAGCTCGAGTACTTCCTCGTCGAGCTCCGGGAGGACGGCTCGATCCAGCTCGCCGACGCGCTCGACACCCTCGAGAAGCCCTGTTACGACCTCAACGGCCTCAGCCGCCACTACGACTTCCTCACCACGGTCTCCCGGTACGTGAACGAGCTGGGCTGGGGCAACTACGCGAACGACCACGAGGACGCGAACGGCCAGTTCGAGCAGAACTTCACCTACACCGACGCGCTCACGAGCTGCGACCGCGCGATCTTCTTCCGCTACATGGTCCACCAGCTCGCCGAAAGGAAGGGGCGCGACGAGGGCAAGAACATCCTCGCCACGTTCATGCCCAAGCCGTTCACGAACCTGACCGGCAACGGCTGTCACTTCCACATGTCGTTCTGGGACGGCGACACGAACCTCTTCCTCGACGAGGACGACCCGCGCGGGCTCGGGCTCTCCGACACCGCGTACAGGTTCATCGCCGGCCTGAAGAAGCACGCGAAGGCCTACAGCGCGGTGACCGCGCCGACGGTCAACTCGTACAAGCGCCTGAAGGTCGGCTCGACGTCGAGTGGCGCGACCTGGTCGCCCGTCTGGATCTCCTACGGCTACAACAACCGCACGCAGATGCTGCGCATCCCCGGCCCCGGCAGGATCGAGGACCGGACGATCGACGGCAGCTGCAATCCCTACCTTGCGGCTGCGGTCATCCTGGCGGCGGGGCTCGACGGCATCGATTCTGGTCTCGATCCCGGCGACCCGAACAGCGAGAACCTCTACCAGATCCCCTACGCCGAGCTCCGCTCGCGCGGGCTCGAGACGCTCCCCTCCAACCTCCTCGACGCGACCGAGGAGCTCGAGGGCGACGACATCCTCCGCGAGGCCCTGGGCCGCGGCCGGGACGAGGACTACGTCGACTACTTCATCCGCGTGAAGCGCGACGAATGGGCGCGCTATCACGAACAGGTGACTCCCTGGGAGGTGCGGGAGTACCTGACGCGCTTCTAGTTATGTAGGAAAGCTCTATATGCCGTACACCAAGAACGTCTAATTCATGCGGAATCGGCTGTCACACAGAATGTAAGTTGAGTACATATGTGCGGAATTGTCGGGCTGTTCGCAAAATCGGCTGAGATCGAAGAGTCGCTCGGGCGGCACCTGGGCGCGATGCTCGCCCAGATGAACGATCGCGGGCCCGACAGCGCGGGCGTCGCGGTCTATCGTGACCCTGCTCCGAGCGGCTCGAGCAAGCTGACCCTCTTCTCCGCCGATCCCCTCCAGGACTGGGCGGCGCTTGCGGGCGAGCTTCGCCAGGCCTTCGGCGGCGCCTCCGACCCCGAGGTGCGTTCGAGCCACGCGGTCTTCGTCGTCGAGGCGGAGGCGGACGACGCCCAGGCGTGGGTTCGCCAGGTGCACCCGGAGGTCCGGGTCATGAGCGCGGGGCAGACGATCGAGATCTACAAGGAGACCGGCCGGCCGGAGGAGTTCGTGCGCCGCTTCGCGCTCGAGGACTTCCACGGCACACATGCGCTCGGGCATACGCGCATGGCGACCGAGAGCAGAGTGACGACGGAGGGCTCGCACCCCTTCTCCACCGGCCTCGACCTCTGCCTCGTGCACAACGGCTCCCTCTCGAACCACAACCGTCTGCGCCAGAGGCTTCGCCGCGAGGGCATCGACTTCCAGACGGAGAACGACACCGAGGTCGCGGCCGGGTATCTCGCGTGGCGGCTGCGGGAAGGCGCCTCCCTCGAGCAGGCGCTCGAAGGGTGTCTCGACGACCTCGACGGCTTCTACACCTTCCTCGTCGGCACGATCGACGGGTTCGCCGTGCTTCGCGACCCGATCGCCTGCAAGCCGGCGGTCCTCGCCGAGACGGACGACTGGGTCGCGATGGGCTCCGAGTGGCGCGCGATCTCCGTTCTCCCCGGCGCCTCCGAAGCGCGCGCCTGGGAGCCGGCGCCCGGCGTCGTCTACGCCTGGGAACGGCAGCGCGTCTGATGGCGACGGAGGCGCGGCCGGCGACGGAGGTCGAGGTCGTCGACCTCGCCGTCACGCCCCTTCGCGAGCTGAACCAGCGCCTCCACCAGGTCGCGCGCGACGGCGGGCCGACGCACTGGCGGATCGTGAACCCGAACGGCGCGCATGCCGTGGCGGCCGGCCTCGACGCCGAGATCGAGGTCGACGTGGACGGGCACGTCGGCTACTACTGCGCCGGCATGAACAAGCTCGCGACCGTGCGCGTGCACGGAAACGCGAGCACGGGTCTCGCCGAGAACATCATGTCCGGCCGCGTGGTCGTGCACGGGAACGCGAGCCAGTCGGCCGGCGCGACCGGGCGCGGGGGCCTCGTCGTCGTCTACGGCGACGCATCGGCTCGTTGCGGGATCTCGATGAAGGGGGTCGACATCGTCGTCCGCGGCTCCGTCGGGCATCTCTCCGCCTTCATGGCGCAGACGGGCCGCCTGGTTGTATGCGGCGACGCGGGCGACGCGCTCGGGGACTCGATCTACGAGGCGCGCCTCTACGTGCGCGGCGAGGTCGGAGGCCTCGGGGCCGACTGCATCGAGAAGGAGCTCCGCGACGAGCACGTCGCGGAGGTTCGCGACCTCCTCCAGGCAGCCGGCATCGACGACGTCCATCCCGAGGACTTTCGCCGCTACGGGTCGGCGCGCAAGCTCTACAACTTCTCCATCGACAACGCGAGCGCCTACTGATGGCCGAGGGCAACGGGCACCCCTGGGCGCTCCGAGAGTCGTACCTCTACGACAAGAGCGTCATCGCCGAGATCCACCGAGCCGCCCGCGAGGGCATCTACGACATCCGTGGCTTCGGCGCCAAGCGGCGCGTCCCTCACTTCGACGACCTTCTCCTCCTCGGGGCGAGCATCTCCCGCTATCCGCTCGAGGGATACCGTGAGCGTTGCGACACGAACGTCACGCTGGGAACGCGCTTCGCGAAGACCCCACTCGAGCTCAGGATCCCGGTCACGATCGCCGGGATGAGCTTCGGGGCGCTCTCGGCGCCGGCGAAGGAGGCGCTCGGACGCGGCGCGACGGAGATGGGCACGTCGACGACCACCGGCGACGGGGGCATGACGCCGGAGGAGCGCGAGCACTCCAAGATCCTCGTCTACCAGCTCCTCCCCTCCCGCTACGGCATGAACCCGGACGACCTGCGCAAGGCCGACGCGATCGAGGTCGTCGTCGGCCAGGGCGCCAAGCCGGGCGGCGGCGGCATGCTGCTCGGGCACAAGATCTCCGACCGGGTCGCCGAAATGCGCAGTCTCCCGAAGGGGATCGACCAGCGCAGCGCCTCGCGCCACCCCGACTGGACGGGCCCCGACGACCTCGAGATCAAGATCGGCGAGCTCCGGGAGATCACCGACTGGGAGAAGCCGATCTTCGTCAAGGTTGGGGCGACGCGAACGTACTACGACGTCCAGCTCGCCGTAAAGGCGGGCGCCGACGTGATCGTCGTCGACGGCATGCAGGGCGGGACGGCGGCGACGCAGGACGTCTTCATCGAGCACGTGGGCATCCCGACGCTGCCGGCCGTGCGCATCGCGGCCGACGCGCTGCAGGAGCTCGACATGCACCGGAAGGTGCAGCTGATCGTCTCCGGCGGGATCCGCACGGGTGCCGACGTCGCGAAGGCGCTCGCGCTCGGAGCCGACGCGGTCTCGATCGGAACCGCGGCGCTGATCGCGATGGGCGACAACGACCCCGGGCGCGACGCCGAGTACCGCGCGATCGGAAGCGCGGCCGGGTACTACGACGACTGGCAGGCGGGCCTCGACCCGGCCGGGATCTCGACCCAGGACGACGAGCTCGCCGCGCGCTTCGATCCCGTCCTCGGCGGGCGGCGGATCGCCAACTACCTGCGCGTGCTCACCCTCGAGGCGCAGACGCTCGCGCGGGCCTGCGGCAAGTCTCACGTCCACAACTTGGAGCCCGAGGACCTCGTCGCGCTCACCGTCGAGGCCGCGGCTATGGCGAAGGTGCCGCTCGCCGGCACGGACTGGATCCCGGGAACGAACGGAGATTGATGGCGGTCGTCCTCTACGACTCGGCAGTCTCGGGCAACTGCTACAAGGTTCGGCTCCTCTTCGCCCTTCTCGGGGTCGAGTACGAGCGGCGGGAGCTCTCGGTCGTCGACAAGTCGAACCGCGAGGAGGAACTCGGCGCCCTCAACCCGGGCCTCCGCGTGCCGACTGTGGTGCTCGACGACGGACGCCCGCTCGGCGAGTCCGGCGCGATCCTCTGGTACTTCGGCGACGGGACGCAGTACGTGCCGCGCGACCCCTACGACCGCGCGAAGGCGCTGCAGTGGATGTTCTTCGAGCAGTACAGCCACGAGCCGTACATCGCCGTTGCGCGGAACTGGCTGATGCACGACCTGGCGCCGTCTCCGGAGGCGTTGGCCGAGCGGCAACGGGGCGGCTACGTGGCGCTCGACGCCCTCGAACGCGGGCTTGCGGACGGGAGCGACTTCCTCGCGGGCGGCTTCTCGATCGCCGACATCGCGCTCTACGCCTACACGCACGTCGCGCGCGAGGGCGGCTTCGACGTCTCCGGCTACCCGAGCATCCAGGCATGGATCGAGCGCGTCTCCGCGCAGCCGGGCTACGTCCCGATCACCGCTTGACAGCAGCGTTCTCGTCGTCTTTGATCAAAGATCAACGGTGGCCGCCGTGACGTCCAGCCCACTCGAGATCTCGTCCGTCGAAGACGGCGTCTATCGCGTTCTCCGCGAGGAGATCGGACGCCTCGAGCTCGCACCGGGCGAGCGGCTGCGCCTCGAGGAGGTGGCAGGCCGGCTGGACGTGAGCCTGACGCCGGTACGCCACGCGCTCCGTCGGCTCGAGAGCGAGGGGCTCGTCGTGAGCATCCCCCGCCGCGGCTCTCGCGTCGCGTCGCTCTCCGTCGATGAGCTCGAGGAGATCCAGGCGCTTCGGCTCGGCCTCGAGACCTTCCTCGCGCGCGCGGGGGCTGAGAACTGCACGGACGACGCGCTCGCCGAGATGGAGACCGCCCGCGACGAGATGGAGCGCGCCTTCCGCGCGAGCGACCTCGACGCCTACCTCGCCTCCTTCTGGTCGCTCCGCGACGCGTGCTACGCCTGCGCCGAGAGGCCGCGGCTCCTGCGCGCCCTCGAGGACCAGCGGATCCGCGTCGCGCGCTACATCCTCTATCTCTGCCGCGATCCCGAGGCCTTCGCCGCGCTCCGCCGTGGCCCCGACACGCTGCTCGAAGCCTGCCGGGCGCGAGACGGCGAGGCAGCCGAGCGCGCGACCCGTGACGCGCTCGTCTGGGTCCTCGCCGAGCTCCAGCGCATGCTCGGCCAGGTCGAGGAGCCGGCCGCATGAGCTTCCTGCTCGACTGCCCGAACTGCGGGCCGCGCGACGTGAACGAGTTCAGCTGCGCCGGCGAGGTGACGGTGCGCCCGAAGTCCTCGCCCACGCTCCGCGAGTTGACCAGCTACATCTACTTCCGCCGCAACGTCGCGGGCGTCCAGCGCGAATGGTGGTATCACCGGCAGGGCTGCGAGATCTGGTTCCAGGCGGAGCGCGACACGAGGACGAACGAAGTCCTCTCGACCGAGGTCGTCGAGCCCTCTTCACGCGCCGGCACACCCGGCCCCGAAGGCGTCGCGACCCCCGACACGCCCGCCGTATGAGGCTTCCGGCCCGACCCGGAGAGAGGATCGACCGCGAGCGGGAGGTGTCTTTCAGCTTCGGCGGCGAGCGCGTGCGGGCCTTCGAGGGAGACACGATCGCCTCTGCGCTCTACGCCTCGGGCCAGCGGGTCTTCTCGCGCAGCTTCAAGTACCACCGGCCGCGGGGGCTCCTTTGCTGCTCGGGCAATTGCCCGAATTGCATGATGACCGTCGACGGGGTGCCCAACGTGCGCGTCTGCGCCGAGCCTGTTCGCGAGGGCGCGAGCGTCTGGCGGCAGAACGTGTGGGGGTCGCTCGAGCACGACCTCCTGGGCGTGACCGACAAGCTGGGCGGGCCGTTCACTCCCGTCGGCTTCTACTACCGGACGATGATCCGACCGCGGTGGGCCTGGCCGCTCTACGAGAAGTTCCTCCGCTCGGTCGCCGGCCTCGGAAAGCTCAACAAACACGCGACGCGCGCCAACCGCTACGACGTCGAGCACCGCCGGGCCGAAGTTCTCGTGATCGGGGGCGGCCGGGCGGGGATCGAGTCGGCGCGCGAGCATTCCCGGCAGGGGAAGCGGGTCGTGCTGGTGGACGAAAACCCCTACCTCGAGATCGAGGCACGCGATTTCGAGGTCATCTCGCCCGGCCGCGCGCTCGGCATCTGGGAGGGCGGGCTCGTCCCCGTCGATGCAGGCCGCGTGCTCTACCGCTTCCGCGCCGAGAAGATCGTCGTCGCGACCGGCACGATCGAGCAGCCGCTCGTCTTTCCCGGGAACGACCTCGTCGGCGTCATGCTCCCCGACGGCGTCCGCCGGCTCATCGAGGACTGGCGCCTGAAGCCGGGCGACAAGGCCGTGGTCGTCACCGCCGACGAGACCGGCCGCGAGGCTGCATCGCTTCTCCGCGAGGCGGGCGTCGAGATCGCCGCCGTCTACGACCTGCGGCGTGAGCGCCTGCGCGAGATCGTCGGGCGCGGACGCGGCGGGATCCTGCGCGGTGTCGAGATCGACGGGCGCAAGCTCGACTGCGACCTCCTCGTCATGTCGGGAGGGCGCCAGCCTGCCTACTCCCTGCTCTCGCAGGCGGGCGCGCGGGTCGAGTACGACGCCGCTCGGGGGGTATTCGTCCCGACCGACATCCCTGACGGAATCGAAGCCGTGGGAACCGTCACCGGAGACGGGATCGCCGCGGCTGTTCCCGCGGCCTCCTACAACGGCGCTTCGGGTAAAGGCAAGTGCTTCGTCTGCGTCTGCGAGGACGTCACGGACAAGGACCTGAAGCGCGCGATCGCGGAGGGCTTCGACTCCATCGAGCTGGCGAAGCGCTATACGACCGTGACGATGGGCCCCTGTCAGGGCCGGCTCTGCCACGTTCCCTCGATCCGCCTCTACGCCAGGGAGAACGAGAGCGACGAGGCGTCGATCGGGACGACGACTGCGCGCCCCCCGTGGGCGCCGGTCACGCTCGGACTCCTCGCCGGCCGCCCGCACGAGCCGGCCCAGCGCACGTCCATCCACCATCGCCACAAGGAGCTCGGCGCGAAGATGATGTGGACGGGGACGTGGCGGCGCCCCCACTCCTACGGCGATCCCGAGGGCGAGGCCCAGTCGGTGCACGCCTCGGTCGGCGTCATCGACGTCTCCACCCTCGGAAAGATGATCGTCCGCGGTCCCGACTCGGCCGAGTTCCTCGAGCGCCTCTATCCCAACCGCTTCGGCGACATGAAGCCGATGCGGATCCGCTACGGCGTCCTCAACTCGGACGCGGGCCGGATCATGGACGACGGCACGATCGGGCGACTCGACGACGAGACGTACTACGTGACGACGACGTCCACCGGCGCGGGCGCCGTCCTCGAGTGGTTCGAATGGTGGAACGCGGTCTGGGGGATGGACGTCGAGATCGTCGACGTGACCGGCGGGCTCGCGGCCGTGAACGTCGCCGGCCCGCGCGCACGTGACGTGATGCGCAAGCTGACCGACCTCGACCTCTCGAACGAGGGCCTCTCGTACCTCGACGCGCGCGAGGCGCAGATAGCCGGCGTGCCGTCGCTCATCCTCAGGATCGGCTTCGTCGGGGAGCTGGGCTACGAGCTCCACTTCCCGAGCCCGTACGGAGAGCACGTGTGGAACTCGATCCTCGACGCGGGCGAGGATTTCGGCATCCGCCCGTTCGGCCTCGAGCCACAGCGCATCCTCCGCCTCGAGAAGATGCACATCCTCGTCGGGCAGGACACGGACTCGGAGTCGAACGTCCTCGAGGCGAGCATGCCCTGGATTGCCAAGCTCGACAAGGACGACTTCGTCGGCAAGTGGTCGCTCGAGCAGGTGCAGGAGCGCGGGCTGCAGGACCTCCTCGTCGGCTTCGAGATGGAGGACGGCAAGGTGCCGCTCGAAGGCGCGCAGGTCGTGCTCGAAGGCACGCAACCCATCGGCAGGATCACGAGCTCGCGCTGGAGCCCGGAGCTCCGCAAAGCGATCGGCATGGCGTGGGTGCCCGCCGAGCTCGCGGAGGAGGGCAAGGCGTTTCTCGTCACCGTCGACGGCGGCTTCGAGCGCGCGACCGTGCGGCTCCGGCCGTTCTTCGATCCGGACGGAGAGAAGCTGCGGTCGTGAACGAGCTGGCTTTCCTGTCCCCCGGCCGCGCCTCGGCAGACGCGGTTTGGCGCTCTCCGCTCGAGCGCGCGCTCCACGAGGCTCCGCCCGAGATCTCGGACCTCTCGCTGACCGGGAAGATCGAGATCAGAGGCGACCTGCCGAGGTCGGTGAGGGGCGCGGAGCTCATCCGCATCACGCCGAGCCGGGGCCTCGTCCTCTGCGACTTCACGAAGACCGTCGAGCTGCTGGAGAAGCTCTCCGCGGACTACCTGGCAATAGACGTGAGCGCGACGCTGGCCGGGCTTTCGGTGCGCGGCGAGCAGGTCATGCGGCGGATCACCGATCTCGACCTCGAAGCGCTGCCGGCCGCAGGCGCAGTGGCCCACATCCAGGCGGTCGTCACGCGCGACGGCGACTCCTTTGCGCTCTGGTTCGGCCAGGAGTACTCGGACTACCTGGCCGAGGTCGTCATCGACGCCTGGGAGGGATTGCACCCGTGAAGGACATCTTCCGCGTGCGCCGCATGTGGCGTCCCCGCGCCGAGCTCAAGGATCGGTACGACGTCGTCATCATCGGCGGCGGCTCGCACGGCCTCGCGACTGCCTACTACCTGGCGAAGAACCACGGCATCACCGACGTCGCCATCCTCGAGAAGAACTACATCGGGTCGGGCGCGGCCGGCCGCAACACGACGATCGTCCGCTCGAATTACCGCACGCCCGAGGGCGCCGCGTTCTACAGCGAGAGCGTCAAGCTCTACGAGGGCCTCGGGGCCGACCTCGACTTCAACCTGCTCTTCTCGCAGCAGGGCCACCTGACCCTCGCCCACTCCGACCGCGGGATCATCACCGCGAACGAGCGCGCCGAGGTGAACAAGCTGCTCGGGATCGACAGCCGGGTGATCTACCCGAACGAGA
>DASSBN010000074.1:0-21816 GCA_035698665.1 Gaiellaceae bacterium
AGTCGTCCTGCTCGCGGGCCTGCAGGGCTCGGGCAAGACGACCGCCGCCGCGAAGCTGGCGCTGAAGCTGCGGCGCGAGGGCAAGAGCCCGGCGCTGGTCGCAGCCGACCTCCAGCGCCCGGCCGCGATCGACCAGCTCGAGCAGCTCGGCAAGCAGATCCAAATTCCCGTCTACCTCGACCGCGCGACGAAGGATGCGGTCAAGGTGGCGAAGGAGGGCCTCGACCAGGCGCGCGCCCAGGGCCGCGACGTCCTTATCGTGGACACCGCCGGCCGCCTGCACATCGACGAGGACCTCATGAACGAGCTCGCGGCCGTCCGCAAGGAGCTCAAGCCGCACAACATCCTCCTCGTCCTCGACTCGATGACCGGCCAGGACGCCGTCTCGGTCGCCGAGGCCTTCGCTGCGCGGATCGACTTCGACGGCATCGTCCTGACGAAGCTCGACGGCGACGCGCGCGGCGGTGCGGCGCTCTCCGTCAAAGCGGTCACGGACAAGCCCGTGAAACTTGCCTCGACCGGCGAGAAGCTCGACCAGCTCGAGTACTTCCATCCCGACCGCATGGCCTCGCGGATCCTCGGCATGGGCGACGTGCTCACCCTGATCGAGCGCGCCGAGGAGGCCGCGCAGGAGGACGAGCAGGCCGCGCTCGAGAAGCGGCTCATGCAGGGCCGCTTCACCTTCGAAGACTTCCTGCAGGCCTACAAGATGATGCGGAAGATGGGCCCGATGAAGAACCTCATCGGGATGATCCCGGGGATGGGCAAGCAGCTGCAGGGCGTCGACGTGGACGAGCGCCAGCTCGCACGCGTCGAGGCGATGGTGCTCTCCATGACCGCCGAGGAGAGGCGCAACCCCGAGATCATCAAGGGCTCGCGCCGGGCGCGCATCGCCACCGGCAGCGGGACGAGCGTGCAGCAGGTGAATCAACTGCTGCAGATGCGCAAGCAGATGGAGAAGATGATGAAGCAGATGGGGCGCGGCAAGATGCCGAACCTGCAGTCAATCGTGGCTCAACAAAGGAGATAGATGGCAGCGAAGATCAGACTCGCCCGCGTCGGGTCGAAGAAGAACCCGATCTACCGGGTCGTCGTCGCCGACTCGCGCTCGCCGCGCGACGGCAAGTTCATCGAGATCGTCGGGCGCTATAACCCGCAGACCCAGCCCTCGACGATCGAGATCGACGAGGCGAAGGTGAAGGACTGGATCTCGAAGGGCGCGCAGCCCACGGATTCCGTCAAGCGGCTGATGAAGGCGCAAGGAATTTCCTAGCTTGGAGGAGCTCGTCACCTACCTGGCCAAGAGCCTCGTCGACAATCCCGACGAGGTGACGGTCACGCGCGCGGAGCGAGACGGCGCGACGGTGCTCGAGCTTCGGGTGGCCGAGTCCGACGTCGGCAAGGTGATCGGGCGCCAGGGCCGAATCGCCCGCGCGCTCCGTACCATCGTCCGCGCGAGCGGCGCGCACCAGAACGAGCGCGTCCAGCTCGAGATCGTCAACGAATAGCAACCGTGGCGGATCTGGTCCCGGTCGGCCGGGTGGGACGCCCACACGGCCTCGATGGCTCCTTCGTCGTCGAGGACGCAAGCGACGATCCTGAGCGCTTCGCCGTCGGCGCGCGCTTGCTGGCGGGGGAAGAGCCCGCCGCGGTGGTCGCGTCGAAACGTGCCGGGAGGCGCACTGTCGTCAGGCTGGACCGGCCGGTCGAGCGCGGCACCGTCCTCGCCGTTCCGCGAGACGAGCTCCCGCCGACCGAGGAAGGCGGCTACTACGTCTTCGAGCTCGTCGGCCTCTCCGTGGAGGAGGAGGGGGGTCGTCCGCTCGGAGCCGTGCAGGACGTGGCCCCTGGAGTGGCGAACGACGTCCTCGAGCTCGACACGGGCCTCGCGCTGCCGCTGGTGTCGCACTGCGTCCTCGACGTCGACCTCGAGCGCCGCCGCATCCTGGTGGCGCGTGGCTTCGCCGAGCGCGACTAACGTTCCCCCGTGCAGATCGACGTCTTCACACCGCTCCCGCATGCCTTCGCCTGGATGACGGAGCAGCGGCCCGTCGCGACCGTGCTCGGCACCGAGCTCGATCTGCGCCTCTGGAACTACCGCGACTTCACGCCGCTCGGCGGCGGCCAGGTCGACGACGAGCCCTATGGTGGTGGTGCGGGGATGGTGCTCCGCGTCGACGTGGTTCACGCGGCGCTTGCCGCCGTGTACGGGGATCCCGCCGGCCGGCGTATCGTCGCGCTCAGCCCCCAGGGACGGCAGCTCGACCAGGAGCTCGTCGAGGAGCTCGCCCGCGGGGAAGAGCTGACGCTTCTCTCCGCGCGCTTCGAGGGCTTCGACGAGCGCATCGTCGAGCACATCGCCACGGACGCGGTCTCCATCGGTCCGTACGTCCTCTCGGGCGGCGAGCTGCCCGCGATGGTGCTCGTAGACGCGATGGCCCGCCGCCTCCCCGGCGCGATCCGGGAGGAGAGCGGCGCCGTCGAGACGTTCTCGGCCGAGCTCGAGGGCGGCTTCGAATTTCCCCAGTACACGCGGCCGCCGGAGTTCAACGGCTGGTCCGTGCCCGCCGTCCTTCTCTCCGGAGACCACGCTCGCATCGAGACGTGGCGCAAGGAGCAAAGCAGAGAGCGAACGCTTTCGTGAGAGGGCCGATCGACCGCCTCACGACCGGCCTGCCGGCTCCTTGGCCCACGGTGATCGACTGGGTCGTGACCATCGTCGTCGCGGTCGGCGCGGTGCTCGCGATCAAGGCGTGGATCGTGAACCCCTACCGCATCCCCTCCTCGTCGATGGAGCCGACGCTGCACTGCGCGCAGCCGCAGCCGGGCTGTCTCGCGAACTACTCCGACCGCGTGCTCGCGAACCGCTTCATCTATCACTTCCGTGACCCGCATCGAGGCGACATCGTGGTCTTCAACACACCGCCGAAAGCGCTGCAGGCCTGCGGCGCGGGTGGCACCTTCGTCAAGCGCATCGTCGGGCTCCCCGGTGACACCGTCGAGGAGCGGCGCGGGACGGTCTTCATCAACGGCGAGAAACTCGACGAGCCCTACGTGCCCGCGAACGAGCGCGACGAACGGACGGATACGTGGGATGTCCCGCAGGGGAGCTACTTCATGATGGGCGACAACCGCTCGCAGTCGTGCGACAGCCGGGAGTGGGGCTCGGTGCCGCGCGAGGACCTGATCGGGCCCGTGTTCGCGGTCTACTGGCCTCCGCAGCGGATTAGCTTTCGCTAGCATGGTGCGTCGGCCCTCGTGGCCCCTTTTCCTATGAGCACGCCTATCGACATCCTCGAGCGCAGGCAGCTGCGCGACGGCATCCCGGAGTTCAAGGCCGGGGACACCGTGCGCGTGCACTTCCAGGTGATCGAGGGCCAGCGACGCCGCGTGCAGGTTTTCGAAGGCATCGTCATCAAGCGCCAGGGCGCCGGGGTCCGCGAGACCTTCACCGTGCGGAAGAACTCCTTCGGCGTGGGCGTCGAGCGGACGTTCCCCGTGCACTCGCCGAAGATCGAGAAGATCGAGGTCATGGCGATCGGCGACGTGAACCGCGCGAAGCTGTACTACCTTCGCTCCAAGGTGGGGAAGAAGGCGCGCGTCCGCGAGAAGCAGCGGAGCTAGCCGCTATTCTCGGGCCCGTGCGCAAGACGGGCCGGAAGCTCCTCAATTTCGATCGCCGGCTCGGAGCGCGCTTCGTCGCCGGTGCCGACGAGGCCGGGCGCGGAAGCCTCGCGGGCCCGCTCGTAACCGCGGCGGTTCTCTTCGACTACGAGGTCCTGCGCGAGCACAGGGTGCGTCCGCTCGCGATCCTGAACGACTCGAAACAGCTCACCCCGGACGAGCGGGCCCGTCTCTTCCGCGCAGTGACCGGCTGTGCTTCGCGAATCGCCGTGCGCATCATCCCGCCGGCCGTGATCGACTCTGACGGCCTCCACCGCTCGAACCTCCGCGGCCTGCGGGAGACGCTCGCCGATCTCTCCCCGCCGGCCGAGGTCTGCCTCGTGGACGGCTTCAGGCTCGGGCCGCTCGCCCCCGAGCACAGGGCCGTCGTGGACGGCGACACGAAGAGCGCCGCCATCGCTGCTGCGTCCATCGTCGCCAAGGTCGTCCGCGACCGCGCAATGCACCGGATGGACGCCCTCTATCCGGCGTACGGGTTTGCGTCGCATGTCGGCTACATCACGCCGGGGCACTCGGCCGTCGTCCGCGAGCGCGGGCCGAGCGAGATCCACCGGCTTTCCTTCGAGGCCCGCTGCTATGCCGAGCAAACTCTCGGCGCGGGCGCTCGGGCGTAGCGCCGAGCGGCGCGTCCGCCTGTACTACCGGCTGCGCGGCTACCGCGTGCTGGAAGCGAACGCGCGGGCGGGGAGAAACGAGCTCGACATCGTCCTCCGGAGAGGCCGGCGAGTCGTGTTCTGCGAGGTCAAGGCGCGAAGCGGCGACGGGTACGGCGACCCGCGCGAAGCGGTCGGACCGGAGAAGCAGCGGCGGCTTCGGCGCGCGGCCGAGATCTGGCTCGCGCGAAACCCCGAGCTCCTCGAGCTCGAGATCGCCTTCGAGGTGGTCGGCGTCCGCGGACGGCGGCTCGAGCGGGTTGCTCTTGGCTAAATACTCCTCGACGCGCTACTGGTCACCGTCTCGGCGCAGTCCGTGACCCACGCGCGCGACTTTGCGCCGTAGCTTCGAAGTGTGCTGGCGCGCGCCACAACTCATGCTCTCGTTGGACTGGAAGCCCGGCCGGTCGAGGTGGAGGCCCACCTCCAACGAGGCGTGCCCGCGTTCTCCATCGTCGGCCTGCCCGACAAGGCTTGCCAGGAAGCAAAGGAACGCGTTCGAAGCGGCATCACGAGCGCGGAGCTCGAGTGGCCGCTTCGCCGCATCACGGTCAATCTGGCCCCCGCGGGGTTGCGGAAGGAGGGCTCGGGCTTCGACCTTCCGATCGCTCTCGCCGTCCTCGCCGCGTCCCACCAGATACCGGCTGAGCGCCTCGCCCAGCACGCCGCTCTCGGCGAGCTTGCGCTCGACGGCCGCGTCCGGCCGGTTCCGGGCGCCCTCGTCGCGGCCGAGGCTGCACGGCGTGCCGGCCTGAACCGGCTCATCTGCCCCCCGGAGTCGGCCCCGGAGGCCGCGCTCGCGGGCATCGAGCCAATCCCTGTCGAGCATCTCGCGGAGGCGTGCGCCTATCTGCGCGGCGTCCGAGACCCGCGGACGGTACAGCCCGCAGAACGTAGCAACGGCGCCGGCGGCCCGGATCTTGCCGACGTTCGGGGGCAGGAGCGGGCTCGACGCGCCCTCGAGCTAGCCGCGGCGGGACGGCACAACCTGCTCTTCGCGGGGCCGCCCGGCACCGGAAAGACGATGCTGGCGCGCCGGCTTCCCGGGATCCTTCCGGAGCTGACGATCGAGGAGGCGCTCGAGGTCACGCGCATCCACTCCGTCGCCGGCCTTCTGCCGTCCGGCCGTCCGCTCGTCGACCGTCCGCCGTTCCGCGCGCCGCACCACACGGCTTCGACCGCGGCAATCGTCGGTGGAGGAAACGGCCCGCGCCCGGGCGAGGCCACGCTGGCCCATCGCGGCGTCCTCTTCCTCGACGAGCTGGCCGAGTTCTACCGGCCCGCCCTCGAGGCTCTACGCCAGCCTCTGGAGGACGGGACGATCGCCATCTCGCGCATCAACGGCCAAGCGGTGTTTCCAGCGCGTTTCGTCTTGGTCGGGACCATGAACCTTTGCCCCTGCGGCGGCCGCGGCGATCCGGCCGCGGAGTGCTCCTGCTCGCCGCAGCGGCTCGCTTCGTATCGGGACAAGCTTTCCCGCGCACTTCTCGACCGCTTCGATCTCGTCGTCCAGGTGCCCCGCGCGCGGGCGATCGAGCTCGGTGGCTCTGCCGGCGAGGCATCGGCTGTCGTCCGGGGACGCGTGGAGGAAGCCGCAATCCGGTTGCGGGACCCGCCCGTCCTCTCGAAGCCGGCTGCGCAGCTCTTGAGTCGCGCCGTGGACTCGCTCCCCCTCTCCGGTCGCGGCCGCGGCCGCGTCGCGCGCGTCGCGGGGACGATTGCGGCTCTGGCAGGCGCGAGCGCGATCGAGGCGGAGCATGTCGCCGAAGCCCTCTCGTACAGATCTCCGACGGAGCTCGGCTCATGGACGTGAGCTCCGCCCAGACGCTTGCCAGGCGCGAGCCCTGCTACCCAGCGCTGCTTCGTGAGCTTCACGATCCGCCGGACACGCTCTACCTCCGCGGCGAGGTGGACGCGTTGGCCGCGCCCGGCGTGGCGGTGGTAGGCGCTCGGTCGTGCTCTGCCTATGGCGCTCAGGTGTCCCGTGCCCTGGCGCGCGATCTTGCCGCCGCCGGGGTCGTCGTCGTCAGCGGCCTCGCCCGCGGCGTGGACGGCGAGGCGCATCGTGGCGCGCTCGAAAGCGGGGGACGCACGATCGCCGTTCTTGGCTGCGGAATCGACCGGGACTACCCCAGGAGTCACGCGGAGCTCGCGCGGAGAATCGTTTCCTCCGGCGCGGTCGTGTCGGAGTATCCGCCGGGCGTCGAGCCGGCACCTTGGCGATTTCCCGCCAGGAACCGGATCATCGCTGGACTCTCGCTGGCGACCGTCGTCGTGGAGGCACGAGAGCGCTCCGGCGCTCTGATCACTGCCGACTTCGCGCTGGAGCTCGGCCGCGACATCTTCGCGGTACCGGGCGAGATCACGAGCGGGCTTTCCGCGGGCACAAACGACCTGCTCCGCCAGGGCGCGGCGCCGTTGACGTCGGTGCGGGACGTCCTGGAGACGCTCGGGATCGAGCCGGCGACACCCGCTCGCCACTCCACTCTCTCGGACGCGGCCGCAACGCTGCTCGAACTGCTCGGGGACGGCGCATCCGGCATGGACGAGCTCATCAGAGCCTCCGACTTGTCGAGCGCGGAGGTCGCCGCGGCGTTGGTCGAGCTCGAGCTTGCCGGGCTGGCCGCGCAGGCGGACGGCGTCTACCGCTCGTTCAGTCCGGGAAGGAGCCGGGTTGCTCGCACGCGCGCGTGAAGAGGTCGTCGTCGATGTTCCGCCCGGTCACGACGAGGACGAGCGGATCGCCGAGATCTGCGAGGTCGGGCACGGCCGCAAGGGCCGCAGCCGCTGCCCCCTCGGCGCGGATGCCGGCCCCGGCGTATTCTCCGACCGCCTCGGCTATCTGCCTTTCGGAGACCGTCATCATCCGGGTGGCGACCTCGCCGAGCACTTCGACGGCGAGGGGGATCGCAACCCGAACGGCGAGACCGTCGGCGAAGGTGGAGGAGCGCTCACTCGGGACCGGTGCGCCCGCCTCCCAGGACTCGACCATGACGGGCGCTTCCCTGGCGGCTACTCCGATACGCGCCGTATCGGGAGAGCTTCGCGAGACGGCCAGTCCGATCCCGCCCAGCAACGCGCCGTTCCCGAGCGGCACGACCACCGCTACCGGCGTCTCGGGCGCCTGAGCGAGGATCTCCTCGCCGATCGCCCGGTAGCCCTCGTACTGCGCCTCTTCGGCGCCGTCCTCGAAAAAGGGGAGGCCATGCTGTGACGCGTGAGCGCGCGCCTCCTGCTTCGCTGCGTCGAGATCCGCTCCCGTCTGCCGGATCTCGGCTCCGCCATCTTCCATAAGGGCGAGCTTCGCGTGGCTGGCCGTCGTCGGCGTATAGACGATCGCGTCCAGGCCGACCTGCCTCGCGGCCCAGGCGGTCGCCGCTCCGTGGTTCCCGGTCGAAGCGGTTACGACTGCCTGCGCGCCGTCGGCCGCGTAGCGCTCGAGCACGGGCAGCGCCCCGCGCCACTTGAACGCGCCGAGCTCGTGAACGTCCTCCCGTTTCAGGAGGAGCCGCCTGCCCGCGAGCGTGAACTCTTCGAGTGGGGTCGGTGTCACGAGAAGAGCTGCTGCGGGTTCTCGCGGAGCGCTGTGTCGGCCACGCCCGCCGTCTCGACGGCGGCGACGGCCGCCCCTACGTCCATCACCGGTGCGTCGCTGCCGAACACCAGGCAACTCGGCCCGCACGCCTCGCCGGTGAGGCGAAGCGCCAGCGGTCCGTATGAGGCCGTGTCGAAGAACACGGCCATGGCGGGCACGTCGCCTCCGCGCGCCCGCAGCCGCTCGAGCTGGAACGGCGCCCCTCCCGCCAGGAAGGCGAAGACGACGCGCAGGTCCGAATGCCCGTGTGTGAGCCACGCGGCGTAGGCCGCCTGCATCTGCGCGGGGTAGTCGACCAGTGCCGACCACCACGAAGGCGCGTCTTCAGGGGGAGGGGGGACCGGGCCCGGGTGGACGAAGAGCGTCTGCCCTGCCTCCACGAGCGCGTCGGCCAGCTCGCCGATGCCGGCGACCAGCGCCGGGGCGGGGACGCACGCGCCTGCGAAGCCGTCGCGGCACTCCGCGACGGCGAAGGCACGCAGCCGTCCACCGGCGGCTTCCACCAGCTCGGACATGCCTTCGTGGTAGGCGCCGACGAGCTCCGGGATCCCGTCGCAGGCGAGGGTGGGCTGGAGGGAGACGACCGCGACGTCGATCCCGACGGCGTCGAGGAGATCCAGCCGGGCTTCCAGTGAGTGCGCGTCGAGCCCTGCCTCGAACGTGCCTTCACCGAGGATGAGCTCGTCCCCGTCGATGCACGGCGCGCGGTTCCGCCTGCGCAGGGCGGCGACGAGCTGCTCGGGCCACAGGTGCTGGTGGACGTCAAACGAGGTCATCGGAGAGCTCGAATCCCAGTCCGGGACGATCCGGGACTGCGAGAAATCCTTCCGCATCCACGCGTACGGGGTCGGCGAGCATGAAGTCGCGCCGCTCCGGTGTCCAGCCGGGCGGATCATACGGATACTCGAGATAGGGCCCGCCGCCGACCCCGGCGGTGAGCTGCAGATTCGCGAGGAGCCCGATGCCGTTCGTCCACGTGTGGGGCGTGAAGAAGTGCCCGCGCGCGGTCACGCGTTCAGCGAGCTCGCGTGCGCGCAGGAGGCCGACGGAAAGCACGGCATCGGGCTGGTAGACGTCCAGGGCATCAACCGACTCGAACGCCTCGAGCTCCGCTGTCGTCCGCGCCATCTCCCCGCCGGCGATCCGGATGTCGCACTCGCGCCTCAGCACCGCGTAGCCCGTGACGTCGTCGCGCGGAAGCGGCTCCTCGAGCCAGAAGACGTCCAGGTCGCGCAAGCGCGCGGCGGTCGAAGACACCGTCGCGGAGTCGAGCGCCGGTCCGATGTCGCCCGGCATGCGCCAGCCCTGGTTGAGGTCGACCATGATCTCCATCGAGTCGCCCACCGCAGCACGCACCGCTCCGACCGCGGCCAGGCCTTCCTCGAGCTTCGTCCGGTCGATTCGGAGCTTGAGCGCCTTGAAGCCCTCTTCGCGCAGGCGAACGGCCGAATCGGCCCGCTCCGCCGGCGAGCGCTGCTCCCCGGTCGAAGCGTACGCCGGCAGACGCGTGAGCTGGCCGCCGAAGAGCTCGGCGACGGTCTTCCCGGCGGCCTTGCCGGCGACATCCCAGAGAGCCGCCTCGAGCGGCCAGTACCGCCCTGCGTGGAACGTGATCGTCTCGAGCACGGCGACGTGACGCTCGATCGCGAGCGGATCCCGGCCGACGAAGAGGTGCTCGTAGCGCTCGAAACCGTCCATCGTGTCGCCCGAGCCGATTCCGGTGAGACCCTGGTCCGTCTCGACGAGGACGAGCGTGGCCTCGAAGGACCGGCGCGGCTCCGGGTCCCAGGCAGCGAGGAACGGCGGGTCGAGGTCGATCGAGCGGCGCTCGAGGCGAACGCGCTCGATCTTCACGCGCGGCGGAAGAACGGGTTCTGCGGCTCTCCCCGGATCGCGAGGAGCTCCTCCAGCCGCGGCCGGCCCTGAGCGGCCGAAGCCAGAGCGGCCCGGGTCGCCTCGAGGTTGTTCGCGAAGACCTCCTCCTCGTCGGAGGCGGCCCAGTCCACCCAGACCGCGGCGATGAGGGCGAGCTCCTCCAGCTGGCCCTGCGGGATCGTTCCGTCGGCCACGGACTCGAGCACGCCCTGCGCGACGCCCGCCTGTGCGGCGCCCCAATGGAGAAATCCGTGTGCTTCCTCGCGGATCTCGGCCTTGTTGACGAAGAGGGTCGGCGGCTTCACGGGCATGTTCGGGCGCGCGACGACCACGAAGGAGGCATGGCCGGCCCGCGGCGTCGCGAGCGCAGTCGCCCACGCCGTCCCGACGGGGCCGTCCCGAGGCCCGAGCACGGTGTTGACATGGGCAGCGTTCGGCCCGCTGCCGGCGAAGCCCTCCCCGATGAGGATCGAGCTCAGGGGCGGATCACCGCCCGCGCGACCTCCCCCGCGTTCATCGCGGCGAAGGCGTCGTTGATCTCCTCCAGCGGGTACGAGCGGGAGACCAGCCGGTCGAGCGGGAGGAGCCCGTCCATGTAGAGGTCGAGCACCCGGGGCATGTCCAGCTGCGGGCTGCAGGAGCCGTAGAAGCTGCCGGTGACGATCTTCTCCTCGCGCGCGAGGTCGGAGGCGGGAAGCTCGGCGCTGACGCCCTCGGGCGGAAGCCCGACCGCCACGACAGTTCCTCCGCGCCGGACGCTCGCGTAGGCCTGCGCGAGGACTCCGGGCGCGCCGGCCGAGTCGATCGCCGCGTCAGCTCCGCGTCCGTCCGTGAGGTCTCGGAGTGCAGCCGGCACGTCGTCCGACCCCGGATCCAGCGCGTGCGTCGCGCCGAGCTCGAGAGCCGTCTCGCGCCGAAAGGCGAATGGGTCGACGGCGACGATCGCCCCGGCGCCGGCGAGCCGCGCGCCCATGACTGCGGAGAGGCCGACGCCTCCGGCGCCGAAGATCGCGATCGTCTCCCCCGGGCGGATGCCCGCGCGAGTGACGGCCGCTCCGTAGCCGGTCATGACCGCGCAGCCGACGAGCGCCGCCACCTCGAGGGGCGCGTCGTCGCGAATTCCGACGCAGCAGCCCTCGGGGACGATGCAGCGCTCGGCGAAGGCCGACAGGTAGGAGTAGTGGTAGAGCGGGCCGCCGTTCTGCGAGAGCCGAAGCGTCCCGCCGGGAAGCGTGCCGCGGAACATGTCCTCCATTGCCACGTCGCAGAGCACCTGCCGCCCCCGCGAGCAGTAGTAGCAGCGCCCGCAGGCGGGGAGCCAGGAGAGGATGACGTGGTCTCCTTCGGACACCGTCTCGACGCCTTCGCCGACCGACTCGACGATGCCTGCGCCCTCGTGTCCGAGCACTGCAGGGAGCGGATTGGCGGTGGCGCCGGTGACGACGTTCCAGTCGCTGTGGCAGACGCCGCTCGCGGCGAGCCTGACCTCGACCTCACCGGGCCCGGGCGGCGCGAGCTCCACGTCCTCCACGGTCATCGGCTGGTTCAGCTCCCTGAAGACCGCGGCGCGCACACGGCGATTCTAAGCCGATGCCAGAGGTAGGCTCGCGCCATGAAGACGCTCGCGGCCGTTCTCTGGGAGCCGGGCCGGCCGGTCGAGGTGCTCGAGGTCGATCTCGCTCCGCCGGAGGAGGGCGAGGTGCTCGTCCGCATCGCCGCCTGCGGGGTGTGCCATAGCGACCTCCACGTCGTCGACGGCCACCTTCCCGAGCCGCTTCCCCTGGTTCTCGGCCACGAGGCAGCGGGAGTCGTCGAGGAGGTCGGGCCGGGAGTGGAGTCGCTCGCGCCCGGCGACCACGTCGTGCTCGCACTGGTGCCCTCGTGTGGCGAGTGCGCCGAATGCAGGCGAGGCCGGCCCAACTTTTGCTTGCTCGGCGCCCGCATGGCGGGCGAGGGGACGCTCGGCGACGGAACGAGCCGCCTGAGCCTCAACGGGAGGACGCTGCATCACTTCAATTCGATCTCGTCGTTCGCGAGCCACGCGGTCGTGCCCGAGTCGGCCGCCGTCAAGATCCGGAGCGACGTGGCGCTCGACGCCGCTGCGCTCGTGGGCTGCTCGGTCCTCACCGGCTACGGCGCAGTGGCGAACACGGCCGGCCTCGAGCAGGGTGCGACCGTCGCCGTGTGGGGCTGCGGCGGGGTGGGAGCGAACGTCGTCCAGGGAGCGCGCCTGCGCGGAGCCGCGCAGATCGTCGCCGTCGACACGCGGCCGGAGAAGCTCGAGCTCGCCCACACGCTCGGCGCTACCGACGTCGTCGAGGCGGGAGAAGGAGTGGACGCGGTCGCGGCGGTGAAGGACCTCACCGGCGGCGGACCCGACTACGCGTTCGAGGCGATCGGTGCGGAGACCGCGATCCAGGAGGCCTGGAAGGCCGTGCGGGCGGGCGGCACCGTCGTCGTCGTCGGGATCATGCCGCGCGGCGCGAGCCTCACGATCGATCCTTGGCAGTTCATGTCGGAGAAGACGCTCAAGGGCACGTTCCTCGGCTCGGCGCGAATCCAGGAGGACGTGCCGCGGCTCATCGACCTCTACCACTCCGGCCAGCTCGAGCTCGACCGGCTGGTCAGCCGCAGGCTTCGGCTCGACGAGCTCCCCGACGCGTTCGACCGGCTGCGGGCCGGCGACGTCGTCCGTCAGGTCGTCGTCTTCGACTGAACCCGAGCCGCTGCGGGCGGCGCCTCCGCCTGCAGCCGGCGCAGCTCGTCCACCGGGATGTGGCAGCGCATCCAGTGTCCGGGCTCGACCTCGGCGAGGGGCGGCTCCTCCTGCACGCAGATCTCCCCGAGAAACCGCGGGCAGCGCGTGTGGAAGACGCACCCGGAAGGCGGGTTGGCCGCGCTCGGGATCTCGCCCTCGAGGCGGATGCGTCCGCGCTCTTGCCCCTCCAGCGTCGGCACCGCGGAGAGGAGCGCCTCCGTGTACGGGTGGTGCGGGCCGTTGAAGACGGTTTCCGCGTCGCCCACCTCCTGCAGGCGGCCGAGGTACATGACCGCGATCCGGTCCGAGATGTAGCGGACGACGCCGAGGTCGTGGGAGATGAAGACGTAGCTGACACCCTTTTGCGTCTGCAGCTCGACGAGCAGGTTGAGGATCGCCGCCTGCACCGAGACGTCGAGGGCCGAGGTCGGCTCGTCGCAGAGGACGATGCGCGGCTCGCCCGCGAACGCGCGCGCGATCGACACGCGCTGCTTGAGCCCGCCCGAGAGCTGGGCCGGCTTGGCGGCGAGAAGCGCCTCGTCGAAGCGCACCGACTCGGCGAGCTCGTTGACCCGCTGGTCGCGCTCCCGGCCGTGGAGATCGAGGAGCTTGTCGAGCGCGCGCCCGATGATGCGGCGCACCGAATGGCGGCGGTTGAGGGCGCCGTCCGGATTCTGGAAGACGATCTGCAGCGAACGCACCTGCTCGCGGCTCCGCTGCTCGACCTTCCCGGCGAGCGGTTCGCCGTCGAGCTCCAGGGTCGACCCTTCATCGGGCGCGGTCAGGCCGAGGAGGAGCCGCGCGAGGGTCGTCTTGCCACTGCCGGACTCGCCGACGAGCCCGAGCACCTCGCCGGGCCGGACTGCGAGCGAGACGTCGACCAGGGCCAGCACGTCCTGGCCCTCCTGCCTGAAGGTCTTCGAGCCGTGCGCGACCTCGAGCAGCGGCTTGCCGTTGGCGCTCTGGGCGGTGGGGAGGCGCCCAGGAGCCACTCTCGGCAGCTCTTGCGCCTTGTCGTGGAAGTGACAGCGGCTGACCCGGCCCTGGCTGACGGGATAGAGCTCGGGCTCCTGCTCGCGGCAAACGGGCTGGGCGAGGCCGCACCGCGGCTCGAACACGCAGCCGGGCAGATTCGCCCCCAGGCGAGGAAGGAACCCGGGAATGGTGTCCAGTGCGGTCGCGTCCTTGCGCACGCCGCCGCGCGGGATGGAGCGGAGGAGACCGACCGTGTAGGGGTGCCGGGGGTCGCGGAAGACCTCCTGCGCGGGGCCCTGCTCGACGAGGCGGCCCGCGTAGAGGACTCCGACGCGCTCGCACATCTTCGCGATGACGGCCAGGTTGTGGCTGATGAAGAGCACGCTCGTCCCGAACTCCTGCCGCAGCGCGTCGATGAGGTCGAGCACCTCGGCCTCCACCGTGGCGTCGAGACCGGTCGTCGGCTCGTCGAGGATGAGGAGCGTCGGGTTCTTCGCGAGCGCCATCGCGATCACGACCCGCTGCTGCATGCCGCCCGAGAGCTGGTGCGGATAGCGCCGCATGACGCGCTTCGGGTCGGAGATCTGCACCTTGTGGAGCATCGCCTCGCTCTGGTGGAGCGCCTCCTCCTTGCCCACGCCCATGAGCGTGAAGACCTCGGTGAGCTGCGGCCCGATGCGGATTGACGGGTTCAGGGCCGAGGCGG
Organism: Gaiellaceae bacterium; assembly: GCA_035698665.1. Taxonomy (GTDB): domain Bacteria; phylum Actinomycetota; class Thermoleophilia; order Gaiellales; family Gaiellaceae; genus DATEOR01. The sequence continues at coordinate 14,247 of DASSBN010000074.1, forward strand.
GGTTCTGGTAGACCATCGAGAGAGTCGTGGCATGCAGCCGGCGCACGCTGCCGCCGCCCATCCCGAGCATGTCGTCGCCGTTCAGGCGGATGGAGCCGTTGAGGATCTTCGCGTTGCGCGGGAGGTAGCGCATGATCGCGAACGCGGCCGTGGTCTTCCCGCAGCCGGACTCGCCGACGAGGCCGTACGACTCGCCCTGCCCGATCGCAAACGACACGCCGCGGAGCACGCGCCGGTCGACGCCGCGCACGCGATAGGCGACCTCGAGGTCCTGGAGCTCGATCGCCGCGTCGTTCACCGTTCGAACACCTGGGAGATTGCGTCGGCGATCAGGTTGATCCCGATGATCAGCGTCGCGATGGCGAGCGAGGGGAAGAGCACCGCCCACCAGACGCCGCCGTTGATGAACTGGTAGTGCTGGGAGATGTCCTGGCCCCAGTCGGGGATGGACGGGTCGGCGCCGAAGCCGAGGAAGGACAGCGTCGCGACGGTGAAGATCGCGTAGCCCAGGCGCACGGTGAACTCGACGATGATCGGCCCCGTCACGTTCGGCAGGATCTCGGCGAACATGACGTAGAACCCGTGCTCGTTGCGGAGGCGAGCGGCCTGCACGTACTCGAGCTGGGCCTCGCCGAGGACGGCCGCTCGCACCGTCTTCGCGATGATCGGCGTGAAGACGAAGCCGATCACGAGAATCAGCGTGAGACGCGAAGGGCCGAGGGCGACGACCGCGAGGAGCGCGGTGATGATGAGCGGAATGGCCAGGATCGCGTCGACGAACCGCATGGTCGCCTCGTCCACGAAGCCGCGGTAGTAGCCCGTGACGAGGCCGATGGCCGTGCCGCAGATCGTCCCGAGGATCGTGGCGAGCGGGGCGATCACGAGGATGGAGCGCGCGCCGACGATCACCCGGGAAAGGACATCGCGCCCGAGCCGGTCGGTGCCGAAGATGTGCTCGGCCGACGGGCCGACGAGCTTGTTCAGGACATCTGGCGCCTCGGGATCCTTCGGAGCGATCAGGTAGCCGAAGACCGCGCACAGGATCCAGATCCCCGCGAGGACGCAGCCGATCAGGAACGTGGGCGAGCGGACGAGCAGGCGGAAGCGCTCGTGGCGCTCGACCTTCGTCTCGTCCGGGCGGATCGGGATCGCGATCGGGGCGGCTGGGTCTTCGAGCGTCGTCATTCGGCGGTGGCGTAGCGGATGCGCGGGTTGAGCAGCGAATAGGCCAGATCGGCGAGCAGCGTGGCGACGAGAAAGACGATGCCGACGATGAGCACGCCGGTCTCGAGCAGCGGGAAGTCCTTCTTCTGGGCGGCGGTGAAGATCAGGCGGCCCATACCGGGGTAGTTGAAGAGCGTCTCGATGACGACGAGCCCTCCGATGAGGTAGCCCGTCTGGGTCGCGATGACGGCGATCGTCGGCAGGAGCGAGTTACGGAGCACGTGCCGGCGGATGACCGTCCGGCGCGGCAGCCCTTTGAGCATGGCCGTGCGCGTGTAGTCGGCATCGAGCGACTCGATCGTCCCGGCGCGCGTGATCCGCGCGATGTACCCGAAGAGGACGATGACGAGCGTCAGCGCGGGGAGGAAGAGGTACTTGAGCTGCGTGAGGATGTTGCTCCCGTCAGGCGCGTTCGCGCTCACCGGGAAGAGGTCGAGCCAGAGGCCGAAGACGAGGATGAGGATGATTCCTGTGACGAACTCCGGGACGACGGTGAGGGAGAGACCGCCGATCGTGATGACGCGGTCGGTGAGCTTGTCGCGCTTCAGTGCCGCCGCAACCCCGCCGAGGATGGCGAGCGGCACGACCATCACGAACGCGAACGCGGCGAGCTTGAGCGAGTGCACGAGCGCAGGGCCGATCAGCTGGTTGACCGGGAGGTTGTACGAGAGCGATGTGCCGAGGTCGCCGTGGAAGAGGCCGGAGACCCAGTTCCAGTACTGCTCGTAGAGCGGCTTGTCCGTCCCGAGCTGGTGGTTGAGCTGGTCGACGGCCGACTGGTCCGCGAAGGGGCCGAGCTTGCGGCGCGCGACGTTGCCCGGGAGGACCTGCGAGCCGAAGAAGACGATCACGCTGAGCAGGAACAGCGTGATGGCTGCGAGCCCGAGCCTGGTGAGGAGAAAACGCGCCATCCGAGCTCCTACAGACTACGCGGGTCGGAGCCGCGCTCCGACCCGCTAGCTTCTCCGACTCAGCTGGTGAACCCGGCCTTCGAGAGGTCGAACTGGCCCGTCGCTGCCGACGTCGTGTTGAGCAGGTTCTTCTTCGCCGCGCTCAGGAAGTAATAGAAGTACGGGAAGACGATCGGGGTCTCGTCGAGCAGGAGCTCCTCGATCTGCTTCGCGACCCCCTTCTGCGAGTCGATGTCGAGAGCCGCGACGTACTGCTTGACGAGGCTGTCGTACTGGTCGTTCTTGAAATGCGCCGAGTTCCAGACGCCGACCTTCGGATCGCCCGAGAGTGGTGCCGTGAGGTAGACGTTCGGCACGGGCCGGTGGCCGTAGTCGGTGATGCCCATGACGGAGTCGAGCCACGTCGACTTCCCGAAGACGCCGTCGCCGTAGTACGTGCCGGCGTCCGTGATCTTCAGGTTGATCGTGACCCCGATCGCCGCTGCGTACTGCTTCACGAGCTGGGCGAGGTCGGGGATCTCGAAGCCGTTCCAGGTGTTCAGCTCGACGGTGAAGCTCGTCATGCCGGCATCGGCGAGGAGCTGCTTCGCCTGGTCGACGTTCTGCTCCCGCTGCGGGACGCTCGTATCCGTGGAGGGGTAGAGCGGCGCGAACGGGCTGTCGTTCCCGATGTCGGCCTGGCCCTCCCAGAGCCCGTCGACGAGCGCCTGCCGGTCGATCGAGAGGGCGATGGCCTGGCGAACACGCTTGTCCGTGAAGGGCTCCTTGTCCGTCCGCATGTGCAGCTCGCGGTGCGTCGCCGCCTTCACCGCGATCACGTTCACGTTCGGGTCGTTCAGGAGCGCCTTTCCGCCCGAGACGGAGAAGTGCTCGACGAAGTCGACCTCGTCGCCCTGGAGAGCGAGGATCATCGGGCCCTCTTCGTCGTAGAACTTGAGCTCCATCGAGTCCGGGTTGGCCTTCGTGCCCCAGTAGGCGTCGTTGCGGACGAACTTCGCGCCGACCTTCGGCGTGAAGCTCTCGAGCTTGAAGGGCCCGGTGCCCTCGAAGGTCTTGCCCCAGTCGGCCGGGTCGAGGTCGGCCGGGATGATGATCGCGTTGTAGTTCGCCGAGCTGACGAGCGTGGGGAAGTTGCCGTTCGCCGCGTCGAGGTTGAAGACGACGGTGGAGTCGTCGGGCGCTTCGATGCCTCCGGGCGAGAGGACGCCGCCGAGCGCCGACTGGGCGTTGGCGGAGCCGCCGTCGGGGTTGATCAGCTTGTCGAAGGTCTCCTTGACGTCGTTCGCGACGAGCGTCCCACCGCTGTGGAACTGGACGCCCTGGCGGATCTTGAACGTCCAGACGGTGCCGTCGTCGTTCGGCTCCCAGCTCTCGGCGATGCGCGGCTCGAGCTCGAGCTTCTCGTTGGAGAAGGAAAGGAATTCGCCGGTCGACCCGAGGAGCCCCGCGCCGCCCTCGTCCTGGACGAGCAGCGGGTTCGGCTCGGTGGTCGGCTGGATGAGCGCGACGCGGACGTTGCCGCCGGCAGTGACCTGGCCGGTCGCCGTGGGCGTCGTGCCGCCGCCTGTCGTCTCACCCCCGCCGCCGCCTCCGCAGGCAGCCGCGAGAAAGGAGACCAGCGGGATGGACATGCCGACGACGGTGCCGCGGCGCACGAACTCCCGCCGCGTGATCTTGCCCGCCGCGTACTCGTCGATGATGTGGTTTTCGAGCTCGCTGCGATCCTTACGGATGGCGTCTACGCGACGCTGCGTGTCATCCATTACGGCCTATCTCCTTCCGCCAGGGTGCGGCCTTGGGTTTCGCCCGGAACGCCCGCTTATAGCTCATCCCACGGCCATAATCAACGCGCCCCGTCCCTCTCAGGAGGTCAGACGGGAGGCTTCCGGGGAAGTTGGCGAGAAGGCGCGCAGGCGCTCCAGGAGCAGGCTTCGGAAGGCGTCGACGTCGATGTCGACGGCCACCGACGTGTTCGGCTCGGGAAGGTGCGTCCGGCGGCGCATGTCGACCACCGTGCGGCCACGGCAGACCCCGTCCGAAGTGTCCACCTGGACATGGCGCCGCTCCACGGTCAGGAATTCGGGCCGGAAGACGTAGGCGAGCGCGACCGCGTCGTGGATAGGCGCGCCGCCGTGCTCGTAGGCCGCGTTGTAGAAGCGGAGGTAGAAGTCGACCATGTCCGCCGCCGCCTCGGCAATGGGCCCGGCACCGCGGAGGCTCGAGGCATCGGCGCTCGAGAGCACCGCCCGGTTGGTCACGTCGAGGCCGACCATCGTCACGTCGAGCCCGCTCTCGAAGACCTGCGCGGCCGCCTCGGGGTCGATCCAGATGTTGAACTCGGCGGACGGCGTCTGGTTGCCCTCGTGAATCGCGCCGCCCATCAGCACGACGCGGTCGATCTTGGCGCCGGCCTCGGGGTGCGCTTCGAGCAGCAGCGCGACGTTGGTGAGCGGCCCGAGGGCGACGAGCGTCACGGGCTCCTCCGAGGCTTCGATCTTCGCCGCGAGGAAGTCCTTCGCGTGCTCGGCTACGCGCTCGGTGCTCGGCGGTGGGAGGTCGACGCCGTCGAGGCCGGTTTCTCCGTGCGCGTCGGCCGCGACGACGAGCTCGCCCGCGAGGGGCCCGTCGGCGCCGGCGGCGACCGAGATGTCGGTTCTGCCCGCGAGCGCAAGGACGCGCAGCGCGTTCGCCGTGGTCTTGTCGAGCGTCTGGTTCCCGGCCACCGCCGTCACGCCGACGACGTCGAGCTCGGGGCTCGCCAGCGCGAGGAGCAGCGCGAGTGCGTCGTCCTGTCCCGGATCGCAGTCGATGAGGACCGGGATCACGCGCGCTGCGTCAGAGCTGGTCGGCGAAGTCGATGTTGGCCGGCTTCACGAGCGGGTCGGTGCCGTAGTAGGCGTGCTTCGACATATCGGGGGAGTAGCGGCTCGCCGGCGGCGTACGCCCGAGCGCCTCGGCCAGAGCGCGGGTCAGGTAGGACGCGTTGCCACAGCAGAGGCCGAGGTATTGGATTCCGAGCGCGTCGGCCTCTCGCGCGAACTCGGTGACCTCGAAGCGCGTCGACTCGTAGGGCTCGAGCGCCGTGGGGAAGAGCATGCCGTCGTAGCGCGGGTGCCTGAGGCTCTGGAAGGTCGGCATCTCCTCGGTGGTCTGGTAGGGGACCGGCAGCGCGGCCACGTAGCCCGATACCTGCTCGCGGATCTCCGGAAGGAGATCCATGGTCGTCCTGAGGCCGCGGATACAGTTCAGCCCGACGACGTCGGCCCCCGCCTGCTCGAGCATCGCGCAGGCATCCGCAGGGGTGATGCCGTCGCGCGTCATCGGCTCCTGGTGGATGCACATGGTCACGACTGCGGGGAGCCCGGCCGCCTTGATCGTCTCGAGCGCCATGCGCGCCTCCTCGGCGTACGAGTAGGTCTCGGCGATCACGTAGTCGACTCCCGCCTCGGCGGCCCAGGCGACCTGCTCGTCGAACATCGCCTGGACGGCCTTCTTCGATTCGGGGTCGTCGGGGTCGAAGACGTTCGTGTTGCAGATGTCGCCCGCGAAGAGGGAGCCCGTCTCCTCGGCGACCTCCTTCGCGAGCGCGAGGGCGTTTCGGTTCAGCTCCTCGAGGAGCCCTTCCTTGCCGACGACGCGCATCTTCTCGCGGTGCGCGTAGTAGGTGAACGCCTCGACGACGTCGGAGCCCGCGTGCACGAACTCGCGGTGGAGCTCCGTGACCTTCTCCGGGTGGTCGAGGACTGCCTCAGGGACGAACGCGCCCGCCTGGATGTAGCCGCGGCGCTCGAGCTCGAAGAGGTAGCCCTCCGCGCAGATGACGTGCCCCTCTCCGAGGCGCTCGAGAAGTCCGGCTCCGGCCACGCCGTGAGTCTAGGCGACGAAGGCGCCCGAACGGACCAGGTCCCGCACGGGGTCGAGATCGGCCGGGAGCGGGTCGCCTTCGCCCATGAAGGGCACGCGCTCGCGGACGAGGCCGAAGGCGTGCTTCGTGCCCGCGCCCGTCGCCGGCGGGTCGCGCAGCTCGAGCGCCTGCGCCCCGATCGTGAACCCGATCGCCGCGAGGCGCTCTCCGAGATCCACCATCTCCGCGAGGCGGCGCGCCGCGAGGGGCGCCATCGTGATGCGGTCCTCGATCCCCTCGGCGTGCGTCGAGGTGACGACCTCGTAGGAGACCGGCTGCGCGAGGAGGCGCGCCTCCGCCGTCAGGGCCTGCGCGGCCACGCCGAACTCGCCCAGGGAGTTCTCCACGAGCCCCTGCTTCGGCGCCAGCCCGTCCGGAAGGCCCGTCAAGGGCCCTTGGAGAAGCTTGAGCAGCCGCTCGCACGCGCTCGTGAGTGCCGGGGCGAGCCCGATCCGTAGGAAGTCGAGCGCCGCTGCGAGGGGGAGAATGTCGAAGTTCGCGACCGAGACGATCCGGTCTTCCTCGGGAATGACGAGCGGGTTCTCCTGCGAGGCGTTCAGCTCGGTCTCGAGCTGGCGCTTGGCGAAGTCGAGCGCGTCGCGCGTCGCCCCGTGGATCTGCGGCAGGCAGCGGAAGGTGAGCGGATCTTGGAGGTTCCGGGCACTGCCCTTCTCCCAGAGGTAGCTGCCTTCGAGCAGGCCGCGAAGGCGTTCGAGCGCGAAGCAGAGGCCGGGATACGGGCGCACGTCGCCGATCGCGGGGTGGAGCATCGTCAGATTGGCTGCGAAGGCCTCCAGGTCCATCGCCCCGGAGACGTCGAGGGCGTCGACGAGCCGTTCGGTGTCCGCGACCGCAAGCGACGCGAGCGCGGTGGCGAACGCGTTCGAGTTGACGAGCGCAATGCCCTCCTTCGCGAGCAGCTCGACGTCTCCGAAGAGCTCGGCTGCCAGGTCGGCCATCGGCGCGAGATCGCCCTGGCCGAGCGAGCCGAGCAGACGGACCCGAGGCTCTTCGCCGTCGTTCAGCGCCCGCACGATGCGCTCCGCGATCTCCGGCCGCACTCCGGAAGTCCCCTTGGCCAGCGCGTTCGCATGGCGCAGCATCTGCGCCCGTACGACATCCGGAGGAGCCTGCGGGCCGGTGCCCATGCGGTGGTTCTCGATGAGCCGCCGGTTGAAGCTCGGAATCTCCTCCGGCGGCACGCGGTGCTTCTTCCGCGCGCCGACTCCCGTCGTCACCCCGTACACCTCGTCGCCGCGCTCCACCACCCGCTCGACGAGCGCGCGTGTCTCTCGCATCCCCTGGACCGCCTCGGGCGCAAGCTCGACCTGCTCGCCGTTTCGCGCGACGCGCACGACGTCCTCGACCGTGAGCCCACTTCCGCGCAGGACGACGGTCATGCCGACCACACCAGCTCAGCGGCGCGGACGAGCGTCTCCAGCTTGGCGCGCTGGTCGTCGCGGGTGAGCGAGTTTCCGAGGATGGACGTCGCAAAGCCGCACTGCGGCGAGACGGCGAGGCGCTCGAGCGG
>DASSBN010000075.1:0-3931 GCA_035698665.1 Gaiellaceae bacterium
GATCGGGTCGATCCCCGCGAAGACCATCGAGAGCTCGCGCGTCCCGTGCAGCCGCTCGATGATCTTTTCGGCGCCGAGGTGACGCAGGTCGAGGAGCACGTCGCCGTCGACGCCGCGGCCCTGGTCGATCTCGGTCTGCTCCGCGCGGGAGATGACGTCGCGGCTCGCGAGCTCCATCGCGTTCGGCGCGTAGTCCTTGAGGAAGCGCTCGCCGTCCGCGTTCAGGAGATAGGCGCCCTCGCCCCGGCAGCCCTCCGTGATGAGCACGCCGGTCGGAGAGAGCGTCGTCGGGTGGAACTGCATCATCTCCATGTCCTTGAGCGGAACGCCGAGCCGCAGGGCCATCGCCATCCCGTCGCCGGTGCACGCGTAGGCGTTCGTCGTCCCCGAGTAGAGCCGGCCCGCGCCGCCGGTGGCGAGGATGACCGTCTTCGCGCCGATCGTGCGCAGGCCTCCGTTCAGGAGGTCCCAGCAGATGACGCCCTGGCATCGGTTCTCATGCTCGACGAGCTGCCAGGCGAAGTACTCCTCGTACACCTGGAGGTCGCGCTTCATCACCTGCTCGTAGAGGACGTGGACGAGCACGTGGCCGGTGATGTCCGCCGCGTAGGCCGTGCGCGGCGCGCCTGCGGCCCCGAACGGCCGCTGCGCGATGCGCCCCTCCTCGGTGCGCGAGAAGACGGCGCCCCAATGCTCGAGCTGGTAGACGTCTCCGGGCGCCTCGTCGCAGAGGACCTCGATCGCGTCCTGGTCGCCGAGGTAGTCGGAGCCCTTGACGGTGTCGAACGCGTGGATCTCCGGGCTGTCCTCCGAGGCGTTTCCGAGCGCCGCGTTGATGCCGCCTTCCGCCGCGCCGGAATGGCTGCGGACTGGATGGATTTTCGAGATGAGGGCCACGTCCGCCCCGGCGTCGTGGGCCTCGATGGCGGCGCGCATGCCGGCACAGCCGGCACCGACGATGAGGACGTCGTGCTTGGCTTCCACTCCGTACGGACGCTATCTGATCGAGCTGGCGGCGGGCGTCAGACGCGCGGGCCGGCGGCGACGATGTTTTCGTCCGCCTCGAACTTCTCGAAGTTCTCCTTGAAGCGGCGCGCGAGGTCGAGGGCCTTCTCGTCGTAGGCCGCCGGGTCGCGCCACGTCGAGCGGGGATCCAGGAGGCGGGCATCGACCCCAGGGACCTCGACCGGCACGTCGAAGCCGAAGATCGCGTCCTCCCGGTAGGCGGCTGCGTCGAGCTCCCCGTTCAGCGCCGCGCGGAGAAGCGCCCGCGTCGCGGCGATCGGCATCCGCTCGCCCTCGCCGTAGGGGCCGCCGGTCCAGCCGGTGTTCACGAGCCAGACCGAGGCGCCGTGGGTGTCGAGCTTCTCGCCGAGCATGCGCGCATAGACCGTCGGCTTCTGGGGCAGGAAGGGCGCGCCGAACGCGCAGGAGAACGTCGGCTGCGGCTCGGTGACACCGATCTCCGTGCCTGCGAGCTTGGCCGTGAAGCCCGTGAGGAAGTAGAAGAGCGCCTGGTCGCGCGTGAGGCGCGCGATGGGCGGCAGCACCCCGAACGCGTCCGCGGTGAGGAGGACGACGGAGCTCGGGTGGCCCGCCCGCCTCTCGGGGTGGGCGTTCGCGATCTGCTCGAGCTTGTAGGCGGCGCGCGTGTTCTCCGTCTTCGAGCCGTCGTCCAGGTCGAGGACGCCGCGCTCGTCGGCGACGACGTTCTCGAGCACGGTGCCGAAAGCGTGCGTCGCGCGGAAGATCTCGGGCTCCGCCTCCTCGGAGAGGTGGATGACCTTGGCGTAGCAGCCGCCCTCGAAGTTGAAGACCCCCGTGTCGCCCCAGCCGTGCTCGTCGTCCCCGATCAGCAGCCGCTCGGGATCGGCCGAGAGCGTCGTCTTGCCCGTTCCAGAGAGGCCGAAGAAGATGGCGACCCGGCCGTCCGCGTCGACGTTCGCCGAGCAGTGCATCGGGAAGACGCCCTCGAGCGGCAGCCGGTCGTTCATGACGGTGAAGATCGACTTCTTGATCTCGCCCGCGTACTCCGTGCCGCCGATCAGCACCTCGCTCCTGCTCGGATGGAGGACGACGAAGGTTCCGCTGCGCGTCCCGTCCTCGTCCGGGTCGGCCTCGACCTCCGGCGCGTGGAGGACGACGGCGTCGGGGGCGAAGTCCGCGAGGTCGGCCTCGTCGGGGTCGATGAAGAGCGTCTTGGCGAAGAGCGCGTGCCAGGGCGAGCCGGTGATCACCCGGACGCGCAGCCGGTGCGCCGGGTCGGCCCCGGCGAACGAGTCGACGACGTACAGGTCGCCGGAGTCGAGCTGCCCGACGACCTTCTTGCGCAGTCCCGCGAAGTGCTCCTCCGAGATCGGCTGGTTGACAGCGCCCCAGGCGATCCGGTCTTCGGACTCGGGCTCGCGCACGAAGAACTTGTCCTTGGCCGACCGGCCGGTGTGGAAGCCGGTGTCGACGACGAGCGGTCCGCCCTCGGCGAGAGTCGCATCGCCCCGGACGAGCGCGTGCGTGTAGAGGAGCGACGTGGTGGGGTTCCAGTAGACCCGACCCTCGGGCTCGAGCCCGTGACCTTCGAGACCGCTGGACGTCGTGGTGATCGCCATGCTCGCCGTATCGTACGCGTCATTCCGAGAGAACGACGCGGGTATCAGTCCTGCAAATGGATTACATCCTGGAACGTACCCAGATCGTGCCGGTCGCTATCGACGAAGCGTTCGCCTTCTTCGCAGAGGCGCGAAATCTCGAGCGAATCACGCCGTCCTGGCTCCGCTTCGAGGTCCTGCGCGCCCCCGCCAGTCTCGGCTACGGGTCGCTGATCCACTACCGTCTCGAGCTCTTCCGCGTGCCCGTGCACTGGCTCGCCCGGATCGCGGCATGGCAGCCGCCGCGCAGCTTCCAGGACGAGCAGCTCGTCGGCCCGTACCCGCTCTGGGAGCACACCCACCGGTTCGCGCCCGCGCGGGGCGGCACGGAGATCTACGACCATGTTCGCTACCGCGTCCCCGGTGGCCCGCTTTCCCCGCTCGTGCAGCGGCCGTTCGTGGGCCGTTGGCTCGACGAGATCTTCGACTTTCGCGCGGAGCGGATGAAGGAGCTCTTCGGGTGAGCGCCCCGGCCTGCCCGCTCTGCGGCGCCGAGGCCTCGCACACCGTCGGGCCGGTGTTCAGCGGCGCCAGGCGGACGCTCTTCCGCCGCCGCGCCTTCGAGGAGCAGCTCTTCCGCTGCCGCAAGGGCCACATCTACTCCGTCAGGAGCGAGGGCGGCCGCGTCTCCATCGAGTCCTACGAGAGCGTCGGGGAGTGGCTCGAGCGCAAGACCGGCGCCGAGGCGCCCGAGCGGCCCCCGGGGCTCTAGGTGAGCTTCGCCGGCCGCGCGGTCTCGAAGGACGCGCGCGGCGCGTAGACGAGACCCGGCTCCCCCTGCGACGGGAACCCGTAGGCGAGCAGGAGATCGGCGCGCGGCGGTTCGAGGAGCTCGGCTCCGTGCCACTCCGCGGGGGCCCGCGTGATCCGGATTCCCTCCAGGCCGCCGGACTCGAAGATCCCGAGCTCATGTCGCCCGAGCTCGCCCGGGTCGGCAGGCCCGCTCGTCCGGTAGCGAAGCGAGAGCCCGAGCCCCGGCGCGGACACCTCGCCCGTGCGGACGCGAACCCGCGCCGCCCGGTAGGGGGCGCCGAACACGATTCCCGCGAGGCCTGCGGCGCTCACGCGCTGGGCGAGGAAGAACACCGCGCGCTCGCCCTTCCAGAGGACGTAGGTGCGGACGTTCAGCTGCGAGAAGGGCGGCACCGGAATCTTTCCGACCCGCCCTCCGCAGACCCGAAAGGAGACGAGCGAGACGAGATGGCGCCCGTCCACCGTCGCTGGCTCGAGGCCGGGCGGTGCAACGCGCTCGATCGCCTCGGGCTCGATCTCCCAGCTCGCGAGCA
>DASSBN010000076.1:0-47263 GCA_035698665.1 Gaiellaceae bacterium
CCGGCGGCCGCTCGCGCGGGCGGCTGCGAGCGCAGCGTCGAGCTGGACCGACGAAAGAAGCCCGGCGCGGACGATCATCTCGCCGAGCGGGAGGTCACGCTCCTGGTTTCCGGCCGCAAATGCCATTGACGCGCGTGGAAGAACTTGCCAGATGAATCGGCTGGAACGGCTCTTCCGCCCATCCCCCCGTCGGGGCACTACGCTCTCGACGTGACCGCAACCCGCTTGAGCCCTTGGATTCCGGTCGTTCTCTGGGCCGCGGTGATCTTCACGCTCTCCTCCGTGCCCGATCTCGGCACAGGGCTGGGGACCTGGGATCTCGTCCTGCGGAAGATCGCGCACGCGGCCGAATACGCGCTCCTCGGAGCCCTGCTCTACCGGGCGGTGCGGGGGCCGGCCGCCGCGCTCACCCTCGCCTCCGCGTTCGCGGTCACGGACGAGTTCCACCAGACCTTCGTCGCCGGCCGGCACGGCTCGCCGGTCGACTGGCTGATCGACACCGCGGGCGCTGCGATCGGCGTCGCGCTGGCCGTGCGCCTATGGCGCTGAGCGCGGTCGCCATCGACCTCGACGGCGCGCTCGGCGACACGCGTCCTCTCTGGAACGACTTCCTCGCCGATGCGGCGCGGCGCTACGCGTCGATCGCGCCGCTCGATCCCTCGGCGCTGCCGGAAGACCGGGGCGCCGCGGCCGAGGAGCTCGACCGCTGGGCGGAGCACGGAGTCGGCGACTGGCGCGGCGCCCTCGAGCGGTTCGCAGAGGATCGCGCCCCCGTCCACTTCCGGCCGAACGCGGACGCCGCGGCCGCGCTGCGCGCGCTCGCCGGCTCGGGCCGGCGCCTGGGCATCTACACGGACGCTCCCGCCGAGCTTGCCGCGGTCGCGCTGGCGCACCTCGGAGCGGGGCGGCGCGTGGAGCTCGTCGAGGCCGGATCAGGCGCCCGTGAGCGCCTGCTGGCCGCCCTTGGGCCCGACACAACCGTTGCGGGGAGCCGTGACGACCTCGTTAGGATCAGCGACAGTGGACGCGAAGAACCTTGACGACCGCCAGCTGGACGCGATTCTCGAGCGGCTCGACGGCCTGACGGCCGAGCTGCACGCGCTGAACAAACGCCTTGACCACGGCGAGGGGCTCCTCAGAATCGCGCACGAGCTCTCGACGCTGAACGACTCCCTGCAGGCGCTCGCGTACGCCGCGCTCGGGCACCAGGGGCCGCAGGTCCGCCGCCGCCGCACGGGCTGAGTTCTCCACACCGGGGTCAGACCCCGGTGTCCCGTTCCGACGCGGCTGAAAACGCGTTTCGCCGCAACGTGCGGCAAACCGGGGCCAAGACGCCTGGGCGCTTTTCCACAACGGGGTCAGACCCCGGTGTCCGAAACGGACACCGACCGACGTCCGAATGGGCCTAGCCGTGGATGGCGGCGATCAGGGGGATGATCAGGATCGCGACGATGTTCGTGATCTTGATCATCGGGTTGATCGCAGGGCCGGCGGTGTCCTTGTAGGGATCGCCGACGGTGTCCCCCGTGACAGCCGCCGCGTGGGCCTCCGAGCCCTTGCCTCCGTAGGCGCCGTCCTCGATCAGCTTCTTCGCGTTGTCCCAGGCACCACCGCCTGACGTCATGGCGATGGCGAGGAAGATCCCCGTGACGATCGTCCCGATGAGGAGACCGCCGACGAGCTCGGGCTTGATGATCCCGGCGACGATCGGGAAGATCACGGGAATCGCGGCAGGGAGCATCATCTTCTTGATCGCCTCGGCGGTGACGATGTTCACCGTCCGCCCGTACTCGGGCCTCCCCGTCCCCTCCATGATCCCGGGGATCTCGCGGAACTGGCGCCGCACCTCCTCGACCACCTGGGCGCCGACGCGCCCGACCGCCTGCATCGCGAGCGAGGCGAAGAGGAACGGCATGAGGCCGCCGATGAAGAGGCCAGCGATCACCCAGGAGTCCGAGAGATCGAAGGTCGGCCGGATCCCCTGGTTCGCGAGCTCGGACGTGAAGCCGTCGAAGAGGACGAGGGCGGCGAGGCCGGCCGAGCCGATCGCGTAGCCCTTGGTCACGGCCTTCGTCGTGTTGCCGACCGCGTCGAGCGGATCGGTGACGCCGCGCACCTCTTCCGGGAGGTCGGCCATCTCGGCGATCCCGCCCGCGTTGTCGGTCACCGGCCCATAGGCGTCGAGCGCGACGATCATGCCGGTCATGGAGAGCTGCGCCATGACCGCGACGCCGATCCCGTAGAGGCCGGCGAGGCCCGCGGCGCCGACGATTCCGGCCGCGATGACGAGAATCGGGAGCGCAGTCGCCTGCATGCCGATCGCGAGGCCTTCGATGATGTTGGTGGCGTGACCTGTGGTCGAGGCGCGGGAGATGCCCTTCACCGGAAGCCAGCGAGTGCCCGTGTAGAACTCCGTGATCGCCACGAGGAGGAACGTGACGGCGAGGCCGATCAGCGCGCAGCCGTAGAGCTCCCAGTAGTTGTACTTGCCGCCGTCGAAGGCGAGCGTGACGGGGATGAAGCCGATCGCCGAGAGGATCGTGGAGACCGCGACCGCCTTGTAGAGCGCGTTCATGATCGACCCGGTGCGGCCGATGCGCGCGAAGAAGGTCCCGAGCACGGAGGCGACCACGCCGACGCCGCCGAGGGCGAGCGGATAGACGACCACTCCCGAGGACGGGAAGTTGATCGCGCCGAGGAACATGACGGCGACCGCGGTGACCGCGTAGGTCTCGAAGAGGTCGGCGGCCATGCCGGCGCAATCGCCGACGTTGTCGCCCACGTTGTCCGCGATCACGGCGGGGTTGCGAGGGTCGTCCTCCGGGATGCCGGCTTCGACCTTGCCGACGAGGTCGGCGCCCACGTCGGCGGCCTTCGTGTAGATGCCGCCGCCGAGACGGGCGAAGACGGAGATGAGCGAGCCGCCGAAGGCGAGCCCGATGAGGTTCTTCGTCGCCTCGTCCGGGGCCTGGTCGAACCAGGCGGTGAGCATCCCGTAGTACGCCGCGACGCCGAGCAGGCCGAGCCCGACGACGAGGAGCCCCGTCACCGAGCCGGCGCCGAAGGCGACTCGAAGGGCCGGCTTGACGCCGCCCCTGGCCGCCTCCGCGGTGCGCACGTTGGCGCGCACTGCCACGTTCATGCCGATGAACCCGGCCGCGGCCGAGAGGACAGCGCCGATCAGGAAGCCGAACGCCGTGTACCAGCCGAGGTCGTCCCAGAGCCCGATGCCGATGAAGATGACCGCGGCGACGCCGGCGATGGTCAGATACTGGCGGCGGAGGTAGGCGGAAGCGCCTTCCTGGACCGCCCGCGCGATCTCCTGCATGCGCTCCGTGCCGGCCGGCAGCTTGAGGATGCGGAAAGTGAGCGCGGCGCCCCAGCCAATGCCGACACCGGCGCAGAGCAGGGCGAACAGGACGCTGTGGTTCTGGAAGAAGTCAGTCACGAAGTCGAGGCCTGGACCGCGCAGATCCGGCAACTGATGCCGGATCCGGCGGCGGCATTTCTATCACAAGTTCACATCCTCGCGCCGCGGAGCGCGGTCGCGCAGAGGTGCTCCTCCGGCTGCGGCGGGATCTTCGGTATGACGGCGAAGAGGAGCTCGCGCAGACGCTCGTTGTTCTCGTTGAAGACCGTCACGACCTGCTCGTGCGAGACGGGCTCGGCGCCCTCGACGCCGACGTCGTGGTCGGTGACCATCGAGATGTTCGCGTAGCAGAGCTCGAGCTCGCGGGCCAGATAGCCCTCCGGGTAGGCGGTCATGTTGATCGTGTCCCAGCCCATCGCCTGGAACCACTGCGACTCCGCGCGGGTCGAGAAGCGCGGGCCCTGGATGACGACCACGGTGCCGCCGTTTCGCGCTTTGATCCCGAGCTCCCCGGCCGTGTCGGCCAAGAGCGCGCGCAGATCCGGGCAGTACGGGTCGGCAGCGGAGACGTGCGTGGTCTCGGGCCCGTCGTAGAAGGTGTCGGTCCGCCCACTCGTCCGGTCGACGAACTGGTCGCAGACGACGAACTCTCCGAGCTCGAGCTCGGCCTTGAGCGCCCCCGAGGCGTTCGGCCCGATGATCCGGCGCACGCCGAGCTCCTTCATCGCCCAGACATTCGCCCGGTACGGGATCGCATGCGGCGGCAGCTCGTGGTTCAAGCCGTGCCGCGGCAGAAACGCGACGCTCTTCCCGCCGATCTCGCCGATCGTGAAGGGCGCCGACGGCTTCCCGTACGGCGTCTCCACGTCCACCTGCTCGACGTCTTCGAGGAACGAGTAGAAGCCCGACCCTCCGAAGACGCCGATCTCAGCCCTCGCCATCCGCCCCTTCGCCGGCAGCGTTGGCGTACGCGAGCTGCAGGCTCGCAACCGATTGGTTGAAGTCTCGGACGAGCTCCTCGGGGACGACGCTCTCGAGGACGGGCGTGAGCGCGGTCATCGTGTCGATGGCGAGCTTCGCCTGCTGCAGGTCGCGGTCGTCCTTCGTGTCCTCGGTCAGCCCGAGGCGGCGGTAGCCGATCGAGGAGATCGTGATCAGCGTCTGGATGAGGAGGTCCTCGATCCGCAGCCGACGGAGCTCCTCGGCCAGCTCGCGCGCGAGCTCTTCTTCGTTCACGTGCTCAGACATGGACGGCTTCCAGCACCTCCTCGGCGTAGATCTCCTCCATGCTCTGCCCGGCCTCGTGCTTCGCAATCTGCCGCTCGGCGGGAGTCGCCGACGGAACCGTGAGGAACGAGGCGACGCCGAGCTCTTCGGCGACCGGCAGCGTCCACTGGATGAGCTGCTCGATGCGGGCCCGGGCGGGCAGCACGTCGCCGGTCTCGAGGTCGATGAGCTCGCCGGAGAGCCCGTAACGGATGGCGCGCCAGAAGTTCTCCTCGATCAGCCGATGCGGATGATCGGGGAGCGTCTCCCCCTCGTCGACGGCGCGCGCGATCCGCGCGGTGAGCGCGAACATGAGCGCAGCGAGGGCCTGAGACTCGCCGAGCTCGGGCTGGCCGTCGCAGATCCGCAGCTCCACCGTCGGGAAGGCGAGATGCGGGCGCACGCTCCACCAGAGCTGCGTGTGCTCGGTGATCGACCTCGTGTCGTAGAGAAAGCGCACGTAGTCCTCGTACTCGGCCCAGTCGCGGAAGGCGTCGGGGACGCCGCAGCGCGGGAACAGGCGCGTGAAGATCTCGGTGCGCGCCGAGTGGAGGTAGGTGTAGGCGCCCTCGACGAACGGCGAGCTGCCCGAGCACGCGAGCAGCTCCGGAAGGAAGCTGCGGAGCGCATTCGTGACGTGGATCGCCCGGTCGGCGCCCTTGATGCCGACGTGCACGTGGAGCCCGAAGGTGTTGTTGCGCCAGACGACGTAGCGGAGAACCTCGTCGTTGCGGCGGTAGTGCGGGGTGTCGATGATCCTCTGCTCCTGCCAGGGGCTCCACGGATGCGTCCCGACGGCACACAGCCCGGCGTCGAGCCGGCCGGCCAGCTCGAGGAGCTGCCTGCGCCGCTCGGCCATGACTGCGGCCGCATCGGCGAAGGTCTCGCAGCGGCCCGTGCGCACCTCGACCTCGGAGGCGATGAGCTCGCCGACGAGATGCTCTTCGACGTCCGTGCCCTGCGCGGCGGCCTGGAACTCCTCGAAGCGGTTGACGAGGCCGAGCGTGCGCGGGTCGAGGATCGCGAACTCCTCCTCCACCGCAACGGTGAAGTCCTGCCCGCCGTCGAAGCCCTCGCGGGCCGAGCGGATCTGCTCCTCGGGACTGAGCTTCTGGGCCTCACCCACGCGGCGAAAGTATCAGAGCGGCAATCGTCTCCCAGCTCCAGCGCCCGACCGCCACCGAGCGCGCGGCGGCGGAGAGACGAGCCCATTCCGGGCGCGGCAGCGAGAGGATCGCGTCGAGCTTCGCAGTCAGATCCGCGAGGTCCCCGGGGGCGAAGGCGGCGAGCTCGCGGTGCTCCTCCGGATAGGCCGCCTCGAGGCCCGCGGCGACCTCGGCGAGGCCCGAGTGGTGCGCGACAAGAGTCGGCGAACCGCACGCAGCGGCCTCCGCGGCCACCATCCCGAACGCCTCCGGGAAGACGGACGGGGTCACGCTGACGTCGGCGAGCGGCCAGAGATGGCGAAGATGGCGGTGCTCGAGCGCCCCGGTGAAGAGAACTCGCTCTCCCGCCTGTCGCTCCAGCTCCTCGCGCGCCGGCCCGAAGCCCACGACGACGGCGCGTGCGTCAACGTGCTCGAGGGCCTCGAGGAGGAGGTGAACGCCTTTCTCCTCGCTCAGCTTCCCGACGTAGACGACTGTGCGGCCCTCGCCGCCGAGAAAGTCGCGGAGCCGGTCGGCGTTACCGGCGTCGGGGTCGCGCTCCGAGCTCCGCGGGGGATCGCGCCGAGCCTCCTCCAGCAACGCGGACAGAGCCTGTTCGCGCGGCTCCGGCCGAAGCTCGTCGATATCGACCCCGGGCGGGACGACCCGCACGCGCTCGGTCCAGCCCACGACCTCCTCGAGCACCGAGCGGATGTGCTCCGAGCCGGCGAGAACCTCCGTTGAAGCGACGAGGCTCTCGCGCGCCCAGGCGGAAAGCTCCTCGTTCCCGCGCATGGAGAACTCGAGCTCCGAGCCGTGCGCCTTGACCGTGAAGGGCATGCCCACAGCTGCACCTACCGGTGCGCCCAGAAGGACGTGATTCGTCAGCAGGAAGTCCGCCGGGAGGTGCTCTTCGATCGCGGACGCGTTCCGCTCGACGAACCGCGCGCGCTCCTCCTGCGTCAGATCCTGGAGGTAGCGAGGCTCCATGTCCTCGTACCGGTCGAGGACGAAGACGGGCAGCGGCCCGTCGAGCGGCGGCCGGACGACCTTTGCGCCGCCGAGGTCGAACTCCTCCGGATGCGGGTCCTGGCAGAAGACGACGACCTCGTGGCCGAGCCGGCTCCAAGCCCGTGCGAGCGCTCGGGTGTAGACGTTCGATCCGGTACCGCCCAGGAGGTAGCCGTGCCAAATGAGAATCTTCATCCGTGGAAGATCCTGACGCACCGCTGGTCGCGCGGGCGCAGCGAGGCGACCGCTTCGCGTTCGAGCAGCTCGTCGAGCGCCATCAGCACCGCCTCCTCACGCTCGCCGCGCGGACGCTCGGCTCTGCCGACGAGGCGGCCGACGCGGTCCAGGAGGCGTTCATCCGCGCCTGGCTCGGACTGCCCCGCTTTCGCGGCGGCTCGCTCTTCTCGACGTGGCTCTACCGCATCGGGCTGAACGCGGCGCACGACCAGCGCCTCAAGCGCCGGCCCGAACCACTCGACGAGACCCGCGAGCCCGCCGATCCACAGGACTCCTTCCTCGCGAGCGAGCTTTCGACCGCCCTTCAAGGCGCGCTGAACGAGCTCGACGAGGACTACCGAGTCGCCGTCGTCCTCTACGACGTGCTCGGATGCTCGTACACGGAGATCGCCGAGCTGACCCAGGTCGCCGAAGGTACGGTGAAATCGCGCATCTTCCGCGGCCGCAGCCGGTTGGCGGAGCTCCTGGGAACAAGGACGGCCGGGGAGTAGTCGAAGGCATGGTGGCCGAAACGCACCCACACGACATCGAGCTCTTCGAGTACGTCGAGAACGAGCTCGCACCGGGCCGGCGCGAGGAGATCGCGGCGCACATCGCCATGTGCAGCGCCTGCGCGGAGCAGGTGGAGCTTGCGACCGCCGGTCGCGATGCGCTTCGTGGCGAAGGCCTCCTGGAGCTCCCGGAGGAGCGCCGCGAGGAGATCCTGCGGAACCTGCCCGCGCGCGAGCCCGAGCGGGCTCCGGGCGAGCGGCGTGTGTTCTCCCCCAGGCTCGCCTTTGCGGCGCTCGCGGGAGTTCTCGTGCTGGCGGCCATGATCGGGATCCTGGTCACCTCGAACGGGAGCTCCGGCGAGGAGTCGAGCGCAGGTGCGACCGCTGCCGACGCGAGCGGTGGCGGAGTCGCGGAGGCGACGCAGAGTCCCCAGGCGAAGCTGTTCGCCACGGGGCCTGCCGCGGCGGTCGCCGAGGATCTGCGGGCGAAGGGCTTCGACGCAGCGGTACAGAAGGATCGCGTGGTCGTCCACGGCGCGACCAAGCAGAAGGTGCGCGAGGCGCTCGCCGACCGCGGGCCGGGCGACGTCGAGGTCGTGGTTAAGAACCCGTAAAAGGCGCGCAGGGAACGCGGCCGGCCCGGCGAAAACCGTCGGTCCCATGCGGCCAAGGCCCATAACCGCATGCCTCATCGCGGCCACAGCGCTCATGCTGCCGGCCACCGCCCAGGCGTTCACGAACCCGCAGGTGCCGGGCCTCCAGGTCGCGCTCAAGGCACACGGCTTCTATGCGGGCCCGATCGACGGCATCGCGGGCCCGATGACCGCGAGTGGCGTCCGGCGTTTCCAGCGCCACGCCCGCATCGCGGTGGACGGCGTCGCCGGCCCGATCACACGGGGAAAGCTCGGCCGACTCGGTAAGCCGCTCTTCGGCAAGCGGCACCTGATCGTGCGCGGGAACGTCGGCTGGGACGTGTCCGTCCTCGAGTTCTTCCTCCGGCGCCGAGGCTTCTCCCCCGGAAGCGTCGACGGGCGCTTCACCGAACGGACGAGGCGTGCGGTCATGCGCTACCAGCGCCACAGGCACATCGGCGTGGACGGGCTCGTCGGCCCGCAGACGCTCGGCACCTTCGGCGTGCGGCGCGCGGTGCCTCAACCGTCGCACTCGACGGCTCGCCGCTCCGGAAAGGGCGTGCGGGCGCTGCTCGACTACTGGGCGCGCTACTACGGGCTCAGCCCGAGCCTCGTGAAGGCGCTCGCCTGGCAGGAGTCAGGGTTCCAGCAGGATGTCCGCTCGAGCGTCGGCGCGCGCGGGGTCATGCAGGTGACGCGCCAGACGTGGTCCTACGTCGAGATGGTCCTCCTCGGCCGAAGCGTCCGCCACGGGATCGACGGGAACATCCACGTGGGCGTCGCCTACCTCCGCCAGCTCTTGCACGAGTTCCACTTCAACGTGCGGCTGGCGGTCGGCGCCTACAACCAGGGCCCGGCCGGGGTGCGGGCCCACGGCCTCTATCCGAAGACGCGGAGGTTCGTGGCCAACGTGCTGGCTCTGCGGCGCCGCTTCTCCTAGGCGCGCGGACCAAACGAAAAGAGAGGGAAACGGGATCTCTCACCTCGAAGGTTGCGGCCTCCTCCGAGGATGTCCCGTCTCCCCCTCTGTTGATCCTTTGATCGGCGGGCGTACGGAGGTCCTTTAGCTCATTCGAGGGACTTGCCTCGATTCGTTTCGCGTGGTATTTCTGACTTTGGTCAGAGAATGGAGTCGGCGCAGATCGCCCAGGTGCGTAGGTTCAACCGCATCGCGACGGAGCGAGCGGGCGCGCTCAACGAGCGTTTCCTCGGCCGCACGCGGCCGCTCGGCCAGGCCCGGCTCCTCTGGGAGATCGGGAGGGACGGTGCGAGCATCCGCGACCTTCGTGCGCGACTGGGCCACGACTCCGGCTATCTCAGCCGGCTTCTCCGTGCCCTCGAGGCGGACGGGCTCGTGGTCGTCCTGCCCGACACAACCGACGGACGCGTGCGCCGCGCCACGCTCACCCCTCGCGGCGAACACGAGTGGGGCGAGCTCGAGTCGCGTTCGGAAGCGCTCGCAGCATCGGTGCTCGAGCCACTCAGCGAGCGCCAGGAACGGGAGCTCGTCACCGCGATGGAGATCGTCGAGCGGCTCCTCACCGCGTCGCTCATCGGCTTGGCGGTCGAGAGCCCGCGCAGCCCAGCCGGGCGCTGGTGCCTCGAGCACTACTACGACGAGCTGGCGCGACGCTTCGACGACGGCTTCGATCCGGCCACGAGCAGCCTCCCCGACCCCGGGGAGATGGCGCGGCCCACCGGTCTATTCCTGATCGCGCGCCTACGCGGCGAGCCCGTCGGCTGCGGCGGACTGATCCTCCACGCGGCCGACCCGGCCGAGATCAAGCGCATGTGGGTCGCGCCGGCGGTGCGAGGCGTCGGGCTCGGACGGCGGATCCTCGCGGAGCTCGAACGCCTGGCGCGCGACTCGGGCGCCTCCGCCACGCGCCTCGACACGAACCGCAACCTCACCGAGGCGATCGCGATGTACCGCTCGTCAGGCTACGAGGAGATCCCCGACTTCAACAGCGAGCCGTACGCCCACCACTGGTTCGAGAAACAGCTTTAGTCGAACTCGCAGACCCGCAGGGACTGCTCGACCGCCGCGACGCCCAACGCGTCCCGCTCCTTCGCGGACAGCAGCGCCACGAAGAGTCTCATCTCTGCTGAGACTGGCCGACCGGCCGGATAGTTCCCGCGGCTAGGTCAGGTGGAAGTAGAGCGCGTAGAGGAGCTCGACGGCGGGACTCGTCGTGTGGACGGTCACGTCCCCGGGCGCGTGGAGGAGCGCCTCGGTGTAGTTGAAGATGATCTTCACGCCGGCCGCGGAGACGTCGTCGGCCACGCGCTGGGCCTCCTCCGGCGGGACCGCGAGCACGGCGACGATGATGTTCTTCTCGCGGATCGCATCCGTGAGCTCGCCGTAGTCCCGGATGACCGAGTTCCCGCCGATCGGCTGGCCGACCTTGCTCTGATCCGTGTCGAAGGCGGCCGCGATGTTGAAGCCGTGATCCGCGAAGACCGTCGAGCTCGCGATCGCCTGGCCGAGCCGGCCCGCACCGAAGAGGGCGATGTTGTGCTGCCCCTGCGTGCGGAGGATCTTGCGGATCTCCGAGATGAGGCCGTCGATGTTGTAGCCGACGCCGCGCTTGCCGAACTTGCCGAAGGTCGAGAGGTCGCGGCGAATCTGTGTGGCGTTGATGTTGGTGTACTCGCTCATCTCCTGCGAGGAGATGCGCTCCTGCCCCATCTTCTTCGCCTGCGTGAGAACGCGCAGATACTGGCTGAGCCGCGCGGCGACGCCAACCGTAAGCCGCTCGCCGACCCGCCCTTCGCTCTCAGTCATGAGCCCTGACGTCATGCTTGTGACACGATAGCGACACCCTCAACCCTGCCGCGGAGGGAAACAACGCGCAGCGCGGGCGGAGTTTGTGCGCCCTACGATTCCACGCGCCGGCGCAGCCCGTCGGGCGTGACGAAGTACGTGAAGGCCTCCTCGCCGTCGACGAGGACGACGGGGATTCGCTCGCGATAGCGGGTCTCGAGGTCGTCGTCGCCCTCGATGTCGACCTCCTCGAGCTCGAACGGGATCTCGGCGCGAACGCCCTCGATCACACGCCGCGCGCTCTCGCAGAGATGGCACCCCTTTGCGTGGACGAGCGTGACGACGTGCTCGACGCTACGGGTAGAGGCCACGAGTCATCGTCGCCTCGCAGACCCGTCCGACCGCGAGGGCATACGCCGCCTGGCGCATCGGCAGAGAGCGTTCCTCGTGGGTGCGCCACGTCTCGGCGAACGCCCGCGTGATGATGTCGTTCAGCTTCGCGTTCACCTCGGACTCCTTCCAGAAGTACTCCTGGAGCCCCTGCACCCACTCGAAGTAGGAGACGACGACGCCGCCCGCGTTCGCGAGGACGTCGGGAAGGACGAGGATCCCACGGTCGTCGAGGATGTTGTCGGCCTCGGGCGTGACCGGGCCGTTCGCGCCTTCGCAGACGATGTTCGCCTTGATCCGATCGGCGTTCTCGCCGGTGATCACCTGCTCGAGAGCACAGGGCGCGAGGACGTCGCAGTCGACGAGCAGGAGCTCCTCGTTCGTGAGCGACTCGCTGCCGGCGAGCCCGTCGAGCGAGCCGGATTCCTGCTTGTGGGCGAGCGCCGCGCGCACGTCGATCCCATCAGGGTTGTGGACGCCTGCGGTGGAGTCCGAGAGCGCGACGATGGTCGCTCCCTGCTCGGCGAGGATGAGGGCGAGGTTGGAGCCGACGTTCCCGAAGCCCTGCACGGCGACCCTCCGGCCTTCGATCGACACGTCTTGCTTGCGCAGCGCCTCGCGGATGCAGAACGCCGCGCCGCGAGCGGTCGCCTCGACCCGGCCGACCGAGCCGCCCACCTCGAGCGGCTTTCCGGTCACGACGCCGAGCACGGAATAGCCCTTGTTCATGGAGTACGTGTCGAAGATCCACGCCATCTCCCGCGGGCTCGTGCCGACGTCGGGAGCAGGGATGTCCGCCTCGGGGCCGATGAAGTTGATGATCTCGGTCGTATAGCGCCGGGTCATGCGCTCGAGCTCCGAGGCGGAGAGCTGCTTCGGGTTCACGACGACGCCGCCCTTCGCGCCGCCGAACGGAAGGCCCATGAGGGCGCACTTCCACGTCATCCACATGGCGAGCGCCTTCGTCTCCTCCAGCGTGACCTCGTGGTGATAGCGAATGCCGCCCTTGGAGGGGCCGCGCGCGACGTTGTGCGTGCAGCGGAAGCCTTCGAAGACGCTCACGGACCCGTCGTCCATGCGCGTCGGAATCGAGACGGCCACGCACTTCTTGCACTCGAGGAGCACGTTCAGCATGCTGTCCTCCATCCCGAGCTGCGCAGCGGTCTGGCGCAGCTGGCTCCGCGCCATCTCCCAGGGGTTTTCCTTCAGGTGCGAGGAAGGGGCTTCGACAGTGGTCACCCAGGACTCCTTTACTGGTCGGTGATCCGGAAGACGGTGTCTGCGGTGGACGGCGACGTTCCGTCGGCGGCGTCGACTGGCTGGGCGCGAAGGCGGAGGACATACGTGCCCGGCGCGAGCACCTTCCCGTCCGGGCCGCGGCCGGTCAGGCCGAACGCATAGCGACCGGGCAGGAGGTCGCGCAGGCGGGCGATGACGCCGATGCGCTTGCCCTTCGGCGTCCAGAGCTCGACGTCGAGCAGCCCGACAGGCTCGATCTCCTCGCCGGCTGGGCCGGCGACCGCGCGGCCGGCGCGGAATGCGAGTACGGCGGGAGCAGTCTTCGAAGGCGCGAACTCCCAGTTCGAGAGACTGACGGAGTCGACGAGACCGCCCTGCGGGCGCGGGGCGATCGCCCACGGAATGCGCGCCGCGCGGGCACCTTGCGCCGAGACCACCACGACTCCGCTCGCACCTTGTCCGAGATCGGCCGTGGCTGAGACGCTCAGCTGCACGGTGGACGAGGCGCCGGGCCCGAGGCTCAGGTGGGCCGGCTGCGCCGTGAAGGCGACCTTCGAGGCTCCTGCCTGGTCCGGCACCAGGCCGAAACCGACCTCGAGCGGCCGGCTGGAGAGGTTCTTCACGGTGAGCATCTGGGAGGACGACCAGTCTGCGCGGCCGGCGCGTCCGAAGGCGACCGTGGCCGGCTCGACGGCGAGCTCGGCCGTGGATGCGGCGGCCGGATCGAAGCCGCCGGCCCCCTCGCGCGTCACGGGCTGCTGGCCGCCGAGCGCGCCGGCGCTCCCGACGATGACGCTGCGGAGCTCGGCTGCGGTGAGCCCGGAGCGCGCCTCGGCGACCAGCGCGGCGCCTCCCGCAGCGACGGCCGCCGCGGCGCTCGAGCCGCTGACCGAGGAGTCTCCGGACGGATCGATCGTCGCGAGGCCGACGCCCGGCGCGACCACGTCGGGCTTCACGCGGCCGTCGAAGGAGAGCCCGCCCGACGAGAAGCCGGCGACCGCGTCGAGGTCCGGGTTCGCGGCCGTGCCCGCCGGAGCGAGAACGGCGCTGACGGGGCGACCCTGCCGAAGCGCGTCCATCGCCGAAGCTCCCCATTCGCCGGGAAGCGCGAGCACGGGGAGCGCCGTGGCGTCCTCGGCGTCCAGTGCGCCGGCGGGCAGGGCGGTGCCGTAGACGAGCAGCGCCGCGGCCCCGGCAGCCTTGGCATTTCGCGCCTTCGCAGCGAGCGACGTGCCATCCGCGGGGACGAGCGCCGCGCGACCGGCGACGCGGCTGACGCCGTTCGTGTCGAAAAAGTCGCCGAGCGTCGAGCCGCCGACTTCGGCCTCGGCCGGCTGGGCCGGGTTCGCGAGCGAGGGACCGAGCAGGCCGGCGACGGTCAGGGTGACTTCGCCGGGAACCTGCGTCTGCCCGAGAACGCGCACCGGCTGGGCTGCGAGAGTGTCGGTCCCGGCCCGGAGCCAGGCATTCACCCTCGGCACCCGGCTGCGCGAATCCACTGCCCCGACGGTGAGGGCGTCGGGGGCGCCGCCGGGGGCGCCGATGCTGCCGAAGCCGATGCCCGAGCCGCCGTCGTTCCCGGCAGCGGCGACCACGAGGGTCCCGAGCTTCGTCGCCCCCTCGACGGCCCGCGACTCGGGGCTGTCGGTGAAGGCTGCAAATGGCTCGACGAGGGGCGCGAGAGCGATCGTGGCCGCGTCGTCGACAGCTCCGTCTCCGTCGGGATCGACCGCCCGCTCGAGCCCGGCGACGAGCTGGTCGCCGCGGCCTGTGAGAGCTGGGGGGCCGTCCTTCTGCTGCTGCCAGCCGATGACGCGGATCGGGACGATCTTGGCTCCAGGCGCGACGGCTGCGACGAGCGCGGCCATCCGCGTCCCGTGAGCCTCGACACGGCCCTCGCCCGCCGGGTCGGCCTCCGGCCGGGGCTTCCGGTCTGCGCCGACGACATCGAATCCTCGCCCCAGCCGACCGGCGAGCGCGGCCTGCGAGGCGTCGACGCCGGTGTCGAGGAGGGCCACCTTCGACCCGTGGCCGTCGAAACCCGGCAGGCTGACTCCCGCCTGGGCGCCGACCCCCGGCGCGCGGAGCGTCTCGGCCTCGGCCGGATACACCGCGCGAACCGGGTACACGCCGATCACCGACGGGTTGCGGTCGAGCTCCGCCACGGCGCGCGGGTCGAGCCGCGCGGAGAAGCCGTTCAGCGTGCGCGTGAACGTCTCCTCGGGCTCGATCGAGAGCCCGCGGTCGCGGAGAGAGGCGAGGAAAGCTTCCTGCTCGGCCTCGATGTCCGCTGTCCACCGGCGCTGCTTCGCCGCGCCCGGCTTACCGCTTGCGGCCTCGATCCGGTCGGCGAGCGACGAAGACGAGAGCACGACGATCATCCGCGGGCCGAGCTCCGGCTGCGAGTGGCCTCCGAAGATGGAATGCCAGGCCCGGGCGGCCGCGCCCGTCACGGTCCCGCCGGCGCCGCTGACGTTGCCGGCCAGAGCGAAGGCGGCGAGCCCCGCGACCGCTGCGAGCACCCAGGCGCGCGCGAGCTCAGGCCGCCGTCGCGTAGGCATCGAGGGCAAGATACTCCGGAAAGGGGACGGCCGTTGCATACCTGGCGGCCGAGGCGATCATGGCCGCGTTGTCGGTGCAGAGCGGGAGCGGCGCGAGGGCCGCATCGGGAAGCGCTGCGCGCAGCTCCGAGTTTGCCGCCACCCCTCCGACCACGGCGATTCGGGGCAGCCCGACCTGCTCCGCAGCCTGGGCCGCCCGTTCGACGAGCGCGCGTACGATCGCACGCTGGTAGCTGGCGGCGAGGTCGCCGCGCCGGGCCTCGAGCTCCTCCGGCCCCAGATCGCGCACGGCGTACAGGAGCGCCGTCTTGAGCCCCGAGAACGAGAAATCGAGGCCTGGCACTCGGGCGACCGGGAAGCGATAGGCCTCGGGGTCGCCCTCGCGTGCGAGCCGATCGATGGCGGCACCGCCCGGGTAGCCGAGCCCGAGCAGGCGGGCGCCCTTGTCGAAGGCCTCGCCGGCCGCATCGTCGAGAGTCGTTCCGAGCAGGGTGAAGCCCGCGCGGTCGCGGACGTCGAGCAGGAGCGTGTGGCCGCCGCTCGCAAGCAGGCAGAGGAACGGCGGGTCGACGTCCTGGGGCTGGAGATAGAGCGAGGCGACGTGCCCGTGCAGGTGGTCGACCGGGATGAGCGGCAAACGCCGCGACCACGCGATCGCCTTCGCCGCCGAGATGCCGACGAGCAGGGCGCCGATCAGGCCCGGCCCGCGCGTGACGGCGACCGAGCCGATCTCCTCGAGCGACGTCTCCGCCTCGGCGAGAGCCTCTTCGACGACCGGCGCAACGAGCTCCAGATGCCGCCGGGAGGCGACCTCGGGCACGACGCCTCCGTAGCGTGCGTGGAGATCGGCCTGGGACGAAACGACGTTCGCCAGGATCCGCCCGTCCTCCGTGACGACCGCCGCCGCAGTCTCATCACATGACGTCTCGACCCCGAGAATCACTTAGCTTTCTCGGGCAGCGACCTGGCGGATGGGGTCCTTCCACATGATCAGAGCGTCCTCGCGGTTGTCCGTGTAGTACCCCCGGCGGACGCCGCTCGCCTCGAAGCCGAAGCGCTCGTACAGCGCGATCGCGGTCGCGTTCGACACCCTGACCTCGAGGGTGTATCCGCGCCGTGGATCCCCCGCGGTCAGCTCGAACAGCTCGTCGAGGAGCCGGCTCGCCACTCCCTGGCGGCGGTACCCCGGATGCACGGCGACGTTCATGATGTGCCACGCGTCGACGTAGCGAGAGACGATCAGATAGGCGACGAGCCCGCCGGCCTCGGCGTCGAACGCGCCGAGCGAGAACGAGGACGGCTTGGCCAGCTCGCCCGCGAACATGGAGCGCGACCAGGGCGTGGGATAGACGGCGTTCTCGATCGCGACGATGGCGTCGAGGTCGTGGAGGCTGAGCCGGCGGAGCTCCATCACCGGTTCAGGGCCTTCTCGGCGTCCGGCACGCGGAGATAGATCGGCTCGGCCCGGTCGGCCGGCCCGAAGTCCTTTGCGAGGACGGCCGCGTGCCGCGCCCACGGGATGTGCCTCGGATCGTCGTCGGCGGGAATCTCGGCGCCGCGTTCCACCAGGGCGGTGCGGTAGAGGACGGCGCCGTCCCCGACAAGCAGACGGCCGGGTTCGACCGCGAGCTGCTCGGGCCTCAGCACCACCGGCACACCGTCATCGAGGGTGAAGATCTCGCCTCGCCGGCCGTCGAGCACCGGCACGGCGCCCGGCGCACCCGCGGCCAGCACATCGAGTGTCGAGACGCCGGCGACGGGAGCTCCCAACGAGAGCGAAAGCGCGCGCGCAGTGACGAGCCCGATGCGCAGGCCGGTATAGCTCCCCGGCCCGGTGCCGACGGCGATCGCGTCGACCGCATCCGGCTCGAGGCCCGCCTCCTCGATCAGCGCCTGGGCGTCCTCCAGCACGCGGACCG
This sequence comes from Gaiellaceae bacterium, assembly GCA_035698665.1. Taxonomy (GTDB): domain Bacteria; phylum Actinomycetota; class Thermoleophilia; order Gaiellales; family Gaiellaceae; genus DATEOR01. The sequence goes on from DASSBN010000076.1 coordinate 17,026, forward strand.
CTCGAGACGCGCGCTCTCCGACCACCTCTCCATCCCGTACAAGGGCGCTCGTCGCCACGTCGGTGGCAGTGTCAAACGCGAGGATCAGCACCCGTAAAACCGCCTATTTCCAGGGATTTCCCGTCACCGTCGAGCACGATCAGTCTACGTGTCTCCCCGACGTGCTGCAAACTCACGCGCACCTTTTCGGGCGGCAGGAACCCGGCTCCGGCCTGCGGCCACTCGACGAAGACCACCGCGTCTTCGAAGTACTCCTCGAGATCTCCCCACTCCGCGTGCGACATACCCTCGAACCGATAGAGGTCGAGATGCGAGACGTCAACCCTCCCCTTGTACCGATGGCCGATCGTGTACGTCGGGCTCGTCACCGGGCCCTTCACGCCGAGCGCACGGGCCGCTCCGCGGACGAAGGTCGTCTTGCCGGACCCGAGCTCTCCCTGGACGAGCACGACATCACCCGAAACCAGTCCTTCGGCCAGGCGTCCGGCGATGCGCTCGGTCTCCTCGGGGGAGCCGGACTCGAGCTCTGTCACGCGGTCAGCGTAGAGGCCCGCGGACGGTGCGCCTAGAAGAGGCCGAGCTGCTCGGTCGGCGGGGCCGGAGCCGCCTGCGCCGCAACCGGGAACTGGATCACCTGAGCAGGCGTCCCCGACTGCTCGGCGAGCAGCGTCGGGATCCTGCGGAAGTCGTCCTCGAGCGTCCGCAGCATGGCCGGCGTGTAGAGCGCGGCCGCGGGGTGGTAGATCGGGTAGAGCGTGACCGGCCGTCCGCCGAGAGTCGTCTCCTGCGGGTGGCCGTGAACGCGGGTGATCCCGTGCGGCTTGCCGGAGAGGAGCTTCGTGGCGAAGTTCCCGAGCGTTGCGATCAGCTTCGGCTCGATCAGCTCGATCTGGCGGAAGAGGTGGCTCTCACACGCTTCGATCTCGTCCGGCTGCGGATCGCGGTTGCCAGGCGGGCGGCACTTGATCACGTTGGCGATGTAGACGTTGTCGCGCGTGAGGCCGATTCCGGCCAGGAGCTTGTCGAGGAGCTTCCCGGCCTGGCCGACGAACGGGTAGCCCTGCTTGTCCTCGTGGAAGCCCGGCGCCTCGCCGACGAACATGAGGTCGGCGGCGGCGTCGCCGACGCCGAAGACGACCTGCGTGCGTCCGGCCGCGAGCCGACAGCGCGTGCAGGCCGAGGTCTCCGTCGCGTAGGCCGCGAGCTCGGCGCGGCGATTCAGTGCATCAGGATCCGCAGCCACAGCCCCCGCCGCAGCATCCGCCTCCGGAAGATCCGCCGAAGCTCGGTTGCCCGGCGGTGCCGTGAGCCGCGAACACGGAAAGCTGGCGGCGTGTCTTCCCGGAGCCGCACTCCGGGCAGTCCGGATCGCCGTCGTCCAGCCGCAAGAGCTCCTCGAAATGGCTCTCGCACGACATGCACACGAACTCGTAGATCGGCATCGCCGAGGCAGTCTAGGCAGCTAGCCGGACAGCTGCAAACGGGTACGAACGGGCGCTACTCGGACGTCTCTGGCTCGAGCTCGAGCGCGCAGGAGTTGATGCAGTAGCGAAGCCCGGTCGGGTGTGGGCCGTCGTTGAAGACGTGCCCGAGGTGGCCGCCGCAGGACGCGCAGTGCACCTCGGTGCGGGGCATGACGAGGCCCCAGTCGCGCTCGGTCTCGACCGCCTCCGCGCTCGCAGGCTCCCAGAAGCTCGGCCAGCCGGTGCCCGACTCGTACTTCGTGCCCGACGAGAAGAGCTCGGCGCCGCAGCCGGCACAGCGGTAGGTGCCCGGCTCCTTCGTCGAGTAGTACCGGCCCGTGAAGGCGCGCTCCGTCGCCTTCTCACGGAGCACGCTGTACTGCTCGGGCGTCAGCTCCGCCTTCCACTCCTGATCGGTCTTCTGCACTTTCTCGGCCACGCTTTCACGTTACCTGGCGGGGTATGCTCCAGGTGCCCGGTATCCCCTACGGAACTGGAGCCGTGTTCGAATCAGCATGTGTCGTCGGCGCTGGGCGCGTCGGCAAGGCGGTGGCCGCGCGCCTCGGCGAGCGGATCCCGACCCGCACCGCGGGCCGCGATCTCGACTGCGGCGACGCCGACCTCGTCCTCATCTGCGTGCCGGACCGCGCCATCGCGGAGGTCGCCGCTGCGATCCCGTCGGGCCCCTGGGTGGCGCACACGAGCGGTGCATGCAGGCTCGACGCGCTCGCTCCGCACACGCGCCGCTTCAGCCTCCATCCGCTGCAGACCTTCACGCTCGACCGCGGGCCCAAGCAGCTCGACGGCGCCTGGGCGGCGGTGTCGGGCGAGACGCCCGGAGCGCTGGCAGCCGCGGAAAGCCTCGCCGGCTCCCTCGGCCTGAGGCCGTTCGAGCTCGACGACGAGCTGCGGCCGCTCTACCACGCCGCGGCGAGCTTCGTCTCGGCTTTCCTCGTCACGCTGCACGACGTGGCGGCCGAGCTGATGGAGGCGGCCGGCGCGCCGCCCGAGGCGCTCGAGCCGCTCATGCGCCGGACGATCGAGAACGGATTCCAGCACACAGGCCCGCTCGTGCGCGACGACTGGGAGACCGTCGAGCGCCACGCCGAGGCGATCGGCAGCCGAAGGCCGCAGCTCCTTCCTCTCTACCGCGCGCTTGCAGAGACCGAGGCCGCGCTCCTGGGGGCGAAGACCACGTGAGGACGCTGCGCACGATCGCCGAGGTCCGCGACGCCCTTCCGGGCGCCGGTGTAGGCCTGGCGCCGACCATGGGCGCGCTGCACGCAGGACACCTCGCCTTGTTCGAGGCCGCGCGCCGCGAGAACGACGTCGTCGTCGCCTCGATCTTCGTCAACCCGGCGCAGTTCGGCGCCGGCGAGGACTTCGAGCGCTATCCGCGCGACGAGGAGGCGGACGTCGCCCTGGCCGAATCGGCCGGCGTCGATTTCCTGTTCGTGCCGTCCACCGAGGAGATGTATCCCGAGAGCTTCGACACGTGGGTCGACGTCGAGCGCCTCGCAGCAGGGCTCGAAGGCGAGGCGCGGCCCGGCCACTTTCGCGGCGTCGCCACCGTCTGCCTGAAGCTCTTCAACATCGTTCGGCCGGAGCGGGCGTATTTCGGCCAGAAGGACGCGCAGCAGGCCGCCGTGGTCGAGCGGCTCGTGGAGGATCTGAACCTCGACCTCGAGATCCGCGTCGTGCCGACGGTGCGCGACGGAGACGGCCTCGCGGTCAGCTCCCGAAACGCCTACCTCTCGGCGGAGGAGCGGGCGGCCGCCCTCGCGCTGCCGAAGGCCCTTCGCGCCGGCGCCGAGGCCCACGGGGACCGGGCCGACCCGCGCGAGGCCGCGCAGGCCGTCCTCACCGCGGAGCCCGGCCTCGAGCCCGAGTACGTCGAGCTGGCGAAGCTCGACGGCCGCGTCTATCTCCTCGCCGCTGCCCGCGCCGGGCGCACCCGGCTCATCGACAACGTCGTACTGGAAGGAGACCCGCTGTGACCAGCCGCCCACGCACGGACGGAAAGCTTCCGCTCACCGAGCTCGCCGACATGAAGGCTCGCGGCGAGCCGCTCGTGATGGTGACCGCCTACGACTACCCGAGCGGCAAGATCGCCGACGCTGCCGGGATCGACGTCGTCCTCGTCGGCGACTCGGCGGCCATGACCGTGCTCGGGAACGACTCCACGGTGCCCGCGACGATGGACGAGATGCTCATGCTCACACGCGCCGCCGCGCGCGGAGCGAAGCGTCCCCTCGTGGTGGCCGACATGCCGTTCGGATCCTTTCAGATCTCCGACGAGGATGCCGTCCGCAATGGGGTGCGCTTCGTCAAGGAGGCGGGCGCGGACGCGGTGAAGCTCGAAGGCGCGGGGCCGACGCTCTCCCGCGTGCTGGCGCTGGTCGGCGCCGGGATCCCGGTGATGGGCCACGTCGGCCTCACTCCCCAATCCGCGACGATGCTGGGTGGCTTCCGCGCACAGGGGCGCACGGCGGAGAAAGCGCGCGGGCTCCTCCAGGACGCGCGCGCACTGGAAGCAGCAGGCTGCTTCGCGATCGTCCTCGAGGCGGTCCCGGCACAGGTCGCCGCGCGCATCACGGAGTCCCTCACCGTGCCGACGATCGGGATCGGCTCGGGGCGCGGCTGCGACGGGCAGGTGCTCGTCTTCCACGACCTCCTCGGCCTCTACGACGGCAAGGCGCCACGGTTCGTGAAGCGCTACGCCGATCTCGCCACGGAGACGCGCAGAGCGCTCGAGCGCTACGCGGCCGACGTGCGCTCGGGCGCGTTCCCGGCCGACGAGCACACGTATTCGATCCCCGAGGACGAGCTCGCCGCCTTCGAAAACGCCGTCGCGCACAGCGAGTCGTAGCGCGCGGGATCGATCTCCGCCGGAGGTCGTATCTTCGGCGAGATGCGTCACATCTGGACGACCCTCCTGATCGTCGCCGTAGCCGCCGTCGGGATCGCCGCTCTCGTCGACGCTTTGACCGGGCGGTCGCGCGAGACTCGGTCAGTCCTGAAGTCGGCAACGGAACAGACTCCTTCCACCACTGCTCCGCTGCCCGTCTGCAAAACGGGGCAGCTGACGCTCCGGCTCGAGCTGCTCGGAGGAACGAACGTCGTGGCTCTCCGTCACGTCGGCGGTCCTCCCTGCCAGGCGTCCGATCTCAGGCTGCGCGTCTACATCACAGCCGATGGCCAGAGATCCGAGATCCCGTTCGGGCAGGAGAGCGTGCTCGACGGCGAGATGTCGCCCGGCGTCGAGCGCCTCGTCCCGTTCAGCATCTGTCTTGCGGAGCCACTTCTGACCGCCGAGGCCTTCGCGGGGCCGTACACCGCGAAAGCAGAGGTCCGACCTGGCGGGGAGAACTGCAGGGGAGCGATTCGTGAAGTGGCGGTCAATCTAGGTCCGGGCCGTGCTACGAAGCAGTTCCGAGTCGTCCCTCTGGATCCCGTCACGCATACCGTGAGCTTTCTCATCGACGTTCCTCGTCGGACGGACATCCGCGTCACGGCGCAGGCCGGGCACGGCCCCTTCCTCGAGGTGCTCGACCGAGCGCGGCGGCATGATTGCCGCCACATCGGCGGGCGCGATTCCTGTCGGGTCGACTACGGACTGCTCGGGGAGGCCGCGCGTGACCAATGGACGGTCTTCGTGCACAAGCGAACGCAGGGACGCGCGCACATCAGCTTCGCCATCTCTTTCGTGCCCGCGAACGGCTGAGCCTCAGCGGCTCGCGAGCGGAATCAGGAACGGAAAGGTGATCACGAGCAGGCTCAGCACGACGAGCGCGAGCGCGACGAGCGCGCGCACGAGGCTCCAGCGCTCCACCACCGAGATTCCGTAGACGAGCAGGCCGACAGCCCAGAGCCCGATCGCAGCGAGGACGAGCTCGAAGACGAGGTTCCCCGTGCCGTCGTCGCTTCCGCCGGTGCGGAAGAGGTCCGAGCCGTAGACGGCGATCCGCACGGGCCAGACGAAGAGCAGCCCGAGCACGAGCGGAGCGGCGGCGAAGGCGAGCGTGTGCCGCGCGCGCAGATAGCTGCCCTTGCTCCCCGCGCCGCGCAGGCCGACGTAGAGCGCCGCGCCGCCGATCCAGTAGGTCGCAGTGCCGTAGAGCCCGCCCGTGACGAAGATGAGCACCGCGACGAGGGCCATGCTCTCGTCCACGATCGACTCGTTCAGTAGCCGGCCGGTGGAAGGGGCGAGGAGGACACCCGCCATCCCGGCCAGCAGCACGAGCGCGAGGACGGGCTCGGCACGTGCCTCGACGTCCCCGGGCGCGTCGTTTCGAAGCGCGGCGAAGACCGCGCGCGGCGCCTGGAAGATCGCCAGCGTGCGCAGCCACCACTCGCGGTCGAGGCTCGTTTGCGCCGCCTCCTGCTGATTCATCGGTCGTGAAAACCGGAGTCGAAGGCCCAGTCCGGATACTCACGCTCGAAAAGCGACAAATGCCTGTCCCACCCCGTTGCATCGAGCAAGGCGGGCGGCGTGAGCGACAACCTTCCGTTCGCGATCGCGAAGCCCCAGCTGAAGCCGAGGAGTGCCCGAACCCGTCGCTCGTCCGGGATAAAGGCGAGAAAGCTGTGCGCGGTCCAGTCGAGCGGCTCGCGCGCGCGCCGCGAGGGCGCATCGAAAAGGGTCGGCGCGAAGCCGAACCAGCAGAACGGATGCGGCACGCGACCCAGTGCCTCGACGGGATCCGGTTCGAACGCTCCTCCGGTCGGCCCGTCCGTGGATCGCACCAGCTGGATCCATCCGAGTGCGGCGCGATATCCGCGCCCGGCGTAGTTCACGACGGCCTTGCAGACGGGGAAACCCTCCGCGTGCGGTGGGCAGCCGAGCTCCTCGGGGTCCGTGTTCGGCTCGACCTCCACGTCCACACGGCCAGAAAACCCACTCAGGCTGAACTCGATGGCCAGCACGGCAGAACCCTACCGGGCCGAATTCACGCAGCTGCCGGCGTGGCGCTCGGCAGGAGCTCGCGCAGGAAGCGGCCCGTGTAGCTCTCCTCGACCTCGGCGACCTGCTCCGGCGTCCCGGTCGCGATCACCTCACCGCCGGCCTCGCCGCCTTCGGGACCGAGGTCGACGATCCAGTCGGCCTGCTTGATGACGTCGAGGTTGTGCTCGATGACGAGCACCGTGTTTCCTGCGTCCACGAGCCGCTGCAGGACCTCGAGGAGCTTCTCGATGTCGGCGAAGTGCAGGCCCGTCGTCGGCTCGTCGAGGATGTAGAGCGTCTTGCCCGTCGCGATCTTCGAGAGCTCCTTGGCGAGCTTCACGCGCTGCGCCTCTCCGCCGGAGAGCGTCGTCGCCGGCTGGCCGAGCTTGATGTAGTCGAGCCCGACGTCGTGGAGGGTCTGGAGCCGCCGCCGGATCTTCGGGATCTTGGAGAAGAACTTCAGGGCCTCCTCGACCGACATCTCGAGCACCTCGGCGATCGACTTGCCCTTGAAACGCACCTCGAGCGTCTCACGGTTGTAGCGCTTGCCGCCGCACGTCTCGCACGGGACGTAGACGTCCGGGAGGAAGTGCATCTCGATCTTGATCGTGCCGTCGCCCTTGCAGGTCTCGCAGCGGCCGCCGCGCACGTTGAAAGAGAACCGCCCCTGCTTGTAGCCGCGCACCTTCGCGTCAGGCGTCTGCGCATAGAGCTCGCGGATCGGCGTGAAGAGGTCGGTGTACGTGGCCGGGTTCGAGCGCGGCGTGCGGCCGATCGGCGACTGGTCGATGTCGATGACCTTGTCGAAGCACTCGATCCCCTCACAGCCGAGATGCTCGCCGGGCTTGACGCGCATGCGATGCAGGCGGTTGGCGAGCGCCTTGTAGACGATCTCGTTCACGAGCGTCGACTTGCCCGAGCCCGACACGCCTGTGACGCACACGAACTTGCCGACGGGAAACTCGACGTCGATGTCCTTCAGGTTGTGCTGGCTCGCGCCGCGCACCCAGAACGAGCCGAGATCCTCCCCGCGCCGGTCGGGCACCGCGATCGCGCGCTTCCCCGAGAGGAACTGGCCGGTGACGGAGCCCTTGACCTTCTCGACCTCGTCGGCCGGGCCCTCCGCGACGACGTGGCCGCCGTGCTCACCGGCCCCAGGCCCCATGTCGACGAGCCAGTCGGCCGAGCGCATCATCTGCTCGTCGTGCTCGACGACGAGGACGGTGTTGCCGAGGCTCTGCAGCCGCTCGAGGGTGCCGATCAGCTTCGCGTTGTCGCGTTGGTGCAAGCCGATCGACGGCTCGTCGAGGATGTAGAGGACGCCGACGAGCTGCGATCCGATCTGCGTCGCCAGCCGCAGCCGCTGGGCCTCGCCGCCCGAGAGCGTCGCCGCCGCCCGGTCGAGCTGCAGGTAGCCAACGCCCACGTCGGAGAGGAAGGTCAGCCGCTCGCGGATCTCCTTGATGATCCGGGTGCCGATCAGCTGCTCCGTCTCCGAGAGCTCGAGGCGGTCGAGGAACTCGATTGCCCGCGTGACCGACATCTGCGTGAACTCGTGGATGTTCGAGGCGCCCACGGTCACGGCGAGCACCTCGGGCTTGAGCCGCGCGCCCTTGCAGACCGGGCAGGGCCGGAAGCTCATGTACTCCTCGATCCGCTCGCGCTGGCCGGCCGAATCGGTCTCCTTGTAACGGCGCTCCAGGCTCGGGACGATGCCCTCGAAGGCGAGCATGTAGGCGCGCCTGCGTCCCATGCGGTTCCGGTACGTCACGTAGACCTTCTCGCCGCCGGTGCCGTAGAGGAAGAGGTTCTGCTGCTCCTCCGTGAGCTCGCGCCACGGCCTGTCGACGTCGATCTCGTAGCGGTCGGCGATCGCCTGGATGACCGACTCGTAGTACGTCGAGTTCCCGACCGACCACGGCACGAGCGCGCCCTCGGCGACGGAGAGCTCGGGGTCGGGCACGAGCAGGTCGGGGTCGATCTCCTGCTGCGCGCCGAGGCCGGTGCAGCGCGGGCAGGCTCCGTGCGGCGCGTTGAAGCTGAAGATGCGGGGCTGGAGCTCCGGCAGGCCGACTCCGTGCTCGGGACAGGCGAACCGCTCGGAGAACGTCAGCTCCTCGCCGTCCACGATCGCGACCGTGACAAGCCCCTCGGCCAGCGCGAGCGCGGTCTCGATCGAGTCGGTGAGGCGATGCCGCAGGTCGGGCTTCATGGACAGCCGGTCGACGACGACCTCGATCGAATGCTTGAACTTCTTGTCGAGCTCGATCTCCTCTTCGAGGAGCCGCTCCCCACCGTCGACCTTGACGCGTGTGAAGCCCTCGCCGCGCAGCTGCTCGAGAAGGTCCTTGTATTCGCCCTTGCGATCGCGGACGACCGGGGCGTTGACCGTGAACTTCGTCCCTTCCGGAAGGCGGAGCACCTGGTCGACGATCGACTCGATGCTCTGCCCGGCGATCGGCCGCCCGCAGATGGGGCAGTGCGGCCGCCCGACCCGCGCGTAGAGCAGACGGAGGTAGTCGTAGATCTCGGTCACGGTGCCCACGGTCGAGCGCGGGTTTCGCGATGTCGTCTTCTGGTCGATCGAGATCGCCGGCGAGAGCCCGTCGATGGAGTCGACGTCGGGCTTCTCCATCATCTGCAGGAACTGGCGCGCGTAGGCCGAGAGCGACTCGACGTAGCGGCGCTGGCCTTCGGCATAGATCGTGTCGAAGGCGAGCGACGACTTGCCCGAGCCCGAGAGCCCGGTGACGCAGATCAGCGAGTTTCTGGGCAGGCTCACGGTGACGTCCTTGAGGTTGTGCTCACGGGCGCCGTGTACGACCAGCTGCTCGGCCGCTGCCATTTAATGGCTCCCCCGGCCCCGTCCGACGGCTCCTGGGCGGCTGCAAGGCGTCGCCATGCTGCGTCCTCGGTCGCGCACATGCTCACGAGCATGCACGCTCCCTGCGTCCTTACCTGGCTCGCCTTTCGCGCGCCAGGACCTCGTCGACGAAGCCGGAGGAACCATCCCCCCAGTGTAGCCCTGGCCCTCGGACGAACATGTGTTCGCTTTTCGCCGTCCTAGCGCCACTGGACGGCCATGGCGGCGAGCGGAATTCGCACCGCCTGGCCGGCCGCGTCGCTCGGGAAGACCTCGACCGAGCTCTCCGTGGCGAGGGCGGCGAGGCGCTCGTCGCCGGACCACGTGATCGAGCGCGCCAGCTCGTCGCTCGCGGGGAGCGGCCGCGGGGCCGGAGGTCCATCCGTGCGAAAGAGCGTCAGCGTCCCGTCGAGGCGAACGACCACGTAGCGCCCGCCCGGGCTCTCCTCGAGCGCGCCCATGCGGGCCCCGACCGAGTTGAAGAGGCGCTCGCGCCGCCCATCCCGAACGATCTCCAGCGACGTCGCACGGTCGGGCCCGGTCAGCACCGCGTAGTCGCCGGTCCCGAGCCAGGCGACCTCCCGGACACCTGGGGGCGCTCCCGGGACAGGGCGGTTGCAGAGAGCAACCTCGTGCAGCCCCTGGAAGACGACCTTCTCGGCGCCGGGCGGGCAGCGGCCGGTCCATTCCCGCAAGCGCCCGTCCCGGACGAACGTCAGCGTCCCATCCGGCTTGAACGCCGGCGACGTGCCCGCGAACCCGTGGCTCCAACCGCCCGAGGTGACCTCGATGGTCTCCCCGTTCACCTGTCGGGCCGCGAGTCCGGTGTCCGCGTCGCTCGGAGGGCGAGCCCAGAAGCCGCAGTCCGGGCCGGCAAGCTCCGTCTCCGTTGTCCAGACGAGCGTCGGGAGCCGAAGGATGAAGCGGCGGCACGCAACGTCGGTGACGTAGAGGACACCGTCGGCGCCGAGCTTCTTCAGCTCCGCCACCAGGTGAGTGCGCCCAGGAATATCCGGTGGGCCGGCGGACCCGGCCGGGTGCTCCTTGGCCGGGGCCGCGGCCGGCGCGGCGCTTCCGTTCGACTGCAGCGCGTCCCTGCCCGCGAAGAGCGCAAGAAGGAGCAGCGCGGCGACCAGGATCCAGGTCACGAGCGGGCGCATCGCCCCCTGAGGGTAGCGCTAGGACGCCAGACGGCCGACGCGCCGGGGATCCGGCACATACGGGATCTCGAGGTCGCCGGCGATCACCGTGCCGTAGCCGAGCAGCCGTCCGAGAAGCCCCTGCTCCACCTCCACCGGCCCGACGCGGGCGAAGCGCACCGCGGCCGCGCGCCGCCGGGCAAGGCCGTGCACGACGAGGAGCTTCTCCGTCGTGACGACGAGGGACGTCCGGTCCCAGCGCAGCACGGCGCGAAGCGCGAGGAGGGCGCCGACTCCAAGGAGGGCTGCGCCGAGAACGCCGAGCCACGGCGGGGAGAGTCCGACCAGCACGCCACCGGCAAGTGCCAGGAGGAGCGAGCGGCTGAGCGGACGAACGAGCGCGGCCGTATGCGGCCGGGCCTCGAAGCGCACCGTCTCGCCGGGATCCAGGTACCCGCGCATACGCAGGATTTCTGCACAAACGCGTGGAAGTCCTCGTTCCCCGGAGGACTATCCTGGGAATCGAGGCTCATGCAGGAGACCGCGCGCAAGGCTTTCATCGCTTCGCTGATCTTCGTCGCCGTCGTCGCGTCGGCCCTCGCGCTCTGGAAGCTCCGCATCGTCCTCGCGCTGCTCTTCCTCGCGTTCATCATCGCGGCCTCCATGCGGCCGAGCGTCGATTGGCTGGCGCGCAGGCGCATCCCGCGCGGGGTCGGGATCCTCCTCCACTACGCGGTGCTCGGCGGCCTCATCGGCCTGCTCCTGTGGGCGATCGTCCCACGGGCGATCGATCAGGTCGACAACGCGCTCGGCGGCATTCCCACGTCGAGCTCCGAGCTCGAGCGGCAGGCGAACCAGTCGACCGGCTTCAAGCACGAGATCCTCGTGCGCGTCCAGGACGGGCTCGACGAGCTGCCCTCGGGCGCCGAGCTGGTCGACTCCTCCCTCTCCCTCACGTTCACCGCCTTCGAGGTGCTCGTGGGCGTCTTCTTCACCTTCGCGTGCGCCGCCTACTGGATCTTCGAGCGCGAGCGCGCCGAGATGCTCGTGATGTCGCTGTTACCCCGCGACAGACGCAGGACCGTGCGCGACACGTGGAACCTCATCGACGCGAAGCTCGGCGCCTACGTCCGCGGGCTGCTCATCCTCGTCACGTTCGTGGCCTCGGTGCTCTCGCTCATCTTCTACTTGATCGGGCTGCCGTTCTGGCTCCTGATCGGGATCTTCGCGGGCATCGTGGAGATCGTCCCGGTGCTGGGGCCGATCGCGGCCGGCGCGGTCGCCGTGGGCGTGGGGTTCACGGAGTCCTGGCAGCTTGCTCTTGCCGCCGGGCTCGCCGTGCTCGGTGTGCGGCTCTTCGAGGACTACGTCGTCATCCCGCGCGTCCTCGGCCACGCGGTCGGGCTGACGCCGCTCACGGTGCTCGTCGCGGTCACCGCGGTCGCGTTCCTCTTCGGCGGCTTCGCCGTCTTCCTCTCGATCCCGTTTGCCGCGGTGATCGCGACGCTCGTGGACGTGGTCGTCCGCCATCACAATCCGGCGGAGGAGGAGACTCCAGCCGTCCTCTTCCCGGCGAAGGAGAACGAGAGCTAGCTAGGCCTTGCGCCAGCGGCCGAAGATGAGGCCGCCGAGGGTGAAGCCGAGGCCGAAGGTGCCGACGGCGAAGCCTCCGACCGCAAGGCTCTTGCGCCAGGTGGACAGACGCTCCCAGTGCCCGAGCGCCTCCTGCTCGTCCGCGGAAAGGGGCTCGCCGCGGCGCTTCTTGCGCCCAGCGGCCCCGGCCCGGAGGCCGAGGTACATGTCGTCGAAGATCTCAGCGGGTTCGTCGACCATGACCAAACTATAGTGTCCCCGCCCGATGGCGCCTTTACGCGTCCTGCAGGTTTCCGACCTTCATGCGGGCACGCGTGAGGAGCCCGAGGTGGAAAACGACCTGCGGGCACTCGTCGCGGATCTGGCTCCCGAGCTCGTCGTCGCAAGCGGCGATCTGACCCATCGCAACACGCCCGAGCAGCATGCCCGGGCCGCCGCGCTCCTGCGCTCCCTCGGCCCTCCGCTCCTCGTCATCCCGGGGAATCACGACATCCCACGCTGGCCGCCATGGCGCTTCACGCGGACCTTCGACCAGTTCCTCGAGGTGTGGCCCGAGACCGAGCCCGTCTACCGCTCCGAACGGCTCGTGGTCTGCGGCCTGAACTCGGTGCGGCCGTGGAAGCAGCAAGGCGGGGCACTGCGCTCCTGGCAGCTCGATCACGTCGCGGAGACGTTCGCCGGGGCGCCTGAGGGTGCGCTCAAAATGGTCGCCGTCCACCACCATCTGCTGGGCGCGCCCTGGCGGACCGTCAAGCGCACGATCGCCAACCGCTCGACTGTCCTCGGAGCGCTCGTCGACGCCGGGGCGGAACTGATCGTCTCCGGGCACGTGCACCAGAGCGCGGTTTCCGAACGGCATGAGTTCGAGGTCGTGGAGGGCGACGTGCACGGGACGACGGTCGTGACCGCCCCCGGTCTCGGACAGCCGCGCCCGAAGCGCCGGGGCGAGGCGCGCGGTCTCCATTTCTTCGAGGTCGAGGAGGGCTCGCTCACAGTGATCACGTACTCGTGGGTCGGAAACGACTGGTGCCGGATCGCCGAACGCCGCTTCACACGCGGGTTCGGCGGCCTCGTTTCAGACAGACGAGAGGCCGGGTAGGGTCACGGGGATGGCAGGCAAGGCACTTCTGGGGCTTGCGGTTACGGCCGTCGCGGCGGCAGTGACTCTCGCAGCGTGCGGCGGGGGCGGTGAGCCGACGACCTTCACTCCAGAGGTGGAGGACAACTTCGTGAACTCGTGCGTCGACTCGGCGACAACGGGGGCGACTCCTGCCGACGAGTCGGACGCCGAGCGCATCTGCGGCTGCATGTACACAGAGCTCAAGCAGCGCATGAGCTTCGAGGAGTTCAAGGCGGCAGACGAGTCGCTGCGCGAGGGCGAGCAGATGTCCGCCGAGGTCGCCGCGACCCTTCAGGCCGCGGCGCAAGCCTGCGCCTAGCTTCGCGTCAGGCCGGCGAGCCCTGCCGTGCGAACCTGGGTAGCTCGCTGTTGAGCTGCTTCACCGACGGGAGCAGCGCGAGCGCGGGCAGAAGGGGCAGCCAGAACGTGAAGAAGCGGTAGACGAGCGCGGCGAGAAGCGCCGGGGCGAGCGGCATGCCGACCGCGTGGAGGCTGAAGGCGAGCGCCGCCTCGATCCCGCCGGACCCGCCGCCGGGAAGCGGCAACGCGGTGGCGACGTAGCCCGTCGCGAAGGCGAGCACGAGCGCGGCGAGGACGACGCTCGAGTGCGTGAACGCGCGCAGCGCCGCGTAGAGCGTGAGCAGGTGGCCGAACCAGTAGACGGCGAAGCCGAGGATGGCGGAGGGATGGGCGCGCGGGTTGAGGACGAGGTGGCGCACGACGACAACGCCGCCGATTCCGTCCGCGAAGCCCTTCTTCAGCTTCGACCACCAGAACGTCGTCCTGCCCTCCCCCTCCCTCTCCTTCACTGCCTCCGCGTGGCTGAGCCGCGTCGCCCTCTTCGGCGAGCTGACGAAGGCGGCGAGGACGACGCAGACGGGCACGACGATGATCCAGCCGAGCGTCATCCCGAGCGGCGCGCCCGATCCTCGCCCCGCCAGGACGAACATCGCCGCGACCGCCGCAAAGGTTCCGAGCAGGCCCCATTCCAGCGTGTTGAAGCCGAGCACGCGGCGCGCCGAGTCGTGGGTGCTGGCGCCCGCGCGCCGCAGGGCCCAGAAGTCGACGGCGAGACCGCCGGCCGCGGAGCCGAGGACGTTCGCCCCGAAGCCGATGCCGACGATGCGGGTCACCGTCCAGAACGGCAGGTTCGGCCCGTCGTGCATGCGGGCGATCTCGCGGTAGCCGGCGATGTAGCCGGCGTAGGCGCACACGAGCCCCGCAAGGCAGATCGGGAACCATTTCCGGTTGGCGGCGTCGAGGGCGTCGACGATCTCGTCGAAGTCCGCCGCCTTCCCGATGAGGCTGAAGGCGCCGACGAGGAGGATCACTGCGATGACGATGGTGGCGAGCGCCCGCTTGGCGTCGATCCCCAGGATGTTCTCGCGCTGCGCCACGGTCGCCTGCAGCCTGCCCGTCGAGTCGGCCGGCTAAGCGGCGGGCTCCGGCGTCGCCGCCCGGAGCTCACGGCGGAGCTCCTTGATCTCGTCGCGGAGCTTCGCCGCGTACTCGAAGCGGAGCTCTTCTGCGGCCGCGAGCATCTCCTCCTCGAGCGTGATCACGAGCTTCTCGATCTCGTCGGGCTGCATGCCCTCGACCTTGCGACCGCGCCGCCGGCGGCCGGGCACCGTGGGCGACTCCATCGCGAGGAACTCGGCGATGTCGGAGACGCCCTTGACGATCGACTCCGGCGTGATCCCGTGCTCCTCGTTGTAGCGGAGCTGGATGTCGCGCCTGCGGTTCGTCTCCTCGAGGGCGCCCTTGATCGCCTCCGTCATCTTGTCCGCGTACATGACGACCTTGCCGTTGACGTTTCGCGCAGCGCGGCCGATCGTCTGGATGAGCGCGGTCTGGCCGCGGAGGAAGCCCTCCTTGTCGGCGTCGAGGATGGCGACGAGCGAGACCTCGGGAAGGTCGAGCCCCTCGCGCAGGAGGTTCACGCCGACGAGGACGTCGTACTCGCCGAGCCGGAGCTCGCGGATGATCTGGATGCGCTCGAGCGTGTCGATCTCCGAGTGGAGGTAGCGCGCCTTCACGGCCGACTCGAGCAGGTAGTCCGTGAGGTCCTCGGCCATCTTCTTCGTCAGTGTCGTGACGAGGACGCGCTCGCCGACCTCCTCCCGCCGGCGGATCTCGTTCAGGAGGTCGTCGATCTGGTTCTTGGTGGTTCGCAGCTCGACCTCGGGGTCGACGATGCCGGTCGGGCGGATGATCTGCTCGGCGACGTTCGTGGAGTTACGGAGCTCGAAGGGGCCGGGCGTGGCCGAGACGAAGAGGAGCTGCGGGACGCGCTCGAGGAACTCGTCGAAGCGGAGGGGCCGGTTGTCGAGCGCCGAGGGAAGCCGGAAGCCGAAATCGACCAGCGTCTCCTTCCGGGAGCGATCACCCTCGTACATGCCGCCGATCTGGGGCACGGTCTGGTGCGACTCGTCGACCATGACGACGAAGTCGCCGCGGAAGTAGTCGAGCAGCGTGTTCGGTGCGGTTCCCGCCGCGCGGCCGTCGAGGATCCGCGAATAGTTCTCGATGCCGTTGCAGTAGCCGAGCTCCTGCAGCATCTCGAGGTCGTACTCGGTGCGCTGGCGGATGCGGTGCGCCTCGAGCAGCTTCCCCTGCGACTCGAAGAGCTTGACCTGCTCCTCCAGCTCGTGACGGATCTCCCCGACCGACCGCTCGATCGTGTCCCGCGAGGTCACGTACTGCGTGGCAGGGAAGATGGCGAGGTGCTCGAGACGGGCGTAGATCTCGCCCGAGAGCGGGTCGAAATGGGTGATCTGCTCGACCTCGTCCCCGAAGAGTGAGATGCGGTACGCCGACTCCATGTGCGCCGGTTGCACCTCGACGACGTCTCCCCGTACGCGGAAGCGCCCGCGCCCGAGGAAGGAGTCGTTCCGGGAGTACTGGATGTCGACGAGCTTCCGGAGCATGACGTCGCGGTCGATCTCCATCCCGACGCCGAGAACGACCGTTTTGTCCTCGTACTCGATCGGGGAGCCGATCCCGTAGATGCAGGAGACCGAAGCGACGATGACGACGTCCTTCCGCGCGAGCAGTGCCGCCGTCGCCGCGTGGCGCAGCCGGTCGATGTCGTCGTTGATGGACGCGTCCTTCTCGATGTAGAGGTCGGCCTGGGGCACGTAGGCCTCGGGCTGGTAGTAGTCGTAGTAGGAGACGAAGTACTCGACGGCGTTCCCCGGCAGGAACTCCCGGAACTCGTTGCAGAGCTGCGCCGCGAGCGTCTTGTTGTGGGCGATCACGAGCGTCGGCTTCTTCACCTGCTCGATGATCCAGGCCATCGTCGCGGTCTTTCCCGTGCCCGTCGCGCCGAGCAGAGTCTGGTACTGGTCGCCTGCGTGCAGGCTGCGCGAGAGCGACTCGATCGCGTGGGGCTGGTCGCCGGTCGGGCTGTACGCCTCGGAAACCTTGAAGTCGGCCATCTTCTCGATAGTAGCCGTGCTCAGCCGCCCTCCCCGACGCCGAGCTCGTCCGCGTAGGTGTCCGCATAGACGTCGCGCGCATGCAGCACTTCGTCCACGTACTGGCGGGTCTCGGGGAACGCGATTCCCTCTCCCTTCGCGCGCCATTCGTCCACGTTCGCCTGCCCCGCGTTGTAGGCGGCGAGGGCAAGCTTGACGTTGCCGTACTTGTTCAGGAGGCGGCGGAGGTAGAAGGCGCCGTAGCGCACGTTGATCTCGGGATCCCAGAGGTCTTCGACCTCGAACTGCGACCCGCCGGTGTGCAGCGCGATGCCCTTCGCGGTGTCGGGGAGGAGCTGCATGAGCCCGATCGCGCCCGAGGAGGACTTCGCGTTCGCATCGAACTTGCTCTCCCGGTAGATGACCGCGGCCAGGAGAGCCGGGTCGAGGTCGTAGTTCTCCGCGTGGCCGGTGACGATGTGGTCGTACTCCAGCGGATAGCGCAGGCGCACGTACCAGTCCGGCTCGGACTGGATGTAGGCGAAAGCTCCTCCCGCAGCCGCGAGAAGAACGAAGACCGCAAGCAGCACCCTCATCGCGCTTCCGAGCTCAGTGTGGCGATCACGTCGGCCACGAAGGCGTCGAGCTCCTCGAGCGACCCGTCGTTCACGAACGCGAAATCGGCCCGCGCCACCTTCTCCTCGTCCGGGATCAGGCGCTGCTCGCGATCTTGCATCGGCGCGATGCGCCTCGAGATGCGCACCTCGGGCGATGCGGTCACGACCACGACCGCGTCGAAGCGCTCCTCTCCCCCGACCTCGTAGAGGAGCGGGACCTCCGTGACGCAGACCGCCGGCGGGTCTGGCAGCTCGCCGAGCTGCTCGCGCCAGCGGAGATAGGTGGCCACAACACGCGGATGGAGGAGGCTCTCGAGCCACTCGAGCTCGCGGCGATCTGTGAAGACGACGTTCGCAACACGGTCACGCTCGACGGCTCCGTCCGGGCCCAGCATCGACTCGCCCCAGCGCTCGCACACGGCGGCCTGCACCTCGGTATCCGAGCGCAGGAGCTCGTGGACGATCTCGTCGCTCGAGATGACCGCAGCGCCGTGACGCGCGAAGGACGCGAGCGCCTCCGACTTGCCGGCTCCGATTCCGCCCGTGACGGCAACCGCCACGGGTCGCTTAGTCGCGTGGCCGGTGATGTTGCCCGGTTCCTGAGGTGCGAGCACCAAGCGCCGCAAGGACGCAGGGAGCGCTCATAGCTGTCCTATGGGCGCGACCGAGGACGCAGCGGCGCGCAGCGTGATCGCGGCTCAGGGACCCGGCGAATATCGCCGGTCCCGCCACTCACTCGTCGCGGCCCTGCTCGTCGGGCTCGGCATCTGCCGGAGCCTCAGCGTCGGCCGCCGGCTCCGCGGCTGCCTCGGGGTCCGCGGGCGCCTCGGGCTCGGCTGCCTCCGGCTCCGCGACCGCCTCCGGCTCGGTGCTCGCCTCGAGCTCCGGAGCCTCTTCGGCTTCCTCGGAGAAGACCTCCTCGGAGAGGCCGAGCGCGGGAGCCTCGTCGCCGAGATCGCCGTCCACGCGCTTGAGGGAAAGGGAGAGCCGCCGCCGCTCGGCGTCCATCTCGATGATCCGCGCCTTGACCGTCTCGCCCTGCGTGACGACCTCGCGCGGGTTCTCGACGTGGTGCTCGGCGAGCTCCGAGATGTGTACGAGCCCCTCGACGCCGGGGACGACTTCGATGAAGGCGCCGAAGGTCACGACCTTCGTCACGCGCCCTTCGACGACGTCACCCTGGTCGTACGTGTCGATCACCTGCTGCCAGGGATCCGACTGGGTCTGCTTCAGGCCGAGCGAGATGCGCTGGCGCTCGCGGTCGATGTCGAGCACCTTCACCTGCACCTCCTGCCCGATCTCGAGCAGCTCCGACGGATGATTCACGTGGCTCCAGGAAAGCTCCGAGATGTGGATGAGCCCGTCGATCCCCTCGAGGTCGACGAATGCGCCGAAGTCGACGATGTTCGAGATCGTGCCGGTGACGACGTCACCGGGCGAGAGCCGGTCGAGGATCGCCTGGCGCATCTCCTTGCGCTCCTCCTCGAGCACGGCGCGGCGCGAGAGGACGACGTTGTTGCGGCTGCGGTTCAGCTCGATCACCTTGCAGCGCAGCGTCTGGCCCATGAACTCGTCCAGGTCCTGGACGCGCCGGATGTCGACGAGCGACGCGGGCAGGAAGCCGCGCACGCCGAGGTCGAGGATGAGACCGCCCTTCACGACCTCGATCACGGTGCCCTCGACGGGCTCGCCGCTCTCGGCGGCCTCCTCGATGCGCTTCCACGCCATCTCGAAGCGGGCGCGCTTCTTGGAGAGGATGAGCCGGCCCTCGGCGTCCTCCTTCGTCATGACGAGCGCGTCGATCTCGTCGCCGAGCTGCACCTCGTCGGCCGGATTCACCGACCGGCGGATCGACAGCTCGGAGACAGGGATGACCCCCTCGGACTTGTAGCCGATGTCGATCAAGACCTCGTCCTTGTCGACGCGAACGACCTTTCCGCGCACGACCTCGCCCTCGTTGATGATGGGGAAGGTCGAGTCGTAGTCCGGGATGCGCTCGCCGTCCGGACCCTGTGTCCAGACGTCGTCTTCAGACCTCACGAGGTCTGCTTCTTCGGTAACCGTTTCGTTCTGAACCATCGGAAAGCGCGCATTATAGCGGCGAAACCTTGAAGCCCCGCGACCTCCTGACAGTCCTCGCAATCGGCGCCGTGGTCGTCATCGGCGGCTTCGCGGCCGCGGACGCGATCCGCGGAAAGCCCCGCGCCGAGGCACAGCCGGCCGCGACGACGCCCACGGTGCCGGTCCAGACCACTCCGAGCCGGGTCCCGGGCCCCGCGCCTCAGCCCGAGGCGCCGCCGAACTGGCCGGAGGGCGTACTCGAAGGGACGCTGACACTCACCGATGCAGACAGCTGCGACATACGGGTCATCGGTCTCGCCGGGGGCCGCGAGCGGCCGCTCGCCCACTTCGGCAGCGACTGCTTCCTCTGGGCTCCCCCGGTCGGCTCCCGGGTCGCCTACGGGCTCGGCGACAGCTCGCAGGACGGCCTCCATCCCTTCCGCATCGCAGACCTCGCCGCGCCAAGCCGGGAACTCGGCGGCTATCGGGCGCTGTTCGGCGTGGTCATCTGGTCGGACGACGCGCAGCATGTCGCGTGGTGCGGGCGCAGCCGCGTGGGCTTCGACCTGGCAATCGGCGGGCCCTCGAGAAGGCTGCCCCGCTGTCCCGTCGCCTACACCCACGACGACGAGATCGCGTATGCAGTCGGGAATCAGGTTCTCGTCGGCGACCGGGTCGTATTCACCGCCGATGGCGGCATCACGTACGCGAAGTTCGGATCGGATGGGTCGCTCGCAGTCGTCGTGGACGGAGAGAGGCTGCAGCGCTGGGATGGGAGCGTGCTCACGACGACAACCAGGATCCCAAAGCGGCTCCAGGGCGTGACGCCGATTCTGCGGAGCGACAACTGCGGCGCGCTCTTCCCGCTTGGACAGGCCGTCACCTTGCTCGACCTCGGCTGCAGGCCGGGACTCCCGAATCGTTCGTTCGCAGGGAACACGGCCGCGTGGTCGCCAGACGGGGCCTGGGTCGCGACTTCGAACGGCGAGGAGCTCGAGTTTCAGCGTGTCGTCGGCAGCCGCCTGGACATAACCTGGCCAGTCGGCGCCGCGCAGATGGTCTGGCGTCCCGAGCCGTAGAACGGTTCCGCAAACCGGACCCGAGGGCTGACCGGTATTTTCGCAGGGATGCGACGCGCGCCTCTCGCCCTTGCCGCGCTCATCGTTTTGCTCGCGGCCTCGGCCTGCGGCAATGGCCACCAGCACGACCACGGCTCCGCGTCCGGAGGCCTGACGGTCTCGGGGGGCAGCGGCCGCTTTGACGGCGGAGAGCTGAATCCGCCGCAGCCGACCCCCGACTTCACGCTCACCGACCAGTCGGGCCAGAAGGTGAGCATGGCGGACCAGCGCGGCAAGCTCGTCCTCCTCACGTTCCTCTACACGAACTGCCCCGACGTCTGCCCGCTGATCACACAGAACCTCAACCAGGCGCTGCAGATGCTCGGCGCAAAGCGCGACGACGTGCGTGTCCTCGCGGTCAGCGTCGACCCGGAGGGTGACACGCCGGAGGCAGTCTCGAAGTACGCGAAGGTGCACCACCTGCTGCCCGAGTTCCACTACTTGATCGGGACGCGCGACGAGCTCACGCAGGTCTGGAATGACTACGACGTCGCCGCCGTCGCGAGCGATCCGGACCTCGTCGACCACACGGCGTACACGATGCTGGTCGACGAATCCGGCGAGGGCCGCGTCATCTACGACTCGGGCGTGAAGGCCAAGGACGTCGTCCACGACGTCGACGAGCTGCTCTCTTCCTGACCCAAAGAGACAGAGGGGTCAGACCCCGGTGTCCTGAAAGGACAGCCGCGTTCTCCTGGAACCGTGTGTTCGATGCTTCGGTTTTCCACAGCGGGGTCAGACCCCTCTGTCCCAAGGCGCCGAGGCCAAAAGAGGCAACGAGGTCAGCCCGTCAGGTAAGGCTGCCGAAGAGAGCTGAGGCCGGGCTTGCACCCGGCCTCGCTCGTTCGTTCCTTTGCTCCGGCTCTACGGAACCCGCGTGATGCGGTTCTGCGGTCCCGGTCCAACCGGGGAGTTGTGCTCGAAGTAGGCGACCAGCGCGTCGAGGTCGATCTCCCCTCCGAGCGGGTCGGTTCCTTCGTTGAAGACGCTGAACCCGTCGCCGCCGCTCGCGAGGAAGTTGTTCATCGCGACGCGGTAGCTCGCGTTCTTGTCCACGGGGACGCCGTCGATCGTGACCGAGTCGGGCACGACGTGAGGCGTCGCGGTCGGCGACCACGAGTACGCGAACCCGTCGGACACCTGCAGGATCCCGTTCGCGCCCGTGAACTGCTGCTCGAGCAGGCGGTAGATCATGTCGCCCGTCATCGTCTTCACCGTCATGACGTTGTTGAACGGCTGGACGTTGAAGAGCTGGTTGTAGGTGACCGGTGCCGGGCTCGCCGCGCTGCAGGCCTGGCTGCAGACGAGGTCGGCCCGGATGCCTCCCGGGTTCATGAACGCGACGACCGCGCCGCCGAAGTCCGTCGGCGAGGTCGAGGCGAGCTGGGCGTCGGCGATCACGTCCCCGAGCGCGGACTCGCCGGCCGCGTTGTTCGTCTTGGTCATGTCCGCCGACTGCGAGCCGACCACGCGGTTGGCGATGGGGCCTGACAGGGCGTTGTACTTGTTGATGATCGCGACCTGGTCGGGATCGCTCGCGACGTCGCGCGTGACGATGACGTTGTGCGCGGTCGCGCTCTTCACGTCCTTCGTCTGGTGGTCGATCCGCAGGTCGATGTCCGTGATCAGCCGGCCGAACGAGGCAGCGCTCGTGACCAGCTTGCCGTTGATGTGGCAGATGTACGGCTGATGCGTGTGCGCCGAGACGACGACGTCCACCTGCGATGACAGCCCGTTGACGATCGGGATGATGTCGCCGCTGAAGTTGTCGCAGCGGTCGGAGTCCATGTAGCCGAGCGGGAACGGCCCGTTCTGCTGACCGCCCTGGTGGATCAGGACGACGAAGGCGCGGACGCCCTGGTTCGCCCGCAGATCGGCGACAAGGTTGTTGATGACGCCGATCTCGGGCCTGAACTCCAGGCCGGCGACGCCTGCCGGCGTCACGATCAGCGGGGTGCCCTCGAGCGTGAGGCCGATGAACGCGATCTTCGCGTTCCCGACCTTGCGGATCTGGTACGGCGGCAGGATCGTGTTCTCCGTGCCTTCGTAGAAGACGTTCGCGGCGAGGTACTGGAAGAGCGCGCCGCCGAACGGCGTGCCGTCCTGGCAGCCGTCGACGGGATGACAGCCGTCGCCGCCGAGCTGATTCCCGAACTGCATGCGCAGGAGCTCGTCGATCCCTTCGTCGAACTCGTGGTTGCCCACGCTCGTGACATCCATCCCGATCGCGTTCATGGACTCGATCGTCGGCTCGTCGTGAAAGAGCCCGGAGATCAGCGGGCTCGCGCCGATCAGGTCGCCACCGCCGACGGTGATGGTGTTCGGGTTCGTCGTGCGCAGGGACTTGATCCACGTGGCGAGGTACTCCGCCCCGCCCGCGTTGACGGTCTGCGCCGAACCGCCAGGAGTCAGCGGCGGCCCGACTTGGATCCTCCCGCCCGACCCCGACGGCGGCTGCAGGTTGCCGTGGAAGTCGTTGATCGCAAGAAGCTGAACAAGTGTGTCCTTGTTCTTGCCGCCCGGGGCGCCGAACGCTGTCGGTACCAGGGCAAGGACGAAGAACACAGCCGCGCAGAGCGCGACAAGGCGGCGTTCCATGTGTACCTCTCCCCTCAGTCGGATACGGCGCGATCCTAAACCGCTCTGGAAACGATTTGAAGCTCCGGAGGTTCGGAGGTGGTTAGGACTTGGCTTCGTTCCAGTCGTCGCCGACCCCGACGTCGACGGCGAGCGGCGGATCGAGCGGGTAGGCGCCGCACATCTCCTCCCGGAGGATGTCCTTGATCGCCGAGACCTCCACGTCCGGCGCCTCGACGAGGAGCTCGTCGTGCACCTGCAGCACGACCCGGGAGGAACGCCCTTCCTCTCGCAGTCGCGCATGGATGGCCACCATCGCCTTCTTGATGATGTCCGCCGCGGTCCCCTGCATGACGAAATTGACCGCGAGCCGCTCACCGAGCGAGCGCGTCTGCCGGTTGGAGGCCTTCAGCTCCGGCACCGGCCGGCGGCGGCCGAAGAGGCTCGTCGCGTAGCCCTCCTCGGTGCAGTGCTCGATCGTCCGCTGGATGAAGTCCTGGACGAGAGGGAAGCGGGCGAGGTACGTGTCGATGTAGGCCTGGGCCTCCTCACGAGGGATCTCGAGGTTCTCCGAGAGCCCGAACGCCGAGATCCCGTAGATGATCCCGAAGTTGACCATCTTGGCCACGTTGCGCTCGTCCTTCGTGAGCTCGGCCCGGTCCTTGCCCAGAACCTCCGCCGCAGTGGCTGCATGGATGTCCTCGCCCTGGGCGAAGGCCTCGCGGAGCTTCGGCTCGCCCGAGACGTGGGCGAGGATCCGCAGCTCCACCTGGGAGTAGTCCGCGGAGACGAGCCGGTGACCGGAGTCGGCCACGAAGGCGCTCCTGATCTCGCGGCCGAGCTCCGTGCGAATCGGTATCGCCTGGAGATTCGGGCTCGTCGTCGAGAGGCGCCCCGTCGAGGCGACCGCCTGGTTGAAGGTCGTGTGCAGCCGGCCGTCCTCCGGCGAGATCAGCTCGGGCAGCGGGCCGAGGTAGGTGTTCAGGAGCTTCGAGTACTCGCGCCACTCCTCGATCACAGGGACGATCTCGTGGTCGCCCCGAATCGAGCGAAGGACGCGCGAGTCGGTCGAGTAGCCGGTCTTCCCCTTGCGCCCGGCGGTGAGCCCGAGCACCTCGAAGAGGATCCGCGCCACCTGCTGCGTCGAGCCGAGCATGAATTCCTCGCCGGCGAGCTCGTGCGCCTTCGTCTCGAGCTCCTCGATTCGGTCGGCGAGCCGGGCGGTGATCTCGCCCATGCGGTAGGTGTCGATCTTCACGCCGGCGTCCTCCATCGCGGCGAGCACCTCGGTGAGCGGTAGCTCGATCTCGCGGTAGAGCGGGTCGAGCCCTCTCTCGGTGATGCGCTGGCGCATCGGGCCGGCGAGGCGGAGCGACGCGGATGCGTGGCGGACCAGCGCAGCGGTGTCCTCCTCCGCGGCCGGCTCGGGCTGGAGCTCGACCCCGTACTCGGCCGCGAGGTCGTCGAGGGCGTAGGTCGCGCGCCCGGGCTCGATCAGGTACGCCATGAGGAGCGTGTCGTCGACGACGTCGAGGCGAAGCGGCTTCGCATCGTGGGCGACCAGGTCGGCCTCGCGCAGCTTTGCGGCCACCTCGGGGGACCAGCCGCCGACGACGACCTCCTCCTGGGCGAGCGCGACGCGGCCGTTCTCGACCGCGATCCCCGCCTCCCCCTGCGGCTGCGAGAGCTCGCCTTCGCGCCACGGGACGGCCACCCCTTCGAGCTTCATCGGCGCTGCTGGAATCGCCTCGTCGATCACGTCCACCCGCTGGAGCAGGTTCCGGAACTCGTACTGCCGGAACATCTCCTTCAGGCGGGAGCGGTCCGGTGGGCTGAGCACGAGCTCCGCGGGATCGCACTGAAGCGGCAGGTCGCGGCGCATCGTCGCGAGCTCCTTGGACGCACGCGCCTGGTCGGCATGCTCGCGAAGCGCCCGGCCGCGCGCCGGTGAGAGCTCGTCCACGTGCTCGAGGACGCCTTCGAGGGAGCCGTACTGCGCGACGAGCTGGCCGGCGGTCTTGTCCCCGATGCCCGGGACTCCCGGGATGTTGTCGGAGCTGTCCCCCTTGAGCCCGATGAAGTCGGGCACCTGCTCCGGCGTCACGCCGTAGCGCGCGAAGACCCGTTCCGGCGTATAGACGTGGACGTCCGCGACTCCGCGCGGAGTCATCATCAGCGCGATGTTCTCGGTGACGAGCTGGAAGGCGTCGCGATCCGTCGAGACGACGGTCGTCTTGACCCCCGCCTCGTCCGCGCGCGCGGCGAGCGTGGCGATGACGTCGTCGGCCTCCCAGCCCTCGAACTCGAGGTTCTGGTAGCCGAAGGCCTCGACGATCGGGCGAAAGTGCGGGAACTGCTCGGCGAGGAGATCCGGCATCGGGCGCCGGTCGACCTTGTAGGCAGGGTCGAGCTCCTTGCGGTGCGTGGCGCGCGTGTCCCAGGCGACGGCGACGCCCTTCGGCCGGTAGTCGGCGAGGAGCTTGAAGAGCATGTTCGTGAAGCCGAGCAGGGCGTTCGTCGGGAAGCCCTCGCTCGTCGCGAGCTCCTCCGGCAGCGCGAAGTACGCGCGGTAGGCGAGGTTGTTTCCGTCGACGAGGAAGAGCTCGGAGTCGCGCGCGGGGCCGTCGTCGAGCTGGAGCTCAGCCCCTGTCAGCGTCTTCGGTGACACAACCGCAACCTTAAAGGCTGCGGCAGGGGGTCACTCTTCTCCGAGATACGTCTTGCGGACCTGCTCGTTGTCGCGCAGGGCCTTCGCGTCGTCGGCGATCGCGACGTGGCCGGTCTCGAGCACGTAGCCGCGGTTGGCCGTGTCGAGCGCCATGAGCGCGTTCTGCTCGACGAGGAGGATCGGCGTTCCCTGTGCGTTGATCTCGCGGATGATCTCGAAGATCTTCTCGACGAAGATCGGCGCGAGCCCCATCGAAGGCTCGTCGAGGAGGAGGAGCTTCGGGCGGGCCATGAGCGCGCGGCCCATCGCGAGCATCTGCTGCTCGCCTCCGGACATCGTGCCGGCCTTCTGCTGCAGGCGCTCCTTGAGGCGCGGGAAGAGCGAGTAGACGCGGTCGAGGTCCTCCTGGATCTCCGGCCCCTTCTCGCGCTGGTAGGCGCCCATCTGGAGGTTCTCGAGGACGCTCATGCGCGGGAAGATCCTCCGGCCTTCCGGCGACTGCGAGATGCCCATCTGGACGATGTTGTGCGGCGCGGTGTCTGTGATGTCGGTGCCCTGGAAGATGATCCGCCCTTCGCGGGGGTGGTTGAGGCCGTTGATCGAACGGAGGGTGGTCGACTTGCCGGCGCCGTTCGCGCCGATCAGCGTGACGATCTCGCCCTCGTGCACCTCCAGCGAGATGCCTTTGAGGGCGTGGATCGTCCCGTAGTACGTGTGGATGTCGTCGAGCTTCAAGATGACGCCTTCGCCCGTCGCGACGCGCGCCGGCTCCTTCCCGTTGCCGTCCTTCTGCCAGGGAAGCCTCATGCCGTCGCCGCCGTTCCGAGGTAGGCCTCGATGACGCGCTCGTCGTGCTGGACCTCCTTGGGCGCGCCCTCGGCGATCTTCTCGCCGTAGTCGAGGACGGTCACCCGGTCCGAGATCCCCATGACCACCCGCATGTCGTGCTCGATGAGGAGCACGGTGATGTCGTGCTCGGCCCGGAGCTTGGCCACGAAGTCCGTGAAGTTCGCGGTCTCCTCTGGATTCATGCCCGCCGTCGGCTCGTCGAGGAGCAGCAGGCTGGGGCCCGACGCGAGCGCCCGCGCGACCTCGAGGCGGCGCTGGTCGCCGTAGGACAGGTTCTTCGCATACGCGTCGTCGCGTCCCGGAAGCCCCGAGAACCGCAGGAGCTCGCGCGCCCGCTCCCGGGACTCCTCTTCCTCCTTCTTCAGCGCCGGCGTCCGGAGGATCGAGCGCCAGACGCCGCCCTTGATGCGGCTGTGCATCGCGACGAGCACGTTCTCGAGCGCGGTCATGTTGTGGAAGAGGCGGATGTTCTGGAAGGTGCGCGCCATTCCGAGCGCGGTCACCTTGTGGGGAGGCAGCCCGCTGATGGGCGTCCCGTCGAAGATCACCCCGCCCGCCGTCGGCTTGTACACGCCGGTGAGGATGTTGAAGAACGTCGTCTTGCCGGCGCCGTTGGGCCCGATGAGGCTCACGATCGCGCCCCGCGGAATGACGAAGTCGACGTCGTTGACCGCGATGAGGCCGCCGAACTCCTTCCGCACGTGGACGGCTTCGAGGATGTTCTTGGTGCCGTCGTCCGCCATCATGCCCTCGCGTCGTAGAGCGTAGCCTGGCCCTCGCCCTCGGCGAACTCGGCCTTGCGCCGCGTGCTGGGGATGAGCCCCTCGGGCCTGAACAGCATCATGATCACGAGCAGCGCGCCGAAGATCCCGAATTTGTACTTCGCGATCGAGAAGTCGCTCGAGACCCCGGGCACGTCGCTGATCCAGGAACCGATCTTGTCGAGGCCGCGGAAGTTGAGCCACGAGATGAGCATCGCGCCGGCGATCACGCCCCAGATGTTGCCCATGCCGCCGACGATGACCATCACGAGCACGATCACCGAGATCTGGAACGAGAAGCTCGTCGGGAAGATGCCGTTGATGAACGACCCGTACACGGCGCCGGCGAACCCGCCGAAGATCGCGCCGATCGCATAGGCCCACAGCTTCGTGCGCATGAGCGGGACGCCCATCGCCGAGGCGGCGATCTCGTCCTCGCGTACCGCGATCCAGGCGCGGCCCATCTTCGAGTCGCGCAGGCGCAGGTTGACGAAGACCGTGATCAGCATCATCGCGAGCACGGTGAAATACCAGGGGCGAAGCTCGAGCGACGTGTAGCGGACTGGCAGAATCCCTCCGCTCGCATCGTGGAGCGTCTCGCCGAACCCCGGACGGTCGAGCAGCGTGAGACCGCGGACGCCGTTCGTCAGGTTGTGGCCCGCGATGTCGTCTCCGTTTCTGAAGACGTCCGGGATGATCTCGCCGAAGCCGAGCGTGACGATGGCGAGGTAGTCCCCGCGCAGACGGAGCGTCGGCCACCCGATGAGGACGCCCGCGATCGCGCAGACGGCGCCGGCCAGGAGGACGACGACCCAGAAGGAGAGATGGATGCCCGGAAGCCGGGACGCGTTCGTGTCGAGGAAGTGCCAGTCCAGGTTGTTGAAGAGCCCGGAGCCGAACCAGCCGAGCGTGTAGGCGCCGAGCGCGAAGAACGCCACGTAGCCGAGGTCGAGGAGGCCTGCATAGCCGACGACGACGTTCAGCCCGAGGGCGAGCATCACGTACACCGACATGTTGAAGAGCGTGTCGTTGTCGATCCCGAGGCCGTCGTTGAAGATGAAGGCCAGCGGCCCCTCGAGCCCCCACCAGGGGTACGAGAACGCGAGCACGACGACGGCGAGCGGGATCCCCCAGCCCAGCCACTTGTGCTGCTTGCGATAGCGCCGGTAGGACGCGCGCCAGGAGGAGAGCGTCGAATTGCTCCGGTTCTGCGCCTTGGGCGCCTGCGGGCTGGCCTGGTCGCTCACTGCCCCTCCGGCACCTGCTCTCCCAGGAGGCCTGACGGCCTGAACACGAGGATCGCGATGAGCACGCTGAAGATGACGGTGGTCGTCCAGCGGGCGTCCCAGAATCCCTCCGTGTAGGCCTGGATGAGCCCGAGGACCACCCCTCCGAGCACGGCGCCGCTCAGGTTCCCGATCCCGCCGAGCACCGCCGCCGTGAACGCGAACAGGCCGAGCCGGAAGCCGAGGTCGAACTTCGACGTGCCGATGTAGAGCGCGTAGATGGCACCCGCGGCGCCGGCGAGCGCGCCGCCAAGCGCGAAGGTGAACGAGATCGTCCGGTCGACGTTGATGCCCATCATCGAGGAGGCGTCCATGTCCTGCGCGGTCGCGCGCATCGCCTTCCCCGAGCGCGTGCTGCGAACGAGGTAGCTGAGGGCGATGAGCAGCGGAATCGTGACCGCGATCACGATGAAGTCGTTCCAGCCGTAGGTCGCGCCCCGCCAGTGAAAGATGTTCCCCGTCGGAAGGATGTTCGGCAGCGGCTGCGGGCCCGCGTCCTTCCAGACGAGGCCGACGTCCTGAAGGATGAACGAGAAGCCGATCGCCGTGATGAGCGGCACGAGGCGCGGCTGGTTGCGAAGCGGCTTGTAGCCGATGCGCTCGATGCTCACGTTGATGACCATGCAGAAGAGCATCGAGAAGAACAGGCACATGAGGATCGTGTAGATCTTCTGGCCGCTCGAGGAGCTCGCGGTCGCGGCCGTCCCGAGCGGGAGGGCGAGCACGAACGACGTCGGGAAGAGCGGGATCTGGAACGAGCCGTCGTTGACGATTCCGTTCGTCTGAAACGTCCCGAGCATGAAGTTGTCGCCGTGGGCGAAGTTGATCAGCTCGATGATCCCGTAGACGAGCGTGTAGCCCAGGGCCACCAGGGCGTAGATCGAGCCGTTCGTGACCCCGATGAGGGTGACCTCGAGGAAGCGGTCCGGCGACTCGACGGCGTTCTTGATCAGCCAGTAGCCGATGAGGGCCGCGAGGACGGCGCCGACGACCCAGAGGATGATCTGGGACGTGGGCAGGCGGCGCTCGAAGGATGGTCTAGATGCGGTTTCGGCGCTCGCCACAGGCGGTTGTTATGACGGAAACGAGAGGGCCGGTCAAGACCGGCCCTCTCGTTTCCTTGGTTACGTCAGACCGGCGTTACCCGACCTTCTGGGCCTCGACGAACTTCCACGGCGGACCGCCTGCCTCCGCCTGGAAGATCGAGATGAGGCCACCCTCTGGGTCGCCGTTCTCGTTGAACGTCATCGGGCCCACGATGCCGTCCTCGATGTTGGTCTCGAACATCTTCGCGACGACGTCCTCGCGGGAGCCGTCGGAGCGGCCGATCGCGTCCACGAGCACCTGCGCAGCCGCCGCAGCGTAGGCCGTGTAGACCTCCGGTGCGCCGTACTTCGCCTGGTAGGCGTCGAGGAACTCCTTGCCGGCGCCGGTCAGGTCGTCCGGGTTCAGCACCGGAGCGCTGCCGTAGGCGCCGGCGAGGTTGTCCGCACCCGCCTCGTCGAAGAGCGAGTCGAGGACGAAGCCGTCCGAGACGAGCAGCTTCACCGCGTCGTTGTCACCTACGACGGAGACCTTGTCCTTGATGACCTGGCCGCCGTTGAAGCAGGCGATGCCGCCGATGTAGATGCCGTCGGCTCCAGAGGCCTTGATCTGGGTCATGAGCGCCTTGTAGTTCTGGGCGTTCGCGTCCCAGCCGGTGTGCCCGGCGACCTTGAGGCCGCCCGCCTTGGCCGCCTCCTCGAAGGCGTCGGCGACGCCC
>DASSBN010000077.1:0-15643 GCA_035698665.1 Gaiellaceae bacterium
CAGGTCTACCACCTGACGGGCTCGTCGCTCGCCGTCGGCCTGCTCAGTCTCGCAGCGCTCGTGCCGCTCCTCTTCACGGCATTCATTGGCGGAGCGCTGGCCGACGCGGTCGATCGCAGACGCATGCTCCAGCTCGCCGAGGCCGGCCTCGGCGTCGCGACCGCGCTCCTCTTCTTCAACTCGCTGCTCGACGAGCCGAAGGTCTGGGTGCTCTTCGTCGTCACCCCGCTCATGGCCGCGATCGACGGCTTCCAGCGCCCGGCGCTCGACTCGATGGTTCCACGCCTCGTCTCGCGGGACGAACTGACGGCCGCCGCGGCGCTCGATTCCCTTCGCGGCGAGTTCGGGATGATCGCGGGCCCGGCGATCGGCGGCATTCTCATCGCGACGATCGGCCTGCCCACGACGTACGGAATCGACATCGCGACCTATGGAGCCTCGGTCGTCGCGCTCGCGCTCATGCGCGCCGTGCCCCCGCCGCCGGATGCGGTGCCGCCGAGCGTCAAGAGCATCGTCGAGGGCTTCAAGTACGCCTGGAGCCGCCAGGAGCTGCTCGGGAGCTACGGCGTCGACATGGTCGCGATGTTCTTCGGCATGCCGATCGCGCTCTTCCCGGCGATCGCGACGCAGTACGGCGGGGCGGAGGTGCTCGGGCTCCTCTACGCGGCTCCATCGGTGGGCGCGCTCCTCGCCTCGCTGACGAGCGGCTGGGCGGCACGGGTCCATCGGCACGGGATGGCGATCATCTGGGCGGCCGGGGCCTGGGGCCTCGCGATCACGGTCTTCGGGCTCGTGACGAACCTCTGGGTGGCGCTCTTCTTCCTTGCGCTCGCGGGCGCGGCGGACATGATCAGCGGGATCTTCCGCGGAACCCTGTGGAACCAGACGATCCCCGACCGGCTCCGCGGGCGCCTGGCGGGAATCGAGCAGGTGAGCTACTCGAGCGGCCCGCTGCTAGGGAACCTCGAGTCCGGTGTCGTCGCGTCCCTCTTCAGCGTGCGCGCGTCCGTCGTGTCGGGTGGAGTCCTCTGCGTCGTCGGCGTGGCCATCTTCGCCGTCTTTCTCCCAGCGTTCAGACATTACGACTCGCGGGTTCCACTGGCGGCTACTCCCTCGGAAGGGGCCTTGTAAGGGCCTGAGAGCGCGCCTACGCTCGATGCATGGGACCGAGATCGATCGGTCCTGCGGCGATCCTGCTGGCGCTGGCGGCGGCAGTCCTTCTCGTCGCGCCCGCATCGTCTGCGCAACGCTCTCAGGAGCCGCGCGTGCGGATCCTCGTGGGCTTCGACCCGGGCGTCGGCCTGAACGCGCAGCGCGCAGCGCTCAAAAAGGCTGACGCGACGGCGAATGCCCGTCTGAAGCCCATTCGCACCTTCGTGGCGTCGGTGCCCGCCTCCGAGAAGGCCCGTGCGTTGGCCGAGCTTCGCAAGGACCCGCGCGTGCGCTTCGCCGAGGCGGACGCGGTGTACGCCGTCGACACGCTTCCCAACGATCCCTCCTTCGGTCAGCTCTGGGGCCTGAACAACACGGGGCAGAGCGTGAAGTTCTCCTCCGGAACCGCGGACGCCGACATCGATGCGCCCGAGGCGTGGTCGACCACGACGGGAAGCTCGTCGGTCGTCGTCGCCGTGATCGACTCGGGCGTGGACTGGCACCACCCTGATCTCGCAGCCAACATCTGGACGAACCCGGGCGAGTCGTGCCCGGGCTGCGCCGCGGACGGCGTCGACAACGACGGGAACGGCTACGTCGACGACGTCCACGGCTGGGACTTCGTGAACGACGACAACGACCCGTTCGACGACCACGGGCACGGGACGCACGTCGCCGGGACGATCGGGGCGGTCGGATCGAACGGGCTCGGCGTCGCCGGCGTCAACTGGAACGTGCAGATCATGCCCCTCAAGTTCATCGCCGCGAACGGCGAAGGGACGGCAGACGACGCGGTGCGGGCGATCCTCTACGCGACGAGGATGGGCGCCGTCGTCTCCAACAACTCGTGGGGCGGGGAGGAGTTCTCCCAGGCGCTCGAGGACGCGATCGTCGACGCGGACGCGCACGGCTCCCTGTTCGTGGCCGCAGCCGGCAACAGCGCAAGGGACACCGATGCGCGGCCGGACTACCCCTCCGGCTTCGACGTTCCGAACGTCCTCACGGTCGGCGCCACCGACCAGAACGACGTACGCGCATGGTTCTCCAACTACGGGAAGCGCTCGGTCGACCTTGCCGCGCCCGGAACGAACATCTACTCCACGTGGCCCGGCGGCTCGTACCGGTTCCTGGACGGGACGTCCATGGCCGCGCCGCATGCGACCGGCGTGGCCGCACTCGCGAAGGCCGCGTTCCCTTCGGCGAGCGCCGTCGGCCTCAAGACGCTCCTCCTGCGCACGGTCGACCCGAACGCCTCGTTCGCCGGGCGGAGCTCCACGGAGGGCCGGCTGAACGCCCGTTCCGCGGTGACCTGCGGGAGCGGGGCCCAGGTCTGGATCGAGTCTCCGTCCTCGGGCTTCGACGTGGACGTCGGCAAGCCCGTCGCCGTCACCGTCCTCGGCGCCGCCTGCGGCGACCCCGCGGGCGCGGCGGTCGAGCTCACGGCCGACGGTGAGCCGGTCGTGCTCACGCCGCGGGGCGACGGGCTCTACACGGGCAGCTTCAGCCCGACCGCCGCGGGCCCGGTCGACCTCGTGGCGACGGCAACTGCGGGCGGCGCATCCGACTCCCGCTCGGTGTCGGGAACGGCGACCTCGGCGCCGCCGATCGTCCCCGGCGGAGACCCGGTCACCGTCACCGTCTCGAGCCCGGGGGACAAGGCGCGGCTCACGTTCGACGGCACCGCCGGCGACCGCGTGAGCCTCGAGCTCGGCGACGTCACGATCGGAACCTCCTGCTGCTCCTCGGCCTCGCTCTCCATCGTGGGCCCCGATGGAGTCGCCCTCGTCGCGCCGTCGAACTTCGGGACGAGAGGCGGCTTCGTCGACACGCGGACGCTCCCGCTCACCGGCTCGTACCGCATCGTTATCGACCCTCAGGGCGACTCGGTGGGCTCGGTGACGCTGACGCTCTACGACGTCCCCGCCGACGACGAGGCGGCGATCGAGCCCGGGGGCGGCCCCGTGTCGGTCGAGACCACCGTTCCCGGCCAGGACGCCGTGCTCACGTTCTCCGCCTCGGCCGGCGAGCGCGTCAGCCTGAAGCTCGACGACGTGACGATCGGCTCCTCGTGCTGCTCGTCGGCCAAGGTCTCGATCTTGAAGCCGGACGGGGCGGCGCTGCTCTCCCCGACGAACTTCGGGACGAACGGCGGCTTCATCGATACGAAGACGTTGCCGCTCACCGGCACATACCGGATCGAGATCGACCCGCAGGCGAACGCCGTCGGGAGCGCTGCCGCGACGCTCTACGACGTTCCACCCGTCGTCGAGACGACCGTCGCGCCGGGCGCGCCCGTCTCGGTCGCAACCAGCGTTCCCGGCCAGAACGCCGAGGTCATCTTCGACGGAACGGCGGGCCGGCGGATCAGCCTCAAGCTCACCGACGTGACGTTCGGGTCGTCGTGTTGCTCCTCGGCGAAGGTCTCGATCCTGAAGCCTGACGGGACGACGCTCGTCTCCGCGACGAACTTCGGCACCACGGGCGGGTTCGTCGACACGAAGCAGCTCCCACAGACCGGCGCCTACCGGATCGTTCTCGACCCGCAGTCGAATGCCGTCGGCTCGGCGACCGTGACGCTCTACGACGTGCCCACCGATCCCACCGGGACGCTCGTCCTCGGCGGGCCGACCTCGACGCTCACCCTCGACGTCCCCGGGCAGAACGGCTGGAGGACCTTCTCCGGAACAGCCGGCCGAACGGTGACCCTGAAGCTGACCGCCGTGACCATCGGCACGTCCTGCTGCAACTCGGCCAAGGTCTCGATTCTGCGGCCGGACGGCACGACGCTCGTCTCGCCCACGAACTTCGGAACGTCCGGCAAGGCGCTGACGTTCTCGCTCCCGGCGAGCGGCGTCTACTCGATCTTCGTCGACCCACAGTCGAACGGAGTCGGCTCCGTGACCTTGGCGGTGAGCTAGGCCGGATTCCGGCCCACGTGAGCGCGGGTGATCGCGCTCGGGGTCGCGCAGCCGAGCAACCGCAGGGCGAGCTCGATCTCGGCGCGGAGGAGCTCGAGCACGCGCCGCACGCCGTTTTCACCGTCGACGGCGAGACCCCAGAGGGCGGGCCTCCCGACCAGCACGGCCTGCGCGCCGAGCGCGAGCGCGGTGGCCACGTCCGTCCCGCGGCGGATGCCTCCGTCCATGAGGACGAGGCAGCGTCCTGCAATCGCCTCGACGACCTCGGGCAACGCGTCGAGGCTTGCCGGTGCGCCGTCGAGCTGGCGGCCGCCGTGGTTCGAAACGACGACGCCGTCCACGCCGTGCTCGCAGGCGAGCTGTGCGTCCTCCTCGGTGAGGATCCCCTTCACGAGGAGAGGCAGCGGGCAGACGGAGCGAAGCCATTCGAGGTCACGCCACGTGACCGTGGGGTCGACGACCTGGCCGAGCGTCGCGTGGAAGTCGCCGCCGCCGAGATGGTTGGCCAGGTTGGGGAGCGGCAGATCGGGAGGGATCTCGAACGCAGCGCGGATGTCGCGCTCCCGCCGGCCTGCAGAGGGGAAGTCGACGGTGAGGACGATGGCTTCGAAGCCCGCGTCGGCGGCCGACTCCACCAGCGACTGCGTGAAGCCGCGGTCGCGCGACCAGTAGAGCTGGAACCACTGGCGCGCGCCCGGTGCCGCCTCGGCGAGCTGGGGGGGCGACGCGCCGCCCAGCGTCGAGAGGCACATGATCGTCCCCGCCGCTGCCGCGCCTCGCGCCATCGCGAGGTCTCCATCCGGGTGGGCGAGGTACTGAAGGGCTGTCGGTGCGACGAGCACCGGCATGGAGACCTCGTCGCTCAGGATCGTCACCTTCGTCGAGACCGACGCGACGTCCACGAGCATGCGCGGACGCAGGTGCCAGCGCCGGAAGGCGGCCAGGTTCTCCGCCATCGTGCGCTCGTCTCCGGCTCCGCCGGCGACGTACCCCCACGGTCCCGCCTCGACCTTGCCCTCGGCGAGGCGCTCGAAGTCCCGGGTGTTCAGCGGCTCCGACATGCCGCCGCCGATCCTAAAGGCCATGTCCCGGGGTCAGACCCCAGGGCATGGCCGAAGGGGACACCTGAGCGCATGAATGCTCGCATCCCGGGGCGTCGCGCCGACAGGCTCTCTGGACGCAGCGGACATGTCAGGGGGTCAGACCCCGATGTCCGCGCAGGACAGGCCGTTTAGAGGGGGTGCGACTCGAGTGCGGCCGGGGCGAGGCGCACGAACGCTGCGACGACGTCCGGGTCGAACTGGGTGCCGGCGCCGCCCTCGAGCTCCTTGCGGGCCTCCTCGAAGGACATGGCGCTGCGGTACGGACGGTCCGTGGTCATCGCATGGAAGGCGTCGCAGACGAAGATCACGCGGGATTCGATCGGAATGTCGGCTTCACCGATCGCATCGGGATAGCCCTTCCCGTCCCAGCGCTCGTGGCAGTGGCGGACGATCGGACGCACGCTTTCGAGCCTCGCGATCGGGGCGAGAATGCGCTCGCCGAGCTCCGGATGCGTCTCCATGATCGTCCGCTCGCGCTTCGTCAGGGGGCCGGGCTTGAGGAGGATCGTCGAGGGGATGCCGATCTTGCCGATGTCGTGGAAGAGGGCGCCGAGCTCGAGGCGCTTGAGTGCGTGGGCGTCGAGCCCCAGCTCGCGGCCGACTTCGATCGCCATGTCGGTGATCCAGCGCGCATGGGAGGATGTGTACTCGTCGTTCGCCTCGAGGGCGTTTGCGAGGGCCTCCACGGTGGAGAAGAACGTCTCCTCGAGGTTGTCGTAGGCGCCGGCGTTCTGGATCCCGAGCTTCGCCTGGTGGGCAATGCCGGCGAAGAGGCGCATCGTCCGGGGGCTGAAGCCGTGGCTGTCCACGACGACGATGCAGCCGAGCCGCTCGCCTTCGAAGTGAAGAGGCGCGACGGCGTAGTTCGAGTCCGGGTCGGGGACGCCGTCGATCGCCGACAGCTCCTGGTTGCCCATCGTGAAGGGCTCGGACGCGGAGAGGAAGGTGCTCGTGAGGGCGTGTGGATAGCTCAGCTTCTCGGTGCGCGCGCGGATCTCGTCGGCATATCCCCAGAACGCCCGCGGGGTGAGATCGCCGCCGGCGGTCTCCTCCAGCCAGACGGACACGCGCGGAGAGTCGAGCGAGTGGGCGGTGAGCTCGACGATGCGACCGAGCACGTCGTCCATGCCCTCGACGGTCGCGAGCTCTCGGCTGAAGTCGAGCAGGGCGTTGGCGATCCACAGCGACTCCTTGGCCCGCTCCGCCTCCTTCCGCTCGGCCTCGTAGAGGCGTGCGTTCTCGAACGCGACCGAGGCGTGGCCGGCGAGCACCTCGAGGAGGCGGACGTCGTCCTCGTCGAACTGGGCGATGCCGAGCTTGGTCAGGACGACCACGCCGGTCACGCGCGACCCGTACTTCAGCGCAACGGCCACGACCGATTCGTCGATGTCCTCCGTGTTCGGGATCGTGACCGCGAACTCGCAGTCCATCGCGTTTGCGAGGAGGAGCGAGCGCCCGGTCTCTGCGACCCAGCCCGTGAAGCCCTCGCCGAACTTGCAGGCGAGGTCCTCCGCGCTCTCCTCCGTGTACTGGCCGAGCGTGCCCTTGAACGCGATCGGGAAGAGGTCGTCTCCGTCGGCGATGTAGACGCGGCAGTTGTGGTAGTCGATGAGGCCGCGGAGCTCGTTCACGATCACCGCGCCGATCTCCCGCACGTCGTTCAGGCGGTTGAGGCGTCCGGCGAGGCTCTGCAGCATCTTGAGGTGGGCGATCGAGCGCACGTCCTCGCGCCCGTTCACGCTCGGACGCTCGGTGGCCGTGTCGTCGAAGAGGACGCTCTGGTTCTTGCCGCGCGCCTTCGCGGCCATCATGGCCGACTCGGCGCAGGCGACGAGCTCCCGCGGGTTCATCGCGTGCTCGGGGCCCTGCG
Organism: Gaiellaceae bacterium; assembly: GCA_035698665.1. Lineage (GTDB taxonomy): Bacteria > Actinomycetota > Thermoleophilia > Gaiellales > Gaiellaceae > DATEOR01. The sequence goes on from DASSBN010000077.1 coordinate 7,044, forward strand.
CGATGCCGATCGAGAGCGTGAGCCGGCCCGCCTGCTCGAACTCCTCCGTGAGCATGCGCTCGGTCAGGCGCGACGCGAGGCCCATGGCGTCGCCCGCGTCGCAGGAGGCCATGATGACGCCGAATTCCTCGCCGCCGAGCCGGCAGACGACATCCGAGGCCCGCACGGTCTGGCGGAGGATGTCGGCGAGCGCGACGAGGACCTGGTCGCCGGTGCCGTGGCCGTAGATGTCGTTGACGCGCTTGAAGTCGTCGATGTCGAGCATGAGCACCGCGATCGAGTCGTGCGCACGGCTGATGCGGTTCAGCTCCGCCCGCAGGCGGTCGTGGAAGTAGCGGTGGTTGTAGAGCCCGGTGAGGGAGTCGGTCTGCGCCTCGAGCTCGAGCCCCGCACGGACCTGAGCGTTGTCGAGGGCGAGCGCGGCCGCGTCGCCGAAGCGCTGCGCGAGGTCGAACTCCTCGTCGGTGAAGGCCGCGTTCTCGCCGAGGCGATAGACGTTGAGCGCGCCCTTGACCGTCCCGCGCGCCACGAGGGGCACGGAGATGAGCGCCTCGGGCTCGTCCGGGGGCGTGCCCGGGACGACCTTCACGCGCGGGTCGAGGTGCGCCTGGTTCACGAGCTGGGGCTCGCGGTTCTCGACCACCCAGCCCGTGATGCCCTCGCCGTAGATGGGCTGGTCGCCCATGATCTCGTCTGCCCACTTGTCTCTCGACATCAGGGGGATGAGCACCCGGCGGGACTCGTCGGCCTGGTAGATCGTGAAGGCGTCGAAGGGGATCAGGTCGCCGAGCGTGTCGGCGATTCGCTCGAGGACCGCGTCGAGCTGCTGCTCGGAGAGGACGACGTGGAAGACGTCCGCAAGCCGGCGGTAGGAGTCGACCAGGGTGTCGACCCGAGTCAGCGCAGGGCGGGTGGAGGGCGTCATGGACGCGTCGTCTCGAGCGACCTGTTCTCGCAGTACTCCCATCGACCGCAGCATCCTTCCCGAAAAGCTGTCTAAACCTGAATTCTTACGGCTCGCGCCGGCGCTCCCCTCCCTGGAAAGGGTGATTCAGGCCCCTTGAAGAAGATGACCCATCTGGGCCATGATCGGAGCCGTAAACGTTCTAGGAGGTTGGCGTGCCCCCGCACTGGTTTCGTCCGCTCAATCCGGACCCGCACCCACTGAAGCACGGCGAGAAGGTGATCTCGAAGTTCAAGAGCAAGCACGGAGGCGGAAAGTGGGCCGTCACCGCGTGTGACGAGCAGCCCGATCCGCAGGCGATCCTCCTGCTCGAAGACGACGATCTCGACCGCGACGACGACTAGCTGACCGCGAGGAGCGCCTCGGCCTCGCGGATGTAGCGCTCCGCTCCTGCGGCGCGGAAGAACTCGAGCGCGAGCCCGAGCTGCTCCTCCGCCCGCGCGCGCTCGCCGGCCGAGATCAGCTGCTCGGCGGCGCGCAGGCGCGTGACCGCGGCGTCGGCGTGCGCCCCGAGCCGCCCGTAGATCGTCGCCGCCCCGGCAGCGTCGCCCTCGACGAGAGCCAGTGCGCCTTCCGACCAAGGCGTCTGCCAACGGGTGTGCTCCGCGGCCGGTCGAAGCTTGTCGCCCTGCCCCAGTGCATCGAGCACTGCCGCCAACTCCACGATCCACGGGCCGGCGGGAGAGGAGGGGTTCCGACGCCACGCCGAAAGCAGCTCCTCGACCAGCGCCTGGGCCTCCGCCTCCTCACCGGACGCGAGGAGAACAGATGCATGTGTGGCGAACGCGGGAAATCGCACCTGCGGGTCGCCTTGTTGCTCTGCGAGCTCCAGCGCTCTCGCGGAGTCTTTCCGCGCCTTCGCGGGCTCAGCTCTTCCGAGGTTCACGCGCGCGCGGAGGATCTGGACGTCGATCGTGTTGAGTCCGTGACCCGCGGAATCGGCGAGCTTGGGATCGGCGCGCTCGAGCAGCTCGTCCCACTCACCTCTCCAGTAGAGCCAGTCGAGCAGCTGCGCCTCGCCCCACGCGATGGCGACGACGTGTCCGAGTCGACGCGCTTCCTCCAACGACTTCTCGATGAGCGCAAACGCCCGATCGAGCTCGCCCAGCCCGGTCAGGAGTGCCGCGAGGTTGTTCATGGCCCGCATCCGCTCGAACGAATGCGAAGGAGCCGTCGCAACAGCACTCTCGAGGTCTTCGGGCCCCCTGAGATCGCCGCTGAGCGTTCGTGCGATGCCGCGTGTGTTCAGCACGTGCGCCTGCAGCTCCTGCAGCCCGAGCGCCTCGGCCAGCCGCAGTGCCTCCTCTGCGAGCTGCGTGGCTTCATCTGCTTCGTCCGCGATCACGTGGAAGCGGGCTCGGTTTGCCAGCGCCGCCGCCTTGGCGGCCGATGGGGGGCTGTCCGCGAGGAGCGAAACAGCGCCGTCGAGAGTTTGCGCAGCCTCGTGGCTGCGCCCCTCGACGAAGTGCAGGACCTCGGCGACGCCGATCAAAGCGGCTGCTGCTTCCTCGAGGTCGCCCCGCTCCAGAAAGTCGTCTGCGGCCTCGCTCAATGGCTCCTTGCCTTGTCCTTCGGCGTGGAAGAGAGCCTTGCCGTAGGAGACGAGAAGAGCCGGCCGCTCGGGAGCCGCCCGCGGCCAGAGCTCGAGGGCCTGTTCGTAGAAGCGGGCGGCGGCGGGAAACGCGTTGAGGGCGAACGATCGGTCGCCCGCCTCGGCGAGCGCCACGCGCGCACGCGCGGCGAGCTCGGGATCCTCGCGGCCCGCCCGCCGGTCGAGGTCGAGCGCGCTCAGGTAATGGTGCGCGACCATGTCGGCGAGGTCCTCGGACCGGTCGCCGGCGAGCGCCTCGATCCAGCCGGCCACGAGCCGGTGCATGTCCGCGCGGCGCGTGCGCGGGATCTGGCTGTAGGCGACGTCGCGCACGAGCACATGCCGGAAGACGTATGCGGTTTCCCCGGCGACCGACGAGCGGCGCTCCCGGCGCACGAACTCCTTGCGCTCGACTGCATGGACAGCCTGTTCGACGTCTTCCCGCGACAGGCCGAGCACCTTGCACAATGTGCCTAGCCAGAAGACCTTGCCGACGATTGCAGCGGCCTGGATCAGTGTCTTCTCGTCAGGCGGAAGCGTGTCGAGCCGGGCGGCGATGATGCCCTGGACGGATTCGGGCAGCGGCAGCTCCTCTTCCGCCTGGGCGAGCATGCGCACGAACTCCTCCGCGTAGAGCGGATTGCCGCCGGCGCGGGCCAAGAGCTCGTTCCGACGCTCGGCGTGGAGCCGTCCGTCGAGGAGAGAGGCGACGAGCGCTGCGGTGTCGTCCTGCGAGAGCGGCGCGAGCGAGATCGTCGTCGCGTTCCGCTTGCCGCCGCCCCAGCCGGGCCTGCGGTCGAGAAGCTCGGGGCGAGCCGTGCAGAGGATCAGGAGCGGCACGTCGGTCGTCCACTCGGCCATCTGGTCGACGAAGTCGAGGAGGCCCTCGTCCGCCCAGTGGAGATCCTCGAAGACGAGGATGAGCGGCCGCTGCTCCGCGAGCGCCTCGAAGAATCGACGCCAGGACGCGAGTGCCTCCGCCGCGTGGTCGCCGCCGGCCTCGGCGCCGCCGCCCAAGCCGGCCAGCGGGCGCAGGTGGCTCTCGACCCACCGCGCCTCCTCGACGTCGTCGAGCACGTACTCGACGGCTGCGTGAAGCTTCGCCTCGGCCGCCTCGGCGTCGTCGCTCTCGAGGATCCCCGCCTGAGCCTTCGTCATCTCGCCGAGCGCCCAGAACGCCACGCCGTCGCCGTACGGGAGCGAGCGGCCCTGCCTCCAGGTGACGTACTGATCCGGATCCGAGTCGAGCGCGGAGAAGAGCTCCCAGACGAGCCTGCTCTTCCCCATTCCAGGGAGGCCGACGAGCGTGACGAGCTGCGACGAGCGGTCGCGCTGCGAGCGTCCGACCGCGTCGAGGAGGGCGTTGAGATCGTCGCTTCGGCCGACCAGGGGAGCACCGCCGCGGAAGGCGATGTCGACTCCGAGCCGGGCCTTGGGCGCGATCGGCTCCCAGACCGCAACGGGATCCGACTTCCCCTTCGCGCTCACGGCTTCTGCCTGGCGGTGCTCGATGACGTCCTGGGTGAGGCGGTGCGTCGCCTCGTCGACGAGGATCCCGTCCGGAGGAGCCGCGCTCTGCAGGCGCGAGGCCGTGTTGAGGACGTCGCCGGCCGCGAGCTGCTCGCCCTGCTCGGGCCGCGCGTTCAGGTTGACGAGCGCCTCGCCGGTCGCTGCGCCGATCCGCACGGAGAGCCCCAGCGACGGGTCATCGGCGTTCAGCTCCGAGATCGAGTCGCGGACGGCGAGCGCCGCGCGAACCGCGCGCTCGGCGTCGTCCTCGTGAGCGGTCGGCGCGCCGAAGACCGCGACGACAGCATCGCCGATGAACTTCTCGACGGTGCCTCCGAAACGCTCGAGCTCGGCCTTCGCGCGCGCGTGGTAGGGAGCGAGGAACGCGCGAACGTCCTCGGGGTCGAGCCGCTCCGAGCGTCCGGTGAAACCGACGAGGTCGACGAACACGGCCGTGACGACCTTGCGTTCCTCGGCCGCCACGTGCCGGTCTTCCTCCATGGAGGCGCCGCAGGTCGTGCAGAACGCGAGCTCCGGCGAGACGACGGTTCCGCAGGAGGGACAAGGCCGCCCGAGCGCGCTTCCACAGTTCCCGCAGAAGAGCGCGCCCGCGGGATTGGCGAAGCCGCAGGCCGCGCACGTGGAAGCAGACATGGCTCGGCTAGTCTAGGCTCGCCGCGAAATGGAGCAAAGGCGCCGGCCGGGCCTTCTCGAAGCGCTAGCGGTCTGGGGCCTCTATGCGCTCGTCGCAGTCGCGATCCTCATCACCTACTCGCGGCTTCCGCCCGGATCGCTCTACCACACGAGCGGCGGCGGGCTCGTCGGCGGAGGGTCTCGCGCGCTCGTGTTCGTCGGGTTCCCGTTCGCGCTCGTCGCCGTCCCGCTCGCGTGGATCTCGGTCGCTCGCCTGCGGACGCGAATCGCCGTGGCAGCCGCGATCCTCGCGACCCTCCTCTGCGCCACGGTCGGCTTCCCCGGCGTCATCGACCAGGCCGATCTGGACGCGAGGCCCGTGAACGCGCTGGCGGGGATCGGTGCCCTCCTCGCGCTCGGCCTGACCGCGGCCGCATGGACGCGCGGAGGCATCGGCGACACGGCCCGGTTCGGGCGGTCCGACTGGCTGCGGGTCGCCGTCGCGATCGTGCTCGTCGCCGTCGCCCTCCCGTGGATCTGGGCGGAGCTCGGCTATTACGTGAACGACGCCCCCGTGGTCGGCGAGCCCTTCATCGCCGAGCAGGTCAAGCCGTCCTTCGGCGGCGAGCCGTCGCTCCACGCCGTGCACCTCGGCCACCACCACGGGCTCGACGGCATCCTCCTCGCGCTGGCGGCGCTCTCCCTCTCGCGCGTTCCCGCTCGCATGCCGCGGCGTGGGGAGGGAACCGCGCTTGCGCTCTACGTCGCCCTCCTCCTCACCTACGGCCTCGCGAACGCTCTGCAGGACGGCTGGAACGAGCAGCTCGTCAAGCGCGGCACGACCGACTACGAGCTGCCGAGCATGATCAGGCCGGATTTGAGCTGGGCCTGGCTGGGCATCGTGATCGGAGCCTGCCTCATCTACTTCGCGCTTTTCGGCGTAGGTAGAGTGAACCGACCCGAAGGAGGGATTCGATGACAAGACGCGCGTTGCCGCTTCTGCTCGTCCTCGCGGCTTCCGTTCTCGCCCTCTCCGCCTGCGGGGGCGGGGGAAGCTCCTCCTCGACCACGCCCGCCGCGACAGGTGGCGGCGGTGGTGGGGGCGGCTCCACGGTGCAGATCTCGGCCGATCCGAGCGGAGCCCTGAAGTTCGAGCAAACCGACGTGAGCGCCACCGCGGGCTCGATCACGATCGACTTCACGAACATGTCCTCGCTTCCGCACGACGTCCAGATCGAGGGCAACGGAGCGAGCGGCGGTACCGACCAGATCACGGACTCGTCGACGAGCGCGACGGTCGACCTCGACCCGGGCACGTACACGTTCTTCTGCTCGGTCGACGGCCACCGCGCGGCCGGCATGGAGGGAACTCTCACCGTCAAGTAGGTTGGCCCGGTGCTGATCGACCTGCAGCATCTCGGGCGCTCGCGGGTGATTGCCTCGTACCTCATCGCGGGCGACGAGCCGGCGCTGGTGGACTGCGGGCCGGCGTCCTGTCTCGACGCCCTCGAGGCCGGGCTCGGCCAGCAGGGCCTCGCGCCGGAAGACCTTCGTCATCTCCTCCTGACGCACATCCACCTGGACCACGCCGGGGCGGCCGGCGCCCTCGTCCGCCGAAACCCAGGCCTTCAGGTGTACGTGAGCGAGATCGGAGCACCCCATCTGGTCGATCCTGCGCGGCTCGAGGCGAGCGCGAGGCGGCTCTACGGCGACGATTTCGACCGCCTCTGGGGAGAGCTCCTGCCCATTCCCGAGGAGAACGTGCACGTGGTCGGGGACGAAGTGCTCGGGCTCGAGGCCTGGCCGACTCCCGGGCACGCCTCGCATCACGTCACGTATCTCTCGGAGGACGGCACGTGCTTTTCGGGCGACGTCACCGGCGTCGTCATCGCGCCCTCGACGGTGATCGCGCCGGTGTGTCCGCCTCCTGATGTCGACCTGGAGGCCTGGGAGCGCTCCCTCGACTCGATCGCCGAGCGGAAGCCGAAGCGCCTCTGTCTTCCGCACTTCGGCATCGTGGAGGAGCCGGCGGGCCACATCGAGCGCACGCGGTCGCGTCTTGGCGAATGGGCCGAACGCGTGCGCGGCGGCGCGAGCGAGGAGGAGTTCGTCGAGGCGGCCGAGCGGGAGCTCCGGGAGGGTGCGGATTCCGAGACCGCTGCCGCCTACACGCAGGCCGGGCCGCTCTGGCAGTCGTATGCGGGTCTCGTCCGCTACTGGACCAAGAAGGGGGAGGCGGCCGCCGGACAGGCCGCTAGCCTGTGAAGCCGATGCGCCGCTCGGTCCTAGGGGTTCTCGTCGCTGTGCTCGTGTTCGCGGTCTCGGCCGCGCCCGCAGCCGCCGTGAAGAAGCGCCTGGTCGGGAACTTCGACACGCCGATCCAGGTCTTTGCTCCTCGAGGCGTCCCTGGTTCGACGCTCTATGTGGTCCAGAAGGGCGGCGAGATCATTCGCCGGCAGAAGGGCAACCATCGGAACGTCGTCCTCGACATTCACGGGCACGTCTCCGGAGGCAGCGAGCAGGGTCTTCTTTCGGCCGTGATCGTCGAGCGGAAGCTGTTCGTCTACTACACGAACAACGACGGGGACAGCCGCGTCGTTCGCTACACGCTGAACAGCGGCCGAGGGCATGTGCAGGCCGGTTCGCGGAAGACGGTGCTGCGGCAGAACCAGCCCTTCGACAACCACAACGGAGGCACGCTCCAGTATCACGACGGCCACCTCTACCTCAGCCTCGGCGATGGAGGCGACAGCTGCGATACCGCTCAGAGCGCGCAAAACCTGAATTCGAGGCTGGGCAAGCTGCTCCGCAAAGACGCGAATGGCTGGAAGATCGTCGGCTACGGCCTCCGCAACCCGTGGCGCTGGTCGTTCGACCGCAAGACCGGCGACATCTACATCGGTGACGTCGGCCAGATCCGCCGGGAGGAGGTCGATTTCCTGCCGGCGTCGAAGGTCGGTCTTCCGGCCGAGAACTACGGCTGGAATCACTTCGAAGGAGACCTCGTCGACACCTGCGGGTCGAAGGACGAAGGCATCAAAGGTCCCGGCGAGGTGATCTTCCCCAAGTACGACTACGGCCGCGGCGTCGGCTCGACCGTCATCGGCGGCTACGTGTTCCGGGGCTCGAACATGCCTCATCAGCGCGGCCGCTACTTCTTCGGAGACGAGGGCAGCAACTGGATCAAGACGGCTGACGCACGGACGCTCCGCGATCGGAGGACGCTCGGGTTCAGCGTTCCGTTCCTCTACTCGTTCGGCGAGAACTCCAAGGGCGATCTCTACGTGGTCTCGGGCGCCGGCCCGGTCTACAAGCTCGTCTCGGGTTAGCCTCCCTTCACATGCGGGTGCAGTTCGTCGATTGCCGATGGGAGCTCGGGCATCCCGAGACCGGCCGTGAGCTCTACCTCGCCGGGCACATTCCGGGCGCGTCCTTTCTCGATGTCGAGACGGAGCTCTCGGCGCCTCCGGGCGGGGCAGAGGGAGGCCGGCATCCGCTGCCCTCGCCCGACGATTTCGCGCGCGCGGCCGGCGCGGCCGGAATCGGGGACGACACGCTCGTCGTCGCCTACGACCAGGGCATGAACGGCGGCGCGGCGCGGCTCTGGTGGCTTCTACGCCATTTCGGCCACGACGACGTCGCCGTCCTGCGCGGCGGGCTCGACGACTGGCTCGGCCCGCTGCGCTCAGGCGAGGAGCGAGTCGAGCCGGCCGAGTTCCACCTCCGCCCGCGCGACGACGACGTCGTCTCGGCGGAGGAGATCGAAGCGCGGCTCGGGAAGCCGGAGTTCGTCGTCGTCGATGCGCGCCTCCCCGAGCGCTACCGCGGCGAGGTTGAGCCGATCGATCCCGTGGCCGGCCGGATCCCGGGCGCCGTCAACATGCCGTACACGGCGGAGCCCAC